>CALXDC010000056.1 GCA_944386975.1 uncultured Oscillospiraceae bacterium | reverse complement strand
AAGCCAACTTTTGGTGACTTTTCTTTGGCAAGAAAAGTCACCCGCCGGAGGCATAACACCAATCGAAACTCCGTCGGCCGCCGGCAAAGGAGGATCCGCCCCCGTCAGAGGGCAAAAACAGCTCGTCCAGCCAAAGGACAGAAAAAAACCGCCCAGCCAAATCGCTGGGCGGTTTTTCACCGCAAACGCTATGTTAGACAGCCCGGGTAACTTTCCCGGAACGCAGACACCGGGTACAAACGTACACATGGCGGGGGGTACCGTCGACGATAGCCTTCACGCGCTTGACGTTGGGCTTCCATGCACGATTGGAACGCCGGTGAGAGTGGGAAACCTGAATCCCAAAGGTGACGCCCTTGTCGCAGAACTGACACTTAGCCATCCGCTGCACCTCCTTGCTGTTTATATATTCGATAGCCTGATACAAGCCACAGCGATTATATTAGCACGCCTCCCTCCAAAATGCAAGTATAATTTTTGAAAATTTCTCAAAAAACTGAAAAACCGTCCCGGAGCCCTCCGAGGGCCGGCGGGCCATTTTCGCTTCCCGCTTGTATTTGGCCTGGGGATACGATATAATATCCCATATTGACAAATGCAGCGGAAGTGCGGGCCGGAACGCCGGGAGCCGCCTGGACCGCGTCTCCGCCAATCGAGAAGGGTAGGGAGGACAACCATCATGATGGTCAGAGACGAGATCAACGGAACTGTCAAGCTCAAGCGCCTGGTCGAGCACTTCGGCCTGAAGATTCTGTACGCAGGGAGAGACTACGAAACCGCCGAAATCGGCATCAAGGACGTCAACCGTCCCGGCCTCCAGTTCGTGGGCTTTTTCGACTACTTTGATCCCCGCCGCCTCCAGGTCATCGGCATGGCGGAAACCAAGATGCTGGAGGGTATGGACCATCAGCGGCGGGTGGAGAGCTTTGCCGGCCTTTTTGAGTATGAGATCCCTGCCCTGGTGATTTCCCGGGATCTCAATTGCTTCCCCGAGTGTATGGAGATGGCCCGGAAATTCGGCCGGACCCTGCTGTCCACCTCCGACACCACCGTGGTCTTCACCAGCAAGGTCATCGACTACCTCAACCACGAGCTGGCCGCAACCGTCACACGCCACGGCGTTCTGCTGGATATCTACGGCGAGGGCGTCCTCATCATCGGCGACAGCGGCATCGGCAAGAGCGAGACCGCCATCGAGCTGGTGAAGCGGGGCCACCGGCTGGTAGCCGACGACGCGGTGGACATCCGCCGTGTCTCCAACCAGCTCATCGGCAAGGCTCCGGAGCTCATCCGCCACTACATCGAGCTGAGAGGCATCGGCCTGGTGGACCTCCAGCAGCTGTTCGGTATGAGCGCCGTAAAGCTGGAGAGTCAGATTGATCTGGTGGTGGAGATGGAGCACTGGAAGGAGGATAAGTTCTACGACCGCTTTGGTCTTGACGAGCAGACCATGAATATCCTGGGAGTGGAGCTGCCCATGGTGACCATTCCCGTCCAGCCCGGGCGGAACCTGGCGGTGATTGTGGAGGTGGCCGCCATGAACAACCGCCACAAGAAGTACGGCTTCAACTCCGCCCAGCAGATGGCCGACCGTCTGGCCAAGCTGGGCGCGGGAGAATAAGAGAAGGAGAATCGGAAGATGTATACCATTGGAATTGACGTGGGCGGAACCAACCTGAAGGCGGGGCTGGTCAACGAGGCCTTTGAGATTGTCGACGCCAAGAAAATGCCCCTGGTGTGGGAGTCGCCGGAGAAGTTTGCCGGGGATCTCTGTGCCCTGGCCACAGCGCTGGTGGAGAAGAACGGCATTTCCCGGGACCAGGTGCAGTACATCGGCATGGGCGTGCCCGGCGTGGTGGACGTGAACAAGGGAACTATTGTCAAAACGGTGAACATCCCTATCCGGAACATGCCGGTAGCGGAGATGATCCAGCGCAGCTGGGACATTCCTGTTTATCTGGGCAACGACGCCGACTGCGCCGCTCTGGGGGAGTTCTACCACTTTGCCAACAAGGACATTGAAAGCCTCATTCTGGTGACCCTGGGCACCGGAGTGGGCACCGGTATTATTCTCAATGGGAAAATTCTTCGGGGCTTCAACGGCTGCGCCGGGGAGGGGGGCCACATGGTCATCGTCTCCGGCGGGGAGCAGTGTACCTGCGGCCGCCGCGGCTGCTGGGAGCGGTATGCCTCCGCCAGCGGCCTCATCCGCCTGACACGGATTGCCATGGAGCAGAATCGGAGCAGCGCCATGTGGCACGTGGCCGAGGGACGGCTGGAGCAGGTGGACGGCCGCACCGCCTTCACCGCCGCCCGGGAGGGGGACGACGCCGCCAAGGAGGTGGTGGACCAGTACCTCACCTATCTGGCCGAGGGCATCACCAACCTGGTCAACCTCCTTCAGCCGGAGGTGGTGTGTATCGGCGGCGGCGTCAGCAACGAGGCCGACGAGGCGCTCCTCTTCCCCCTCCAGAAGAAGGTGGAGGCGCTGCGCTACGACAAGGATGCGGACCGCCACACCCTGCTGGCCAAGGCCCACCTGGGCAACGACGCCGGCATCATCGGCGCGGCCCTTCTGGGGAGAGAGTAACCAACCATCGAACGGAGGAACGCCATGCCCTGGTACGAGACCTTTGACACAGAACAACAGCGGAGGCTGCCGGCGCTGAAGGTGCTGCGGGAGGAGCCCATGGCCCGCCACACCACCTTCCGTATCGGCGGCCCCGCCCGCCGTCTGGCCCTGCCCGCCTCGGAGGAGGAGCTGACGCAGCTGCTGGAGCTGGCAAAAGACCTGCCCCACACGGTGATCGGCAACGGCTCCAACCTCCTGGCGGCGGACGAAGGGGTGGATTTACTGGTGATCTCCACCGCCGCCATGGACGGTGTGGAGCAGACGGGGGAGACAGTCCTCCGCCCCATGGCGGGGGCTCCTCTCGCCAGGATTGCCGTACGGGCCAGGGACCTGGGGCTTGCGGGCTTCGCCTTCGCCCACGGTATCCCCGGCACTCTGGGGGGCGCGGTGGTGATGAATGCCGGCGCCTATGGCGGCGAGATGTGCCAGGTAGTGCGCCGGGTGGGGGTCTGGGACCCGGATCGAGGCGTGGTAACCCTGGAGGGGCCGGAGCTGAAATTCGGCTATCGCCGCAGCGTCTTCTCCACCTGGTCGGAGGCGGTGGTGCTGTGGGCGGAGTTGACCCTCCAGCCGGGGGACCGGGAGGCCATCCGGGGAGAGATGGAGGAGCTGGGAAAGCGGCGGCGGAGTAAGCAGCCCTTGGAGTACCCCAGCGCCGGCAGCACCTTCAAGCGGCCGGAGGGCCACTTTGCCGGTACCCTTATCGAGCAGTGCGGCCTCAAGGGCTTCCGGATCGGCGGGGCCCAGGTGTCGGAGAAGCACGCGGGCTTCGTCATCAACGCCGGAGGCGCCACCTGCGCCGACGTGCTGGCCCTCATGGACCACGTGCGGAAGACAGTGTACGAGGCCACCGGCGTCACTCTGGAGCCGGAGGTCCGGCTGCTGGGCCGGTGAGCGGAGAGAACGGGAGAGAGAAAAAGAGAGCGGGTGTACAGGATGGAAATCCTCATTATCTCCGGGCTGTCCGGCGGCGGCAAGAGCCAGGCCGCCAGCTTCCTGGAGGATATGGGCTACTATATTGTAGATAACATGCCGGCGGGCATCATCTTGAAGTTCGCCGAGTTCTGCGCCGGAACCCAAGGGCGGTATGACCGTCTGGCCCTGGTGTACGACGTTCGGGCGGGGGAGGACTTCGGAGAGTTCTTCCGGGTGCTGGACGAGCTGAAGCAGGGGCAGTTTACCTGCCGCCTCCTGTTTCTGGAGGCCTCCGTGGCCACCATCATCAAGCGCTACAAGGAGACCCGGCGGCCCCATCCCCTCTATGGGGAGTGCGGGTCTCTGGAGGCGGCGGTGAACCGGGAAATGGAGCTGATGCGCCCTGTCCGGGACCGGGCGGATTACGTCATCAACTCCACCACCTACTCCACTGCCAAGCTGAAGGGGGAGCTGGCCCGACTTTTCGGCGCGCCGGGGGCCCGGCAGGAGATGACGGTGAACGTGGTATCCTTCGGTTTCAAGCACGGCCTGCCCATGGAGGCGGATTTGGTGTTTGACGTCCGCTTCATGCCCAACCCCTATTATATTGAGGAGCTGCGGAGCAAGACGGGATTGGACCGGGAGGTCTACGACTACGTCTTCAATTTTTCCCAGACCAAGGATTTTATGAAGCGCCTGGAGGACTTGATCGCCTTTCTTCTGCCCTACTACAAGGAGGAGGGGAAGACGGTGCTGGTCATTGCCATCGGCTGCACCGGAGGCCATCACCGCTCTGTGGCGGTGACGCGGGCCCTGGTGGACTACATCGGCCGCCTCGGCTATCAGGTGACGGAAAACCACCGGGACATGACCCGGAACTGAGGAAGGAGCGCTATGAGAGACGCCATACACCCCCGCCGCCGGGGCGGTCCCCGGATCGTGGCCATCGGCGGCGGCACGGGCCTGAGCACCATGCTGCGGGGGCTCAAAGCCTATACGGACCGCATTACCGCCATCGTCACTGTAGCCGACGACGGAGGCGGGTCCGGCGTGCTGCGTCAGGAGCTGGGTATGCCGCCGCCGGGGGACATCCGCAACTGTATGGAGGCCCTGGCCAACGCCGAGCCGGTGATGAAGGAGCTGATGCACTACCGCTTCACCGACGGGTCCCTGGCAGGCCAGAGCTTCGGAAATCTCCTCCTGGCTGCCCTCAACGGCATCTCTCCCTCCTTTGACGAGGCGGTGGAGCGGATGAGTCAGGTGCTGGCCATTACCGGCAGGGTGCTGCCGGTGACCACCGCCGATGTGCAGTTGGAGGCGGAGTTCGTCAACGACGCCCGGGTGGTGGGGGAGAGCAAGATCTTCTACTGCAAAAAGCGGGAGGACTGCCGCATCCGTCGGGTGCGGCTGCTGCCGGAGCGGCCTGCCGCTCTGCCCCAGGCCCTGGAGGCCATAGAGGGGGCGGACATGATTGTGCTGGGGCCCGGGAGTCTCTACACCAGCGTCATTCCCAATCTGCTGGTGGAAGGGGTAGCCGAGGCGGTGGCTCGGTCCCAGGCCTTGAAGGTCTATGTGGGCAATGTGATGACCCAGGAGGGGGAGACGGAGGGCTACACCGCCGCCGACCACATCCGGGCCATCTTCCAGCACTCCCTGCCGGGCCTGTTCCGGCTGTGCCTGGTGAACTCCGCCCCCATCCCCCCGGCGATGTGCGAGAAGTATGAGGCGGAGGGGGCGGAGCCCCTGGTGTGCGACGAGGCGGAGTGCGCCAAACTGGGGGTGGAGCTGGTGTACCGGCCCGTGTCCCTGGTGACGGAACACTATGTCCGCCACGACCCGGCTCTGCTGGCCCGGGCCCTGATGGAGCTCCACGGAGAGCGCAGCGTCCGTCTGGCCGGCGGCGGCTACCGCATTGAAACCTGAGACAAAGAAAAGAGTAGGAGTATCGACCCATGTCCTTTTCCTCGGATGCGAAAATCGAACTGTGCCGGGACGGGATGCAGCGGCCCTGCTGCGTCCGGGCGGAGGCCTACGGCGTGCTGTTGTACTGCAACACCTTCTCTCCCAGAGAGGTGCGGATCATCACGGAGAACGGGGATTTCGCCAGGCGGCTGCCCATTCTCTTCCAGCGGGCCTTCTCCGTGTCCTTCGACCAGCTGCCGGAGGAGGACGTGGGGAAGGGGAAGTACATCCTCCGCCTGGAGGGGGCGGACAAGCTGGGGAGTATCATCAACGCTCTGGGCTACGACCCCCAGCAGAATCCGGTACTCCACATCAACTTCGGGCTTTTGGAGGAGGACTGCTGCAGGGCGGCCTTTCTCCGTGGGGCCTTTTTGGCCGGGGGCAGCGTCACCGACCCCTCCAAGCGCTACCACCTGGAGCTGGCCACCTCCCACATCCAGGCCAGCCGGGAGCTGACGGCTCTTCTGACGGACATGGGCTATGTGCCCCGGGATGTGGCCCGTGGGGGCTACCAGGTGACCTATTTCAAAAACAGCACTCAGATTGAAGAGCTGCTGACGAGAATGGGGGCGCCGGTGGCGGCTATGGAGATCATGAATGCCAAGGTGGAGAAGGATCTCCGCAACGACATCAACCGCCGGGTCAACTGCGACGCAGCCAATGTGGGCAAGGCAGTGGACGCCGCCCAGGAGCACCTGGAAGCCATCGGCCGCCTCCAGGAGATGGGCAGGCTCCAGGATCTGCCGGAGAAGCTGAAGGAGACGGTGGTGCTGCGGGAAACCTATCCGGAGCTGTCCCTCAGCGAGCTGGCGGAGGAGTTCGATCCCCCTATCAGCAAAAGCTGCCTCAACCATCGGCTGAGGAAACTCATCGAGCTGTCAAAAGAGTAGAGAAACGAAGGAGGAGACGGGAATGGAACGGACGAAACAGGCTTACGAGTACCATGAGCAGGGCTATAGCTGCGCTCAGGCGGTGGCCTGCAGCTTTGCCGACGTGGTGGGCCTGCCGGTGGAGCGGCTGGCCGCCCTCTGCGGCGCCTTCGGCGGCGGCTTCCGGGCGGAGGAGATCTGCGGAGTGGTCAGCGGTGCGGCGGTGGTCATCGGGGCAAAGTGGCCCCACAGCAGCCCGGAGGACCAGGCCGCCAAGGACCTGGCGGCGGCGAAGATGAAGGCGTTCCACAGCCGCTTTTTAAGCCGCTTCCCCAGCCTCGTTTGCCGGGATCTGAAGCCTCTGGACCCCGCGGCGGAGAAGAGCCCCGCCGCCTCGGCCATGGGCATCGAGAAGACCTGCGGGGTATACATCGTCTCCGCCGTGGAAATTCTGGAGGAGATGCTGGCGGAGGGCTGACGGCAGGGAGGGGAGCCGGATGAAAAACCTACAGGAAAAGTGGAGGAGCATGGACTGCCGCCAAATGCTGAACGTGGTCAACGGAACCTTCTACGGTGGCCTGGGGCTTTTGCTGGTGGCGTGGATCGTTTCGCAATGTTCGCAGAGTACGGTCCCGGGTGGTTTTGCCGTTTTGCTGTGTGTTCTTGGCATGGCAGGTGTGTTCGGCGGCATCCTGTTGGCCTACCTCCGCCTTCGCTGCCCTCACTGCGGCGCATCGCTGATGCTGGGGGGAAGGATCCCCACCAGTCTTCCCAACTTCTGCCCTAAGTGCGGAAAGCCCCTATAGAGGGGCTTTCTTCTTCCCATTCTGACCGGGTCCCCCGGGACCGAGAAAGGAATCCACTATGTCCTTTGTTCACCTCCATGTCCATACCGAATATAGCCTTTTAGACGGGGCCTGCCGCATCCAGGGCCTTGCCAAGCGGGTGAAGGAGCTGGGGCAGTCCGCCGTAGCCATCACCGACCACGGGGTCATGTACGGCGTCATCGACTTCTACCGGGCCTGCCTGGCGGAGGGGGTGAAGCCCATCATCGGCTGCGAGGTCTATGTGGCCGCCCGGTCCCGGTTCGACAAGGTCCACGAGTTCGACGCGGAGAGCCGCCACCTGGTGCTGCTGTGCAAGAACGAGGAGGGCTACCGGAACCTCAGCTACATGGTGAGCCTGGGCTTCACCGAGGGGTTCTACATCCGGCCCCGGATCGACATGGACCTTCTTCAAAAGCACAGCGGGGGCCTCATCGCCCTCAGCGCCTGCCTCGCCGGGGAGATCCCCAGAAGGCTTCTCCAGCGGGGCTACGACAGCGCCAGGGAGCATGCCCTGGAGATGCGGGAAATCTTCGGGGAGGACTTCTACCTGGAGCTCCAGGACCACGGCATCCGGGACCAGGTGGAGGTGAACCGGGGGCTGCTGCGGCTCCACCAGGACACCGGCATCCCCTTGGTCTGCACCAACGACTGCCACTACCTCCGGAAGGAGGACGCGGAGACCCACGACGTGCTTCTCTGCATCCAGACCGGCAAGCTGGTGGAGGACGAGAACCGGATGCGTTACGAGCCTCAGAACTTCTACGTCCGGTCCACCGAGGAGATGGAGGCCCTCTTCCGGGAGTACCCCGACGCCATTTCCAACACGGAGCGGATCGCGGAAAAGTGCAATTTAGAGTTCACCTTCGGCAAGTACCACCTGCCTCAGTTCCAGCTGCCCGAGGGCTACGACGCCTTCTCCTACATGAAGGAGCAGTGCGAGAAGGGATTTTTGCAGCGCTATGCAGGCCGTGAGGAGTGTCGGGAGCAGCTGGAGTATGAGATGAACATGATCCGGCGGATGGGCTTTGTGGACTACTTCCTCATCGTCTCGGACTTTGTGAACTACGCCCGCAGTGTGGGCATCCCCGTGGGCCCCGGCCGCGGCAGTGCCGCCGGCAGTATGGTGTCCTACTGTCTCGGCATCACCGACATCGATCCCATGAAATACGGCCTCTACTTCGAGCGGTTTCTCAACCCGGAGCGGGTGAGCATGCCGGATATCGACATGGACTTCGGCGACACCCGCCGGGACGAGGTAGTGGAGTACGTCCGAAGGAAGTACGGCGACGACCATGTGGCCCAGATCGTCACCTTCGGCACCATGGCCGCCCGGGGCGCCATACGGGATGTGGGCCGGGTGCTGAACATGCCTTACGCCGACGTGGACGTGGTGGCCAAGCAGGTGCCCGCGGGCCCTGGTGCCCTCCACATCACTCTGGACGATGCTCTCCGCCTCTCCAAGCCCCTGAAGGACATGTACGACGAGGACCCAAACGTCCACAAGCTCATCGATACCGCCAAGGCGCTGGAGGGCATGCCCCGCCACGCCTCCACCCACGCTGCCGGCGTGGTCATCACCAAGGACCCGGTGATGACCTACGTGCCTCTCGCCAAGAACGACGACACAGTGGTCTGTCAGTACACCATGGTGACCCTGGAGGAGCTGGGTCTTCTGAAGATGGACTTTTTGGGCCTTCGGAACCTGACGGTCCTGGAGGACGCGGTGCAGATGGTCCGGAAGGACCAGCCGGACTTCTCCCTCTCCGATATTCCGGAGAATGACCAGGAGGTCTTCGACATGCTGACGGCAGGGAAGACCAGCGGCGTGTTCCAGATGGAGTCGGCAGGGATGACGGGGGTGTGCGTGGGGCTGAAGCCCCAGTCCATTGAGGACCTCACCGCCATCGTGGCCCTCTACCGCCCCGGTCCTATGGAATCCATCCCCCGATTTATCGCCTGCAAGCACGACCCCAAGCTGGTGACCTACAAGCACCCGTCCTTAGAGCCTATCCTCTCCATCACCTACGGCTGCATCGTCTACCAGGAGCAGGTCATGCAGATCTTCCAGCAGCTGGCGGGCTATTCTCTCGGCCAGGCCGACATGGTCCGCCGGGCCATGAGCAAGAAGAAGGTCAAGGACATCGAGCGGGAGCGGGAGGCCTTCCTCCACGGGGACCCGGACCGGAACATCAGGGGCTGCGAGGCCAACGGCATCCCGCCGGCAGTGGCGGAGGCCATCTACAACGAGATCTACGACTTCGCCAACTACGCCTTCAACAAAGCCCACGCCGTCAGCTACGCCGTGGTGGCCTATCAGACGGCCTGGTTCAAGTTCCACTACCCCCGGCAGTATATGGCGGCCCTCCTCACCAGCGTCCTGGACAACACCGACAAGGTGACGGAGTATATTGCCGAGTGCAAGGAATGCGGCATCCCTCTGCTGCCGCCGGACATCAACGCCTCCCAGGACGTGTTCACCGTGGAGGAGGGAGGGATCCGCTTCGGATTGGTGGCGGTGAAGAACATCGGGCGGGGCTTCATCCAGGCGGTGATGGCCCAGCGGGAGCTGGGAGGCACCTTCGTTTCTCTCCAGGACTTCTGCGAGCGGATGGCGGAGTCCGACATGAACAAACGGGCGGTAGAGAATCTGATCCGCTGCGGCGCCTTCGACTCCACCGGAGCCAAGCGATCCCAGCTTTTGGCTGTGTATGAGCGGATTCTCTCCGGCGTCAGCGGCAGCCGCCGCAGCAACCTGGAGGGACAGATGGACTTTTTCGGCATGGTCGGGAATACTCGCCATGCGGAGGTAGCCCTGCCGGATATTCCGGAGTTCTCCCCCTCGGAGCGGATGGCCATGGAGCGGGAGACCACCGGCCTCTATCTTTCCGGCCATCCCATGGACGACTACCGGAAGGCAGCCCAGCGGGTGGGAGCAGTGCCCATCGGCGGCGTCAACGAGGACTTTGCCCGGGAGGACGGCCCACGGCGTTACCGGGACGGCCAGCGGGTGACTCTGGCGGGTATCGTCACTTCCAGCAAGACCAAAACCACTCGCAGCAACAGCCTCATGGCCTACGTCACCGTGGAGGACGACACCGGTTCCATGGAGCTGCTCTGCTTCAGCCGCACGTTGGAAAACTGCGGCAGCTATCTCCAGGAGAACCAGGCGGTGGTGGTACGAGGAAAGCTGTCGGTGCGAGATGAAAAGGCCCCTCAGCTGATGTGCGACAGCGCCTGGCCCCTCACCTCCGACCTCACCGGCATCCCGGAGGGGCGGCAGGAGGAGGCGCCCCGGGAGGGCGGCACATTGGGCAGTGTCCTCTATCTCCGGGTGCCCTCTGTCCAGAGCAAAGTGTTCCGTCACCTCCAGCTGGTGCTGCAGATGTTTCCTGGTAAGATTCCGGTGAAGGTCCGGGTGGCGGACACGGGGAAGGTCCTGGGCACCACCTGCGTTCTCCGGGAGTCCCTCCTCCGGGAGCTTCGGGAGCGGCTGGGGGAGGAAAACGTGGTGGTCAAGTAGGCCGTTTCCGCATGACAAAACCCCTTTCGGTACAGACTATGGCCGAAAGGGGTTGTTTGTATGAGTGAAGAGAAGAGCCAGGGGACCCAGCAGGGAACAGAGCAGGTCATGGACCGTATGACGGACCTGGGGTCCGCTCTGACCCGAGGGGACTGGGGCACCATCTACACGCTTACCATCGTGGGCCAGGTGGAAGGCCATCAATTGCTGCCGGAGACCGCGAAGACCACCAAATATGAGCATGTGCTGCCTCTGCTGGCCAGCCTGGAGCAGAGCCAGGAGGTGGACGGCGTCCTTCTGCTTTTGAATACCGTGGGCGGAGACATTGAGGCGGGCCTCGCCATGGCGGAGATGATCGCGGGGATGAAGAAGCCCACGGTGAGCCTGGTGCTGGGGGGCGGTCACTCCATCGGGGTGCCGTTGGCGGTAGCTCCCAAGGTGAGCATGATCGTCCCCTCCGCCTCCATGACCATCCACCCGGTACGGATGAACGGCACGGTGATCGCCGCCCCCCAGACCTTTCAGTATTTCCAGCGAATTCAGGAGAGGATTGTCACTTTTGTGGCGAAAAATAGTCGTATCGGACGGAAAAAGTTTCAGAATCTCATGATGAAAACGGGGGAGATGGCGGCGGACGTAGGCAGCGTCCTCTACGGGGAGGAGGCGGTGAAGCTGGGCCTCATCGATCGCATCGGCGGCCTCCACGACGCCCTGGAGTGCCTGGGGGAGCAGATCCGGGAGGCGAAAGAGGGCCCCCGGGAGGAGAAAGACGAATAGAAAAAGCACTCTGGACCGATATGGTTCAGAGTGCTTTTTCCATATTTGCCCACAGGGAGGTGGGAAGAACGGGACAGGTCCGGTCTTTTGCAAGTAAGGCAGGAGATCGGTGTTCCGACCGGAGGGGTTCTCCCAGGAACAACTATTCCACATCGTTCAGAGCGGCGAAGTTTTCCTCTCCTGTGCGAATTTTAACGACCTTGTCAACACGGTAGACAATAGCAAAGCCAGCCTGCATCCAGAACACCAGGGCTGCACCGATGAGAAACCATACCCCAAAGACAATGCTGTTGACAGAAAGAAGGATGTCTTCTGACATAATAAGCGTCTCCTTACCAGATGGGATTTAGCGTTTCTTTCAGGCCTGCTCCGTAATTTTGCGGAGAAAAAGAAAAAGGCGCTGGACCAATCCAGCACCTTTGCTATGTCGGTATTCTAAAACGTGAAGGGTAAAAAATCAACCTGCAGAAGCTCTAAATTATCCTGTAAATTTATCTTGAAGTTTGTTTGAATGAAATAAATCGATGACTGAACAGTCTGTCCCTGCTTCGTGGGGCGGAGAAACGGACCGTGCAGCAGCTGAGCCTGGGAGAGGGGTTGAACAAGGAAACGACAAATAGGATGTCATTTGATGTCTTGAAAAGAATGTTTTGGTATGGTACAATAAAATGCTTCTGTATAGCCTCTCTTTCTCAAAGAAAAGAAGTCAAACAGTCGAAAAAGAGGAGGGAACAGGAGAACAAAGTTGACGAAGTCCCTGCTTCACGCGGCAGGAGTTCCGAGGAACAGCCTGCGGTAGACCGGAGAGGTCATGAAACACGGTATGGAAAACATCCGCGGAGCAAGGACTTGAAAAGATATGGAAAGAGGTGTGCGCTTGTACCTAAAAGCATTGGAGATCCAGGGTTTCAAGTCCTTCCCGGATAAAACCACCCTCCACTTCGGTGAGGAGATCACCGCCATCGTAGGG
>CALXDC010000055.1 GCA_944386975.1 uncultured Oscillospiraceae bacterium | reverse complement strand
ACGCCATCGCTGTTGGGGCCGTAGTCGGTGTCGTCGTAGTCGGTGACGCCATCGCTGTTGGGGCCGTAGTCGGTGTCGTCGTAGTCGGTGACGCCATCGCTGTTGGGGCCGTAGTCGGTGTCATCGTAGTCGGTGACGCCATCGTTGTTGGGGCCGTAGTCGGTATCGTCGTAGTCAGTCACACCGTAATCGGTGATGCCGTCGCTGCCGGCGCCATAGTCGGTGTCGTCATAGTCCTGGAACTCAGCGTCCATCTCCGTGACTTTGCCGGTGTAAGCGTTTACCTCGTACTCGTACTCCACGCCGTCCAGAAGGAACTCCACCTCGTACTCCCCGTCATCCAGGTCATAGTCCTTCTCCACGAACTGGAGGTCGTCCCGGCCCAGCTGGGTGGAGAGGATGCTCTCGGCGGCGGAGGCGTTGATGTAGCCCTTGTCACCGTAAGCGTCGTCGTAGTCGTCCTGGTCCAGGGTCACAGTCTGGGAGCCGATCTGGTCGGTCTCCACCACCAGCCGGACCGCCTCGGCCAGCTCGTTGAGGAACTGGTCATTGGGGTAGGCGGAGCCCCGCTCCAGCTTCAGGATGATGTTCTTCTCATGGCCGCCCACAGTGGCGTCAAAGTAGCCGCCGTCATGGATCTGATCCACCAGCTCACCCACCACGGCGGTGCAGGGTCTGCCCTCATAGCCGGTGTAGCCGGACAGCACCGCCCGGCCGTCATCGTTCAGGGCGTTCAGGGCCACCACGTTTCCGTCGTCGTCATAGTCCATCTCGATCTCCGGATTCACGCTCAGAAGTACGGTGCCGATGCTGCCGCTGTTCTCCTCCTGGAGAGAGGCGGTCTGGTTGGGGGACTCTGGGAGGGAAGACATTCCGACGCTGTTCCCGCAGGCAGTCAGAGTGGTCAGGGCCAGGGCGGCAGTCAGGGTCAGGCCAAACAATTTGGTGTGGAAGTTCTTTTTCATCTCTTTCATCTCCTTGAAAAATAGTAGTTGTGTTGTGGGTTCTGATGTTAGATTACGGAACTGCTGTTGAAAAACCGGGGTCTTTGAAATACTTTTTTCATTTTCTTTGGTTTACACAGGGAGGATACGGCGGTCGGTCTTGAAAACCGGGGCCGCAGGGGGAATTTTTTCTTGCTTCAATCGTCCTCATTCTGGGCATCATCCACGTCATCTTCCAAACGGTCGTCGTCGTCATCCGGATCATCGTCAGCCTGATCGTCGTCCCGGTCCTCATAGTCGGTGACGCCGTCACTGTAAGAGCCGTCGTCGAAAGGCGCATAGTTGGAGATACCATCCGCGCCCGGGCCATAATCGGTATCCTGATAGCCGGTCACCACGTCGCTGCCGGGATCGTAGTCCGTGTCATTTGTGACGGCAGGCGGAACCGTCTGCTCCTGAGAGGGCTCCGGCACAGGCTCCGGAGTTGGTTCCGGCGGCGTCACCGGGATCACCACCTCAGTGACCGGCGGGTCCTTGGATGCGGGGCCGATCTGGATCACGATGGTCTCCCCGTACCGCTTCTCCAGAGCATCCCGGGCCTCCTGCTCCTCCCGGGCCTGCCAATCGGTGTCGGCGCTGGAGACGGTGATGGACACCGTCTCCCCGTCGGAGAGGTAACCCAGATCAATGGCCCGCTCCACCAGCTCTTCGGTCACGTCCTCCCGGTCCTTGCCGCCATAGTCGTAGCCTTCGATCAGAGCCTGACCGTCCTCGTTGAGTCCCTCCAGCTCCAGTACCCGGTCGGTGCGGCTAAGGGTGAGCTCCACGTCCGGGTTGATCTGGATGCGCAGCGCGCCGTAGGGAGTGAAATTGGGCTGGTAATAGCCGAAGAACACCAGGCAGAGGCAGGCGGCCAGTCCAGCCAATCCGGACAGCGGCTTCCACAGGGCGGGCCGTTTCTTCTGCGGCCTTCGCAGCTCCACGATGTGCTGCACCGTATCTCCCACCTGATAGCGGAGGTTGGCGACTTTCAGAAACCGCCCCTCCTCGTCCAGTACCACCGCATAGGCCGGGTGCACTTCCATCACCAGATAGTTCATTTCATGCTCCCTCCCTTCGCCGGGGCGATCTGGCACAGGTGCCCCCGGATGATCTCATAGCCGTTGGTAAAGGCCAGCAGGATGGCCGCCAGGTACTTCCGGTGCCGCTCCATGGTCTTTCTGTCCGTGCCGGAGCCGGAGGCCAGCTCGTTCATGGGCAGCTTGCCTGTGTCCTCCACCCGTTTCAGCAGCTCCGGCCGGGAGCGGGCGAAGTCCAGCACCCGGCGGCAGGCGGCGAAGGTGCGCTCCTGCCGGGGGCAGTTGTCTGCCACGTCGGAAAAGGTCAGGCCAAACCGGGCCAGCTTTTCTGAGAACTCCTGGATCTCCCGCTGGCTGGCAGTGCGCGATGCATAGTCCTCCACATGATCCACCGCATCCGGAATGGCGTCCAGCAGTTCCCCGCCGTCCTCCTCCCCGCCCAGGGGCGTGTGGAGGGAAATCACATTTCCATGGCGCTTCTCCGTCCGGTAGTGGTCAATGAGCCTGTTCCGGATCGCCCGGGCGGCGTAGGGCAGAAAGGCGCCCCGGCTCTTTTCATAGGCCAGCACCGCCTCATAAAAAGCCAGCATGGCGATGCTCAGCTCGTCCTCGTGGCCGTTCTCCGGGGCGGTGTGGATGAACTTCACCGTCTCCGAGCGGATGAATCCCATGTACTGACGGATAAGGGCGTCCGCCGCCTCCGAGTCCGTCTTGGCCGCCTGTACCTGGGCCGCGATGTCGTGCTCTGTGCGCACCATTGCTATCCCTCCATCCCCCTCCGGCAGAAGGATACGAAGCCGCCGCCGGATTTTTGGGGTCACAGCAGAAATTTTTGCCGGGGTAAAAATGCTATTATAATAATTTATCAACTCTGCAGCAGGAGTGCGACCGCATGCATGTCAAATCTCTGTCAAATGTATGTAAACAGATGGAGGCTGTCCGTCCGGGAGGAGTCCGGCGACGGCCGGGGCCGATCTGCGGGACTGACCCGCGATACAGAAAGACCGAGGCAGGGGGGATACAAACTCCTCTCCTGCCTCGGTTTTCTTTTTTATGGTTCCTTGCTGCGCTCGGCTTGCCCGGTCAGCCAGCCATCCGGGACAGTGCCAGCAGAGCCTGGGCAGTCTGCACCCGAGCAGCGGCCTGGCCGGGGGCCGCCGGGTCCGCATCGGAAAAGTCCATCCGGTCGTTCACCGCCGGACGGCCCTCCAGCTCCCACAGAGCCGCGCCTTTTTCAGGTGCCTGTACTGTTTCAATGGTTCGAAAAAACAGCCGCACTTTTTCCGGTGCGGCTGTTTTTATAGGAAAATTGCACCGCCCGGCGGCGATTTGGACGGGAAAGAAAATCAGGTGTCCAGCTCGCAGAAGTAGAAAACGGCGGCGTCCGCGTCGTAGACCGCCATGGTGCAGTTGAAGGACCCACGGGCCAGCAGCCCCTCGTCGCCGGGGGTCCCGGCGTCGCTGTGACGGTCCACCAGGCAGTAGTACCCGTTTTCAATGGGCGGTACCAGGCAGGTGTCCTGGTTTTCATAGGTGAAAAAGGGCCCGGCATAAGAGGTGCCGGAATCCGTCTCCTTTGTGATCCCGTAGAGCAGTGCCTCAGCCGTCTCATCCAGGGGGAAGGCGCTCCAGCCGTCGGCCTGGGAGACCTGCTGGAGACAGCTGTCGTCGGAGAAGGTGTAGGCATAGCAGGAGATACCGTCGCCGTGAAAGCCGCCGTGAGTATCATATTGGGACAGCTCTGTGCCGTCGGATACGTCGATTCCCACCTGTTTTTGAATCTGGCCTGGGACATCGGCGGCCCCCTGGCAGCCGCTGAGCAGACAGAGACACAGGGCCAGAAGGGCGGCCGGGATGATTCGTTTCATAGTGGGCTCCTTTCCCGGCGGAGAGGAGGAAAAAACCTTCTTACTCCAGATTCAGCCGGTTTTTCAGAATGTAGGTGGTGCCGAAGAAAAAGATCGCGGCCAGAGCGGCGCTGGATAGGATGGCAAACCACGTGATGGCGTGGAAGAAGAGGGCGGGATCCAGGTCCCAGCGGTACTGAGATCCTATAGCCGAGAAGGAGAGCACCATGCTGACCACGGTGTACAGGACGTTCAGCACCATGCTGATGCCCACATAGGAGACGATGCTGCCGATGAGGCGGTTCTTTCCGAAGAGATTGCCCAGCGCCATGGAGAAGTATAGTTGGGTGATGGAGGCCACCATGCCCACCAGGGAGCACAGCACCAGCTCCGCCACCAGCAGGAGGAAGCTGGGGAACACCTCCATGAGCCGGTCCCACAGCATGGAGAAATCCACCTGTATAATGTCCTGCAGAGAGATGGGAATCATGAGGAATACCGACAGCCCCGCCACCGCCATACTCACCAGCAGCAGCACCATGGCGCAGATCAGTTTGGAGGTCACCAGCTGCCAGGGGCGTACCGGCAGGGTGTTCATGAGATACCCCTCGCTGCCAAGAATCCCCTTGTAAAAGCGCTGGATGATGAACAGCAGGGTGATGATGAACATGGCCACCAGCACCGCTACATAGATGAACACGGTGAGAACGTTGGTGATGTTGGCCAGCAGATTGTCCTCCACGGTGTCCAGCCGGGCGAAAATGGTGAAGCGCATCACCAGGGCGATCACCAGAGCCGCCGGCCACAGCAGCATGTACTCCCGGCTCACCGAGCGGAAGTCGTATTTGAGAAGCTTTCCCAGCATCAGAATCTGCCTCCTTCCATGGGCACGGCCCGGAACATCTCCCGGAACAGGGCGTCCACGCTCTTGCCCTCCTGCTCCCGGATGTTGTCCACGCTGTTGTGGAGAATCACCCGGCCGTACTGGAGGAACACCACCTCGTCCAGCACCCGCTCGATATCGCTGATGAGGTGGGTGGACAGCAGCACCGTGCCCGTCTCATTGTAGTTGGTGAGAATGGTGTTCATGATGAAGTCCCGGGCCGCCGGGTCCACCCCGGCAATGGGCTCGTCCAGCAGATAGAGCTGGGCCTTCCGGGCCATCACCAGTACCAGCTGCACTTTCTCTTTGGTGCCCTTGGACATGGTCTTGATCCGGTCCGCAGGGTTTACCCCCAGGCTGCGGCACATGTCCATGGCCTTCTGCCGGTCGAAGTCGGCATAAAAATCGGCAAAGAGATCAAAGAGATCCGTGGCCTTCATCCAGTCGGCAAAGTACATCCGGTCCGGCAGGTAGCTGACAATGGATTTGGTGTAGACCCCGGGAGCCTGACCGTCCACCGTCACCGTCCCCTGGGTGGGCCGCAGGAGCCCGCAGAGGATCTTGATCAGGGTGGTTTTGCCGCTGCCGTTGGGGCCCAAAAGCCCCACAATTCTTCCCCGGCCCAGCTCCAGATCCACCCCCTGCAGGGCTGGACGCTGGCCGTAGGCCTTGCTCAATCCTCTGCAGCAGATGAGAGAATCAGCCATGTTCTTCCTCCTCCTTCAAAAGCGCCAGAACGTCCTCACGGGTGTAGCCCAGGTCCGCGATGGCAGACAAAAATTCTTTTGTGATCTTCCGGGCCAGTTCCCGGCGCACCGCCTCGATGACGGCGGCATCCTCCGTCACCATCCGCCCGGCAGTGCGGTTGGACACCGCCAGCCCATCGTTTTCCAGCTGGGCCAGGGCCCGCTGCATGGTGTTGGGATTGACCCCGGCGTCTGCCGCCAGCTCCCGCACCGCCGGCAGCTTCGCCCCCGGCGGGTACTGCCCCGCCACGATCCGGCGGGTCAGCTGCTCGCTCAGCTGCATCCAGATGGGGCGGTTGTCCGTCAGCTTCCATTCCACAGGCATCCTCCTTTTGTGCTATTGTATTAGATGATTAGTACAACAGTATAATAATACATCTCGGCTGGTTTGTCAAGGGGGATGTAGAAAAAAAGCGGCCGGTACGGCGGGGACGGGCATGGAGAGCCTGGGTGAGGCATAGGGTAGAGGGAGAAGGAGGGGTTGCATGGAGCGAAACCGAGGGGAGTTGGTGCGGCGGGCAGCGGATCTCTTTGACCTGCCGGCAGACGTGATCTCCTCTTTGCCCGCCGTGGAGCTGATCGGGGACTGTCAGATGCTGATGGACAGCCACCAGGGCATTTTGTCCTATAGCCGGGAAGCCATCGACATCAACGGCGGCAGCCTGGTGGTGCGGGTGACGGGGGAGGGGTTGGAGCTGATGGCCATGACCGGCTGTGAGCTGCGAATCCGAGGGAAGATCAAAACGGTGGAGCTGATCCGGTGAGGAGGGAGTTGCCATGCTGCAGCGGGCGGTGAATTTCTGTCTGGGAGAGGTGACGGTGGAGGTGGAGAGCGCCTTCCCCGAGCGGGTGCTGAATCTCTGCAGCGCCCACGGCATCCCCTTCTGGGATCTCACCTGGCGCTCGCCGGTGTGCTTTTCCATCACCATGACCCGAGGGAGCTGGCGACTGCTGCGGCAGAAGGCGGAGCGGCTGGACGCCAAGCTGACGGTGGAGGGAAAGGAGGGGCTGCCCTATCTGGCGCTGCGCCTCAGGCGGCGGACGGTGCTGCTGGCGGGGCTCATCGCCTGTGTGGGCCTCTTTTTTTTCAGCACCCTCTTCATCTGGGATTTTACCATCGAGGGAAACCGCACGGTCAGCGATGAGGAGATTCTCCGCTCCCTGCAGAAAAACGGGGTGACCTTAGGCACCTTTGCCTTTGCCTTCCGGTCCGACGATCTCCGCAACCACGTGCTGCTGGACATCCCGGAGCTGAGCTACATCGCCGTCAACGTCAGCGGCTGCCGGGCCAACGTCCAGGTACGGGAGCGGGTGGAGCCCCCGGAGGATGTGGACAAGAGAAAGCCGGGGAACACGGTGGCGGTGCGGGACGGGCTGGTGACGGAAATCCGGCCTTATGACGGGGAAAAGCTGGTGCTGCCGGGGACCACCGTGCAGGAGGGGCAGCTCCTTATCTCCGGGGTGGTGGACGACGCCCAGGCGGGGACCCGGTTTCTCATGGGGAGGGGAAAGGTGTATGCCCGGACCTGGTACCAACTGCGGTGCAAGGTGCCCATGGAGAAGGAGGAGAAGGTGTACACCGGGAAGGAGAAAACGGTGTTCGCCCTCTGCTGGGGGACAAAGCGGGTAAATCTTTATAATAGTAGTAGCATTGACCGGGAGGATTGTGATAAAATAACCCTGCGGACCCAGCTGACGCTGCCCGGCGGCATCGCCCTGCCCATCACCGTGGTGAAGGAGACCTACCGCTACTACGAGACGGAGACGGTGGAGCGCACCCAGGAGGAGGCGGAGGCGCTGGCCTCCCAGGTGCTGAGCAAGACCCTGCTGTCCGGTATGGACGAGGGGCTGGTGGAGGAGGAGCAGTACAGCAGCGTGGTCTGGGAAAACGGCTACCTGGTGGAGCTGGCCGCCGAGTGCCGGGAGCAGATCGGCCGGTTTGTTGAAATTCCCACAGAGGGACAAGAATAGAGGTTACAAAGGATATGGAACAGCGCATCAGTATTGAGCGGATGGAGCAGGCGGTGAATATTTTCGGCTCCTTCGATGAGAATATCCGGCTCATCGAGTCGGAATTCCACGTGGCGGTGACCAACCGGGAGGGAGAGCTGCGGGTGAATGGCGAGGCCGAGGACACCATGCTGGCGGTGAAGGCCATTCAGGCTCTGCTGACTCTCTCCGCCAAGGGGGAGCCCCTGGGAGAGCAGCAGGTGCGGTATGTTATCGGTCTGGCCCGGTCCGGCCAGGAGGGCCGGATCGGAGAGCTGACGGGGGATGTGATCTGCATCACCGCCAAGGGGCGGCCTGTGAAGCCCAAGACCATCGGCCAGAAGCGCTACTGCGACAGCGTGCAGAAGAACACGGTGACCATCGGGGTGGGCCCCGCCGGTACCGGCAAGACCTATCTGGCGGTGGCGGAGGCGGTGGCTGCCTTCCGGGCCAAGGAGATCAACCGCATCGTTCTCACCCGGCCCGCCGTGGAGGCGGGGGAGCGGCTGGGCTTTCTGCCCGGCGACCTCCAGAGCAAGGTGGACCCCTACCTGCGGCCGTTGTACGACGCCCTTTTCGACATGCTGGGGGCGGAGACCTACAACAAGTATTTGGAGCGGGGCAACATCGAGGTGGCCCCCCTGGCCTACATGCGGGGCCGGACGTTGGACGACAGCTTCATCATCTTAGACGAGGCCCAGAACACCAGTCGGGAGCAGATGAAGATGTTTTTGACCCGCATGGGCTTCGGCTCCAAAATGGTCATTACCGGCGACATCACCCAGATCGACCTGCCCCCGGACAAGACCAGCGGCCTCAAGGAGGCCATCCGGGTGCTGAAGGGCGTGGAGGGCATCGGCATCTGTGAGCTCAATGACCAGGACGTGGTGCGCCATGTGATGGTCCAGCGGATCATCAAGGCCTACGACGATTATTATGCCCGCAGCCAGCGCAAGCGGGAGAAGAGCCGCTGAGGCGGGAAAGAGAGACGATATGACCCGGTTTTCCTGGTATGGATATGAAGCAGAGGTGGACGAGGCGGCTGTCCGGAACTGGTACGCCCGGGCCGAGGACTGGAGCTGCGCCTGCGGCCACTGCCGGAATTTCCTGGCTCTGGCCCGGGCGCGGCGGCTGCCCGGGGAGATTTTGGACATGTTGGACAGGCTCTCCATCCCGCCGGAGAAGGCCACCTATGTCTGCGAGTTATATTACGAGGACGACTGGGCAGAGAAGGGACTTCTCTACCAGTTCTCCTGGCGTCTGGCCGGAGAGATTCTGGCCCGGCCGGGAGAGGAGAGGAGCGGCTGGGGTCCTCTCATTGAGCGGCCCTGGGGCGGCCTCGCCCTGGGCCATGAGGACTACCCCCACGGCGCGCCGGACTTTCCGGCGCCCCACTTTGACCTGGAGTGCCAGATGTACCTGCCCTGGATTTTGGACGAGCCCATGGACGGGCCGACGGAGGAATAACGGTTATGGCAAAACGACACTACATTCCCGTGACGGCGGAGGTGCCCGGGGCCGCCAGTGAGAGTAACTGCGCCCTCATCCGCAAGACCATCCGCGCCGCCTTAGAGGCGGAGGGGGTGACGGTCCCCTGCGAGGTGGACGTGATGCTCACCGACGACGAGGGCATCCACGCGGTGAATCTGGAGATGCGGGGGGTGGACCGTCCCACCGACGTGCTGAGCTTCCCCGCCTTCGACCTCCGCCCCGGGGAGGTGCCCGCCGAGGAGGACGCGGACCCTGCCACGGGGCTGGTGCCCTTAGGGGACATGTGCCTCTCCATGGAGCGGGTGAAGGCCCAGGCGGCGGAGTACGGCCACAGCAGTCGCCGGGAGCTGGCCTATCTGGTGACCCACTCGGTGCTCCACCTGCTGGGCTACGACCACCTGGACGAGGGGGAGGAGAAGGCTCTGATGCGCGCCCACGAGGATGTGATTATGGACAAGCTGGGGATCACCCGGTAGGAGAGGAGGGTTCCCCCATGGCAAAGCAGCGGGACCTGCGGCTGGACCTCATCCGCTCCGCGGCGGTGGTGATGGTGCTGTCGGTCCACTTCTTTCTCAACTGCGGCTTTTATGACCTGCCGGTCCAGGGGCACCGGATGGAGATCGCCGCCATTGTGCGGACGGGCCTTATGAGCTGCGTGCCCCTGTTCCTCCTCCTCAGCGGCTGGCTGCTGGGGGAGCGGCGGTGGAGCCTCCGCTATTATAAGGGGGCCCTTCGGGTGATCGTGGCCTACGGCCTTGCGGGCACGGCCTGCTTCCTCTTCCGGGGGCTGTTTCTCCACGGCCCCCTCCGCCCCGGGACCTGGCTGCGGGAGCTGCTGCAGTTCTCCGCCGCCCCTTACGGCTGGTACATCGCCATGTACTTAGGGCTCTTTTTGCTGATCCCCTTTCTCAACGCCATGTGGGCGGCCCTGGGGCAGCGGGAGCGGAAATTTCTCATTGCCACCCTGCTGCTGGTGGCGGTGGCTCCCAGCATCGACAACATCACCGCCATCTGGCAGATTCAGCTGCTGCCGGACTGGTGGAACCGGCTCTACCCCATCGCATACTACTGCATCGGCATGCAGCTGCGACAGTGCCCCATCCCCTGGCGGTGGCCGGTGTGTCTTCTGGGGGCGGCGGTCTCCACGGTGTGCGGCGGTCTGGTCCATATCTATCTCATGAAGGGCGGACCCCTGGCCTATCTGGAGGTCACCTACTGGGGCGGCCTTTTCACCGTCACCACGGCGGTGCTGCTGTTCTCCGCCCTGCGCCAGTGGCCGGCGGAGCGGTGGCCCGGAGGCGTCCGCTGGTGCCTTGACCGGCTGAGCCGGCTGTCCCTCTCCGTCTATCTCATCTCCTGGATTCCCGACCAGCTGGTATATCCCCGGCTGGCGGCACGGGTGCCGGAGATCGTGGACCGGCTGGTCTGGTTCCCCGTGGTGGTGGTGGCGGTGCTGCTTCTGAGCCTGCCGCTGGCCCAGGTGCTGGTGTGGCTGGAGGGGGGAATCCTCCGCCTGGCGGACCGGCTCTGGCCCCCGGAGCGGGCGGCGGTCACGACCGGGGGAGCCCCTGGCCCGTCCGCAGCCCCAGCAGAAAGGCGTGGAGAGCGGTGAACTCCCGGACCCGGGCATAGTCCTCCCGGAGATAGGGCGGCAGGCCGTTTTCCAGCTGGGACAGGTGGGCTTCATACTCCTCCGGCGGAGCCGCGTCCAGTTGGGGGCGGATGTAGTGGACATAGAGCCAGCGCAGAAAATCCGACATTGCAATACCACCTTTCTGAAACACAATAAGTTTATTGTCCTATACTGGCACCATCGTAACACAACATGTAGATTGTGTCAAGGCGAGGGAGAGCAGAAATGCAATTTCACGAACGACTGCGGGAACTGCGAAAAGAGAAGAAAGAGACCCAGGTCCAGGTGGCTGCGGCGATTGAGATAACCGAGCAGCACTACCAGCGGCTGGAACGGGGCGTGAACCTGCCCAGTCTGGAAAACGCCTGGAAGCTGGCCGACCACTTCGGCGTCTCCATTGATTATCTGGTTGGCCGCTCGGAAAAGCGGGAATACTGAGATATCTATACCTATATATAAAAGGAAGCTGAAAACGGGGAATTGCTCAAACCCGTGAGAAAAAAGAAAGTTGAGGATCATCTATGATGTCTGAGATCAAGAAAACCGCCATGATTACTGTCTGCGGACGGCCCAACGTGGGTAAGTCCACTCTGACCAACGCCCTGGTGGGGGAGAAGATTGCCATTGTGTCTCCGAAGCCCCAGACCACCCGGAACCGCATCTACGGCGTGGTGAACCGGGGGGACACCCAGTTCGTGCTGCTGGACACTCCGGGCCTCCACAAAGCCCGCACCCGGCTGGGGGACTATATGGTGAAGGTGGTGCGCCAGAGCGTGGCCGATGTGGACGCGGTGTGCCTGCTGGTGGAGCCCATCCCCCATGTGGGCACCCCGGAGCAGATTCTCATTGACCGCATCAAGGAGGAGGGCCTCCCCGCCGTGCTGGTCATCAACAAGATCGACACGGTGGAGAAGGAGGAGCTGCTGGCGGTGATCGCTGCCTATAGCCAGGTCCATGAGTTTGACGCCATCATCCCCCTGTCGGCGGAGAAGAAGGACGGGCTGGATATCCTTATGGACCAGCTCCAGAAGTACGCCGCTGAGGGCCCCCAGCTGTTCCCCGACGGCATGACCACCGACCAGCCGGAGAAGCAGGTGGTGGCGGAGATCGTCCGGGAGAAGCTGCTGCGGAATCTTGACAAGGAGATCCCCCACGGCACCGCCATCGAGGTCACCCGGTTTAGCGAGCGGGAGAACGAGATCATCGACTTAGACGTGACCATCTATTGCGAAAAGGCCAGCCACAAGGGCATCATCATCGGCAAAAACGGCGCCATGCTGAAAAAGATCAGCTCCCAGGCCCGCCAGGACATCGAGCGGTTCATGGGTACCCGGGTGTACATGGAGACCTGGGTGAAGGTGAAAGAAAATTGGCGGGATAATTTGAACTATATCAGAAGTTTTGGCTACGATGAGGAATAAAAGTTGCTCCGGAGGCAGGCAAGCCAATTTTCCCCGCCGCGAAGCGGCGTACAAGCGTTTTGGGCGGAGCCCAAAACCTTGGTGAGGGCGAATTCATTTTGTCCGAGCAGAGTGTAATAGGGTTCCCGCAGAGGCGCAGCCTCTGCGGGACAAATTGGCGGGATAATCTCAATTATATCCGGAGCTTCGGCTACGACGAGGAATAAGTTCCTCCCCCGCTAAAACTTCCCACACATGACCTGCCGCCCTTCTGCCCACCATAGGAGGGACAGGAGGCGGTTCCATGTTTCAATTTTTTCCCCTGTTCCTGGCCACCGGTCATCCGGTGTTCTACCTCCTCTACCGGGAGGATGAGGAGGATTGACCCATTTTAGACGCGAAAGACGGCGCAAGCCGTCTTTCGCCTGTGGAGGACGTACATAGATGCGAGAGAAAACCGTGGTAAAAGGGCTGGTCCTCCGGTCCACCGACACCCGGGAGGCGGACCAGATGCTGACGGTGCTCACCGGCCCCCTGGGAAAAGTCAGCGTGGTGGCCAAGGGAGCACGCAGCCGCCGCAGCCGCATTTCTGCCGCCGCCCAGCTCCTCTGCTACTCCGAGATGGTCCTCACCGAGAGCCACGGCTGGCAGATTCTCTCCGAGGCCTCCACCCTGGAGCTCTTCGACCCCCTGCGGCGGGACGTGGTGCTGCTGAGCCTCGGCAGCTACTTCGCCGAGCTCACCGACGCCGTCACCCCTGCCGGGCTGGAGGCCGGGGAGACCCTCTCTCTCCTCCTCAACGCCCTCTACGCCCTGGGGCATCTCC
>CALXDC010000054.1 GCA_944386975.1 uncultured Oscillospiraceae bacterium | reverse complement strand
TGCACCTGCGGCTGCCACGATCACGACCATGATCACCACCATCACCACCACGCCGACGAGGTATTCACCAGCTGGGGGGCGGAGACCCCCAAGGTCTTCTCCGAGGAGGAGATCCGCCGGATTCTCACGGAGCTGGACATCGGCAAGTACGGCGCGGTGCTGCGGGCCAAGGGCATCGTGGCCTGCAGCGACGGCAGCTGGCTCCATTTCGACCATGTACCCGAGGAGCAGGAGCTGCGCCGGGGGGCGGCGGACTATACCGGCCGTCTGTGCGTCATCGGCTCCCAGCTGGATGAGGCGGGGCTGAAGGCCCTCTTCGGGGTGTAAGCCATGAGAGAAATACCTGTTTATCTGATTGTGGGCTTTCTGGATAGCGGAAAGACCCGGTTCATCAACGGCGTTTTGGAGGAGGGCTTCGCCCGGGAGGACCGGACCATTCTCCTCTCCTGCGAGGAGGGGGAGGAGTCCTATGAGAAGGCAGCTTTGGACAATGTGACGGTGGTGGCGGCAGAGGACTTGGAGGAGCTGACCCCCGCCTACCTCACCTCCCTGGAGAAGAAGTACAAGCCGGACCAGATCATGGTGGAGTACAACGGCATGTGGTCCATGGAGGAGTTCTGCACCAGGCGGCTGCCGAAAAACTGGACCCTCTACCAGGTGATGTGTCTGGTGGACGCCACTACCTTCAACCTCTACGCCCAGAATATGGGGCAGATGATGATGGAGAAGATCCGGGCAGCGGACATGATCGTCTTCAACCGCTGCACCGATGAGCTGAAGACGGCTCTCCGCAAGCGGAACCTTCGGATGGTGAACCGCCAGGCGGACATCTTCCTGGAGGCCCCCGACGGCCAGGCGGAGGACTATCGGGACGGCACTGTCTCCGCCTTTGACCGGAGCCAAAGCGTCATCGAGATCCCCGACGAGGATTTCGGCGTGTGGTACGTGGAGGTGATGGACGATCCCGAGCTTTACAAGGACCGCACCGTGAAATTCAAGGGCGTGGTGTGTCAGGACGAGCGGCTGGGGGGTTACTTCACCGTGGGCCGCCACGCCATGGTCTGCTGCGCCGAGGACATCACCTACCTGGGCCTGCCCTGCGAGGCGGAAGGCGGGAAGCAGTACGTCACCCGGGACTGGGTGGAGGTGACGGCCAAGGTGGAGGTCCGCTACTGGCCCCTCTACCACGGAGAGGGCCCCGTGCTGGCGGCCACTGAGGTCCGCCGCTGTGAGAAGCCGGAGCCGGAGCTGGTGCAATTCTGACAAAAGCCGGGCGGGGAGATTGCTCCCCGCCCTTCCGCTGGAAAAACGGTGCTCCCCGGAAACGATGGGGAGAAGGTTCCGGTCCCTCCAGACAGAGGGGCCGAGAGGAGACAACAATGGACGACAAAAAGATCATGGAGCTCTACTTTGCCCGCAGCCGGGAGACGCTGCAGGCAGTGGATGAGAAATACGGGCCCTTCTGCCGGGCCATCGCTCGGAATATCCTGGGCAGCGATCAGGAGGCGGAGGCGTGCGTCAACGACGCACTCCAGCGCTCCTGGGAGGCCATCCCGCCCCAGCGGCCCGGTCACCTGTCCGTTTTCCTGGGAAAGATCACCCGGATTCTGGCTTTGGACCGCTGGGCGGACTACCGGGGTAAGAAGCGGGGAGACGGAGAGGCGCTCCAGGTTCTGGCGGAGCTGGAGGAGTGCCTGGCCGGGGAGGAGCCGGAGCATGAGGTGGACGAGAAAGTCCTCACTGACGCCATCGCTGCCTATCTCCGCACCCAGCCCATGCTGCGGCGGATGGCGTTTATCCGGCGGTACTGGTATTGCAATACGGTGCCGGTGATCGCAAAGCAGCTGTCCATGGCGGAAGAGACTGTGCAATCCACCCTCCGACAGATGCGCCGGGAGCTGAAGGACTACCTGGGGAAGGAGGGGATCAGGCTGTGAGAAGGGAAAAGCTGCTGCGGGCCATGAACGACCTGCCGGAGGACCTGATCGCCGAGGGGAACGTCCGGCGGCGGCACCCGCTCATTCGCATCGCTGCGGTGGCGGTGTGCCTTCTGGTGCTGGCTTCGGGGTTATACCCCTACTTCCGGGGCCGGGGGGAGAATCTTCCGGCGGAGGGCGTCACCGTGAACGGGGCCATCTATGAGATCTGGGCCCCCGGCAGCACCATGGCCCGGCGGACGGGCCTGCCCGACAGCATTGGGAAGGAGATGGCGGGCCTCCAGGTAGAGGAAATTGACCAGGGGACGGTCCATTTGTATCTTCCGGCGGAGAACCAGCGGGCGGTGTACCTGCTGCGGCAGGAGAACGGCACGTTCCGATACCTCATCTTCACCGGGTATTACACCTCCGAGGGAGACGCCCATGTGGCGGCGGACCAGATGTTCCTGACCTACGGTGTTACAAAGCCGGAGGAGTTGGTCTCCGTCACCTGGGGAGAGGAGACGGTGACGGACCGGGAGACTCTGGGGGCATTGTATGGGACGCTGATCGCCTCCGAGGCATATGGCGCGGAGGAATTTTCCCAAGATGTGGATGACGGCCTGGGGGGAGAGACGGTGTGGCTGGAGGCGGCCAACGGTTTGCGTTGGAGCGGCATCTATAGCGAGACCACCGGCGTCTTCTCCTGGTGTGGGAATTACTATATGGTGGGGGAGGACCCCATGGTCCACTGAGCGTGAGGCCCGCCGGAGAGGCGGGCCTCATGTTTTGTCCTCTGAAGGGGGGCGATGGCTTTTTTGCCGGTACCCGACGGGATTTCGGCAAGTGTTCTGCCTCCGGCGGCCTACTTTTCTCGTCAAAGAAAAGTAGGCAAAAGTTGACTCAGAACCTACGGTTCTAAGAACTCCCTTCGTTTATTACCAAGACCGGATGGTCAGGGAGGCGGGTGTCTGGAGGCTTTGTACGGGTGACGCCTGTTTGGGTCGTCCTCTGCTTCCGCGCCGCGCTCCGCGCTGATGTGGTGGGCTGGCGATGGCCACTTGAAGCCTTCCCCTGGGGGAAGGTGCCTCCGAAGGAGGCGGATGAGGGGAAGGGTGTCGTAACCATATCAATCGCATTCGGCGGCTGCTTTCCGTCAAATGTACGTTTTCGCTTTCTCTCCGAGTCGGCTTGATGTTTCTGGTGGCGTTCCCCTCATCCGGCGCTTTGCGCCACCCCGCAGCGTTAAGAAAACATGCCGGTGGCATGTTTTCAGCGTAGGCCACAGCGACTATGCCGCGAGGAGACCGCAGTTCGGGAGTCCATTTCTGCTGACAAGTTTTTACCACTTCCCCCAGGGGAAGGCGAAAGATGCAGAGGCCCCTGCGACCACCAGAGAAGCGCGCTTGAAGCGCGGAGGGAGGGGAATCTGTCACCCCCTTGCTGCGTCAGGAACACAAAACCACGCCAGAACAGCAGAATTTTCAGCATCAGGAAAGAAAGGAGTCCTTAGAACCTTGGTTCTAAGCTGATTTTTGCCTACTTTTGTTCAGCGACAAAAGTAGGCCGCCGGAGGCCAAATACCAAACAGTACACCGTCGGCCACCGACAAAAAGACCCCACTCCCGCCAGAAAAACAGACCGCGCTCCGGCGGACTTTCCCCGCCGGAGCGCGATGGATTCAGGAGAGCACGGCCTTCAGGTCCTCCTCCGTTACCGTGAGGATCTCCTCGTCGGTGGGCGAGGAGATCCCCGCCACCCGATTGGCTTGGGCGGCTACCAGCTTTTCAAAAAGGTTCCGCACATCCCGGGCGTTGCCGAAGTTCTGGTCCCGGTGCCGGTAGAGCTCCTCCAGGTGCTCCTTCAGCTTTGCCGCCGCCTCCTCGCTGAGACGGTAGTCGCTGCGCTCCACCATCCCCTGGAGGATCTCATAGAGCTGCGCCCCGTCGTAGTCGGCAAAGTGGAGGTACTTGTTGAACCGGGACTTGAGTCCCGGGTTGGAGTCGATGAATCTCGGCATCAGGGTCTCATATCCCGCCACAATCACCACAAAGTCGTCCCGGTGGTCCTCCATGGCCTTCAACACTGTGTCGATGGCCTCCTGGCCGAAATCCTTTCCCCCGTCCTCCGGAGCCAGGGCGTAGGCCTCGTCGATGAAGAGAATGCCCCCCAGTGCCTTCTGAATCACCTCCTGGGTCTTCAGGGCCGTCTGGCCCACGTACCCCGCCACCAGGCCGCTGCGGTCCACCTCCACCAAATGGCCCTTGCTGAGAATCCCCAGGGCCCGGTAGATTTTCCCCACAATCCGGGCCACCGTGGTCTTGCCGGTGCCGGGGTTGCCGGAGAACACCAGATGGAGGGACAGGTCCGGACACTTGAGTCCCCGCTCCTGCCGGAGCTTGCGTACCTTTACCAGATTGATGAGGCTCTCCACATCCTCCTTCACCGCCTCCAGTCCTACCAGCTGGTTCAGCTCCCGGAGGGCCTCCTCCACCGTCACCTCCGGCTCCTTGGGCGGCGTCTCCTCTGTCTCCGCGCTCCTCTCCCCGGGGGACTGGGTGGCATCCTCCGGGGTGTCCGTCCGGGCGGTCTCAGGCGGTGTGACGGGGGCGGGGGAGGGCCCCCAGAAATCCTGGGCCATGGTCTCGGTGTGGCGCTGGAGGTCATCCAGCAGCCGGTCCAGCCGGGCCCGCTCCGCCGCGCCGGGGTCGGCGCCGCAGGCCGCCGCCAGAGACCGCCCCAGGGCGGTAATCTGCCGGGTCTCCCCCAGGGAGCAGTCCCCATTGTAGGCGGCCGCCAAGGTCAGCACCTGCTCCTGCAGGCGGAGAAAGGCGCCGCAGAAGTCGGTGCCGTGGCCCTTGTCCCAGTCCGCCATGCGGCGGAAGAACTCCGGCACCGGCACATGGGCCCGGATGTCCCCCTTGTAATAGGAGATGGCCTTTTGAAACTGCTCCTGCCGGAAGGCGCAGGGCTTGTCGGTATAGATCTGGTGGACGCCGTTCAGATCCCCGCTGCCGGCGGGGCCTCTGGCCCACACGGACAGGGCGCAGGCGCGGAAGTAGCTGTCGATGTCCCGGGAGGGGACGGAGAGCCCCCGGGGAAGAGCGGCACGAAAGCGGCGGACAGCGTCGGCGTAATCCTGATGAAAGGCGTTCATGATATTCCTCCTGCGGCGCGGAAATATGGTTGAGAGGAGTATACCACATCCGGCAGGGAAAGAAAATACCGGCAAGGGAGGAGGAACATGTAAATAATATGAAAAAACCGCAGGCCGTCCCTTGACGAACGGGGGTGGAGCGGGTAGGATAGGACCAAAGACGCCGAAGGGGCGCAGGGAGGAACGAGGATGGAACTGGACAGGACCACCATGAAAAAGCTGATGCTGCTGATCACCTTTGCCGTGCTGTTGCTGGTAGGTGCCCAGCGCTATGAGATTGTACTGCAGATTCTGCGGTTTCTGCTGAATATTGTGGCCCCCTTCCTGGCCGGCGGGGCAGTGGCCTTTGGGCTCAATGTGCCTATGCGGTTTCTGGAGCGGAAGCTCTTTGGCCGGCTGAAGAATAAAAAGGGGAAGACGCCGGGGTTTGTGCGGCCCCTCAGCCTGCTGCTCACCATCCTGCTGGTGATTCTGGTGATTCTGGTGGTGCTGCTGGTGGTGGTGCCTCAGCTGACCACCACAGTCCGGGGTCTCGGCGTCACCATCTCCGCCTTCTTCACTCGGACCATCGCCTGGGCGGAGGAGACCTTTGCCAACAATCCCCAGGTGATGGACTGGCTGAAGGAGCTGTCTCTGGACTGGCGGAACTTCAACTGGCAGGAGATGCTGAACACGGCCATCGACTTTTTGAAAAATGGGGCCGGGGACATGCTGGGCTCCGCCATCTCGGCGGTGAGCACGGTGGCAAGCGGTATTGTCAGCAGCTTCATCTCCTTTGTCTTCGCCTGCTATATCCTGCTGCAGAAGGAAAAGCTGGGGCTCCAGTGCCGGAAGATTTTCTATGCCCTGCTGCCGGAGAAGGCGGCCAAGGGAATCTTGGAGATCTGCGGCCTGGCCAGCCGGATTTTTTCCAGCTTCATTACCGGCCAGTGTGTGGAGGCCCTGATCCTGGGGTCCATGTTCGTGGTGGCCATGACCCTTTTCCGCATGCCCTATGCGCTGCTGGTGGGCTGCCTCATCGCGGTCACGGCGCTGATTCCCATTGTAGGGGCCTTCATCGGCTGCGGCGTGGGTGCTTTCCTGATCTTAATGGATTCTCCGGCCAAGGCGCTGATTTTCCTTGTTATGTTCCTGGTGATCCAGCAGGTGGAGGGAAATCTGATCTACCCCCATGTGGTGGGCAATTCCGTGGGCCTGCCCTCCATCTGGGTGCTGATGGCGGTGACTTTAGGCGGCAGTCTCATGGGGGTGGTGGGGATACTGCTGTTTATCCCGATCACCTCGGTGTTCTATGCGTTGTTCCGGAGTTATGTCTACCGCCGGCTGCGGGAGAAGCGGCTGCGGATCCAGTAGGGGAGAAATTTTTAAGTTTTTTGAAAAAAGGCTTGACAACCGGGCTGCCCTTTGCTATACTACCCAATGTTCCGAGCCGCGAGGCTGGGGGACAACAGAAGACCTGGGGGTATAGCTCAGCTGGGAGAGCGCTTGAATGGCATTCAAGAGGTCAGCGGTTCGATCCCGCTTATCTCCACCAACTCGAGAGAGTGAAAAAAGACTTGAAACTTCGGTTTCAAGTCTTTTTTTATTTCCCAAAGTGCGAAAATGGGGAATTTCCAGTTTTGCCGGTTTTACCGGAAAAGTGGAATCAAAGTGGAATCGTATTTTTTCTCCCGGAACAGGCGTCACAGCTGTGCCCTGCGTGGAATCAAGATTCCACTTTCTGCGGGCCGAGACGCCCGTATGTTTTTTGGGGTGGGGCCTGCCGCATATGCGGCAGGCCTTTTACAAGGCAAGAGAATCGCAAGGCTGCGTAACTCCGGTAGATCACGCGGCACATTATGGATTAAGCAACTTGCTTCAGATATGTATCCAGCGCGTTAGAGAGCGCTTCCGGCAGAGGCATATGGAAAAGATTGACGGCCAGTCCCATACAGCCAATCTTCGCAACCAAGAGCAACCATTCGGCATGATACTTGCCAGCCTCATCGGTCAGATATTCATCGAACTCGTCGAAATAGTTCAGAACATCTGCCTTGTTGCAGCAGTTTACCACATCAAAAACATACTCTGCAGCGAAGGAGTCCACATAGTAGTCCTTTGTATTGTCGCAGATACCGGCAGAAGTTACCTCGTTGTACTTCTCCAGGGCCAACTGCACACTCAGTGCCATTGCTTCAGCGGATGCGGGAATGGTGTGGGCGCCAATCTGGTTAAATGCCTCAACAGCCAGATTGATTGCTGTATCATCCAGGTTTACATTTTGCATTTAAAATCCCTCCAATTTTTTATTATGATATTGATGGTGGGCAGTGGGAACGCTCGCAGAGGCCCACCGATCTCTGCGCACGAAGCGAACACCGGATATTGTTTTCTATCTTCGAAATAATGGGTTGTTTTTTGAAAAGGGTACAAAAAAGACAGAACACCCCTAATGTGTTTGCTTTCAAAGCTTTACAATCAGGAGGTCCTGTCACTTTATTGCGCCATGGGAGACGCAGTATGAAGTTGCAGAACTTTTGGTTTAAGAGGTTCCGTCTGCTGGCTTGCTGGATACAATCGCAGTATGAAGCCGCGGAGCCCCTTTTCATAGTAGGACTTCAGGTAGTCCTTCGTATGCAGACCTATACCAAACAGTGTCAACACATACGCAGTGAAAATTTTGATGTGAGTTTCAATTTTGAAATTCACATATCTAAGTAATTATTTGTGCTTTCAATTTTTATTAAATTATTTGTTGCCAATTCTCTGGCCTGAATTTATATTATCACACCGAACATTTGTTTGTCAATAGGGGCTCCCGCTCAAGATATCGATATGTATAATGATCTAAAAAGTTCGGAAAACACCGAATTTCTGGATATCAATAAAAAATACAATTTTTTGATATTGACCAACTTTAGGATATAATTTCATGGTATTTGGCGAGAAATAGCCTTTTTTAAGGGATTTTCCATTTTTGCTTAAAAAGTTCTGATTTTGACATTTTTCCATTTGCCATCCGTGAGAGCTCTCAAAAAATTTTTTCTAAAATTTGCAGTTCTCTGCAAGATTCAGCACCCTTTTGCTCTGCCGTTGGGCTTTCTTCGCATATTGGGCCGCACCGCCCCAGCCGTGGGCGATATAGGTCACCACGAAGTCGGCCTGCTTCAGCATCCAATCGTTGCGTTTGGAGATGGCGAACCGCGGCGGCACAGTCTCCAGACCTTCCGGAAAGATGGTGTCGGAGAAATCCCAGATCGCCTTGTCCCTTGGCCCCGGCAGCCGTTCCAGCACCACGGCGTAGGAGATGTGGGGATAGACCTTTGCCAGTTCTCGCAGCACGGAGCGAGCCATGGCGTCAAAGGCCCCCTGCCGCCCCACATAGAACCGATCCACACCATGCTGCTCAATCAGTTTCACCACCACCGCCCGCAGCTTAGGTTTGATAGACATCGGGCAGTCCCGGTGGCCGAAGAAGGTACACGCTGACATCCCATCACCTCCACAATGGTTTTACCCGTATTCGGGTAAAACCATTGTAAGGCGTTTTATTATATCTTGTCAACCCGAATACGGGTAATTACCCCTTCGTTTGCTGTTATCATCATAGTAACCCAAAAACGGGTAATGATAATAGCGGGGGTCTGCTATGGAGTATTCGGAACTGTATGTGAAAAGGATTCGCAAGCTGTGTCGGGAGCGCGGAATCGCAATCAACAAACTTGCAAACATGAGCGATGTCAAACAGTCCACCCTGGACAACATTGTGCGCGGTCTGACAAAGAACCCCAGAGTGAAGACCCTTCACAAAATTGCGTTGGCGTTTAATATGACCCTGGCCGAGTTCCTGAATTTCGAGGAACTCAATGAGTATTCCTTTGAGGACGACACAGAAGAATAAGAGCCGGTAGTTTCGCTTCGAAAACTACCGGCTCTTTCTGTATGATGTACTTAATCGAACCCATTAAAATGTGGGTTCTTTTCCAACAATAAAGTCAGCCTTGCTTTCAGTTCCAGCTCTCCGGAATCATCGCACGCCTTCAGCAATTCCTCCTGCGGATACCCTACATAGGCGCTCCCGAACACCTGCCTGGCAGAGGCCTCGTCCTGCTTCATGGCTTTCAGCATGAACCACAGGGAGATAGAACCGTACCAGACATCGCCCATGAGATCACATAGCAAATACTCTGCCCGTTCCGGCTCCTGAAGGTGCTCCTGAGCCTCGTCCAATACCTTCCGCCACATCTCCACAGCCAGATCGGGGTTCTTCTCATAGATGGCACCCAGCAGGTCTTCAGCGCCTAGATTATCGGCTTCAACATAAGAGACGGCTTCCGGGAATGCAGCCAGTAGCAGGTCCCGAATGGCATCCTCATTTTCTGTAAAGTCCCACCGGCGTACCATGGCTTCCAGCTCCGCCTGAGTGAATTCCTTGGGAGCCTCATCATCCGGCACAGTCACCGTGATTGTAACGGTCACTCGGCCCGTGTCGTTCAATTTTGCCCGTTCCGATGGTGAAAGCGACGAGAGGGCTCCAAAATCGCCGCACCAGCCGCATTCCCACCGGCTACCCCGAACCCTCACCGGACTTCCGCAGTGCGGGCAACGAATTGCCACAGTGCCACCTCCTGACGGTGTTTTTTTATCGTAATTGTACCGCAACCGCCCCTATTTAGCAAGTTCGGCCTGTTCTTCCAGCCGGCTCTGAAACTGTGTTGCCAAAGCGGTGATATAGGCGCTGTCCAACATTGGCAGCGTGTCTCCATTCGGCAGATCTTCGGCCTCGATGCCGCCGAGGGCCAGAGCAAGCGCCAGTTCCACCTGCATCAGAAGATAGAAGCAGTCCATCTTCCGCTCCCGTGGCTGCCGCTGAATGGCTTCCAGCGCCTCTACCAGGCTGCCTAAAATGTTCCGCATCCGGTTCATGGCCACAATGGAATCCGCTGCAGTCCATTTGGAACGGTCTTTCGGATAGACGGACTGGCGAAGGGTGTCCAGCATTTCTTCCAGTTCGCGCTTGTCCAAAATCATCTGCTCGTCCTGGGTCAGAGGCATGCCGGCCTTCTCGCTCAGCAGAAAGCCGATGGGCTTCTCCGGGTTTTCACGGAATAAATAGTAGTCGTGGCCGTCGGCATCCCGATACAGGAAGCAGACCCGGTGGAGCAGTTCGTTCTGCTGTATTTCACTGATCTCACTGAACAGTTCCGGTTCCAGCCCAAAGAAGTCACTCAATTGCCGCAAGCGTGCCTCCGGCAATGGTTCCCGGCGGTTTTCCCATAGGTTGATGGCCTGTCGTGTGACGCCGAGCATCTGCGCCAGCTGCCCTTGACTCAAGTTGCACCGCCGCCGGATAAAGGATAGTCCGTTCATGTAATCCCCTCCTTGTTGGTCCCATTGTACGGGAACTTGACAGCGGGATGCAAGATGAAAGGAAATGCTTATTGCGCAAAAACAAAACAGACCGGTTTATTGGACAGATTTCCTCTTATTATTATATGAGAAACCGAACCAATCCCCAGCAGGAAAAGGTCTTGCTGGTATGAGCAGAAGCCATTATACTAAAAACATAGAAAATGGTGAAATACGGAAGAATTTCTGCCGAGAAAAAGTGGAGGTGATCTCATGGAAACCTTATCCTTATTTGATATAGCGGAAACTGACCAGCAGAAAATCAACACTCAAACAACAGCGTCTCTCGATGTTGTCAAAATGGTGTTTGATGGGGCAGAATCCTGCACTTGGAAGGAATTGTTTTCCGGATTTGATACGCTGTATGCCATTACATATTCCTCCGGTATCGACTTTGTCTACCGGCTGATAGATCTCTTTGAACAAGCAGAAATTCTATTCGGCTGTGACGAAGTGATTTCCTACTCTCTGCAAGAAGTGATGGCCTATCAGTGCAAGATGGTCGAGCGTATGCGAGACACCGCAAGCAAAATGAAACTGGATCTGGTTTCCCGCATTGAGAATGGTACCCTGCGTTTTTATGTGGCTCGCAGTGTGCTTTCCCACGAGAAACTCTATTTACTGTCTGCCAAGGATGGACGCAAACGGGTGATCATGGGTTCCGCCAACCTGTCTCGTTCGGCGTTTGGCGGGTATCAGCGGGAGAATATCTGCTATGTGGACGGCGATGCCGCCTACGATTGGTATTGGGACTGCTACTGCCAGCTTCGGGAAGACTGCACCGACCAGATCGCAAAGGAGACTCTGCTTTGCGCCGATGACGGGGCCAATTTGGAAGAACTTCCAATTGCCAAAACAATCAAGGCGAAAAAGGCGCTGGTGTTGCAACCGACAGAGGAAGCAAAGGAGGAAGTCCGTTTTGTCCTAGATGTAAAAAATCTGGCCAGCAAACTTGCACCCTCTGTACCAAAGCCGGATAAAAAAGGAAAAGTGATGCTTTCGCCAGAAAAAATGAAATCCATCCGCCGGCAGGTCGTGGCAGCACAGACCCAGGAAAAAGAACTGCAAAGTGAATATCCGCAGTTGGAGGTGTTCCCGGACGAAATGGTGGTGCGACTCAATGGCATCAACCTGGATCTTCATCCGTCTACCCAGGAAATTGAGAAAGATGTTTCGCTTTTTCTGAAATACATGGCCGGTTACGAGAAATTTCACGGTGATGTAACCGGAATGCAGAGGCGGTATTTTGAGTTTGCCAACTGGTTTTTCTGTTCTCCTTTCATGGCCTGTATGCGGGATATGGCAGTGCGATACAATCAAAATCTGCTTCCCTATCCGGTATTCGGCCTGGTATATGGTCAGAGTAAAGCCGGAAAAACCAGCTTCCTGGAAACCTTGCTCAAAATGATGATTGGCCAGAAGACGAAAATCTCTGCACCTGATTTTACCCGTTCCAGCATTGAAGGGCTGAAACATACTGTAAAAGGTGCGCCCATCATCGTGGATGACTTGACTAATACACGCTTTAATCAGCACGCCATTGAAACCATTAAAAACGACGATTTCGGTGTAGTGGATAAACTTCTGCACTATCCAGCGGTGGTCATCAGCGCAAACGAAGATGTGAAAGCCGTTGCGCCGGAGGTGATTCGACGCACGGTAATCTGCCGCGTACAAGCAGGACTTACGAACACTGAGGTCATGCGCAGCAGCGTGGTGCGCACGGTACAGCGAGAAGTGGGAACTGCATTGTATCGGGAATATCTGCGGCGGATGCTGGGAATTGTTTCGGATTTGCTTGAGGAAATGAAAAGCGACGAATCCGAAAGCGCCCCGGATATTTTGGCGGAATCCTCGCGTGTATTGGTGGAGATTTTTGAGGAATACTCGGAAACAGCCTGTCCAGAATATATACGATATCTTACATTAGAGGACTATTTCAGTGAAAAAGTGACCGGCAGTTACGCCATTAAAACTATTCGCAACGCCTGGAATACCAGTCGGTCATCCTTCGAAATTTCTGAACGGAATAATGAGATTCGATATAACGCCGGAGCCACATGGGAGGCAGATCGTATCTTAAAAGAGCTTCCAGAAACTCTGGAACCCCATAAATCGCGAGAATGGGTTGTGATGAATTTGGATGAAGCGAGGATATTTTTTGATATTCCTTTCAAAAAATCCTGGCTTAATCGCTTCCGGATGAGGTGAGGGCATGAAACAATACCACAAACTCGTCCGTGATCGAATCCCAGAGATCATCCAGGGCGCCGGTAAGACCTGTGTCTATGAAACACTTTCTGACAAGGACTACATAGCTCTCCTGGATCAGAAGCTGAACGAGGAACTGGCAGAATATCAGGAGAGCAAATCCATCGAGGAACTAGCTGACTTGCTGGAAGTCATGCAGGCGGTCGCGAAGGCCCGCGGCTGGACAATGGAAGAACTGGAACGGGTACGGTCAGACAAGGCATCCAAACGGGGCGGATTTGAGAAAAAGATTTTGTTGAAGGAAGTTGTTGACAAATAATATGCTGCTCTTTTATAAGAATGTCGATTATTCAGTATTGACAGCCGGCCTAACAATACCGATACAGCACCAAGAATCTGTCTTCAGTGAATTGGGGTTTACGCTGGAGCGTGGACAGCGCAAACAAATACAGATTTTAATTGACGGTAGTCCTTATCCCGCTCAAATCATAAACATCCGGTTTGATAAAAACAAATATCCAAACCATAAGGATCTGCTGCAAATCCGATATTCTGCCAAGAGTCCGATAGCGCAAAAGCTGCAAGAGATATTTGTATATTCCAAAAATCAAATTGTATCACAGCGCCAAGATAGCAAGAAACTTCGAACTTTAGATGCAGATGAATCTCAGAAAGAACACATTGCAATCTATTCCGCACCAATTTCTGGTAGATTGTGTTTTGACTGCATGCCAATTCAAGAATTTCAAGAAGAGGGTAATGCCCTGAAAGAGTTGGGAGAGCCCATTGCTGAAGGTATTTTGGATGGCAGGGATAATACTGCAGGCATACTTATCAGAACAAAATCCTGCAAAATCCGCAAGTTGTCCAGAGCTATTGCGGATGACTTAAAAGCAGTCTATGGTTATCGATGCCAAATATGCGGCCAATACATCGG
>CALXDC010000053.1 GCA_944386975.1 uncultured Oscillospiraceae bacterium | reverse complement strand
CCGGCGACGATCCGGACCGGAAGAGTATCGGCTGGGAGATCCATGAGCAGTGTCGGCGGATCCTGGCCTGGCGGAGAGGGGAGCCCGAGCGGGAGCTGGACACCGACGACCCGGCCTGGTGCCCCATCATGTACGGCATCAGCGTCCTCACTGGCGACGATCCGGACAAGATCGCCGCACTGGACATCTACGACGAGGCCCTCTGGTACGCCTGCAACCCGGGACTTGGGCACAACCTGAAGCTCCGTGATTTCCGCCGGGAGGCCCGGGCCGCCAGACAGAGCGAGGCGGCGGAGCGGCTGTTTCGGTGGCTGCGGCTCAACCAGTGGATCGCCACCAAGGTGGTGGGCTGGCTGCCTCTGGGGCTCTACGACAAAACCCAATGCAACCACCCGGAGTGGGAAGGCGTCAACGTGATCGCCCGCAGGCAGGCCATACGTGCGTTTTTGCGGGGAAAGCGGTGCTATGGCGGCCTGGATCTGTCCACAACCACCGACCTCACCGCCCTCACCCTGCTGTTTCCGCCCCAGGAGGGGCTGGACACCTGGGTGACCCTGTTCTGGGCCTGGAGGCCGGAGGAGGGCGTGGTGGAGGCGGAGCGGCGGGACCATGTGCCCTACCGGGATTGGTCCAGGGCGGAGTTCCTCACCCTGTGCCCCGGGGACATGGTGGACTTCACCATGGTGGAGGATACTGTGGCCTGGTGCGCGGAGGCGTTCGACCTGGACACCCTGGGGGTGGACCCCTACCTGAGCCGGACGCTTACCCAGCGGCTCATGGACCGGGGCGTCAATGTGGTGGAGATTCCTCAGACAATTAAAGAACTGTCCCCTGCCATGAAGGAGCTGGAGCGGCTGCTCCGGGCCCATGAGATGCTCCATGAGCACAACACGGCAGCCCGGTGGTGCTTTGGCAATGTCCGCTGCCATGTGGACGGCAACGAGAACCTGAAGCCCATGAAGAACCGCAGCATCGGCCGCATCGACATGACAGTGGCCTGGATCATTGGGATGGCCACAGCCATGGTGCGGATGCCAATAGGATCGAATATCAACGACCATGTACTTTCCGAAGATTGGGGGATTTGATTTGAAAGAAAAACTGGGACGGGCGGTCAGGGCGCTGGGCCTCTACCTGGACGACCTGCTCCTGCTGGCCGGCGGGGGGTGCTTTGTGCGGGCGGCCCTGGACCTGGGCGGCCGGCCGGCTGCCCTGGCCACGGCGGGCGTATGCCTCACCGCCTACGCCGTGGTGGTGGCCAGATCCCGGGGAGGTGGCCGCCGATGATCTTGAACCAGGCCATGACGCCCCGGGCCTCCGTGGAGGAGACCCCACTCCCCTGGGAGCAGCTCAGCCACTGGTTCCAGCGGGTCTTCTCCGGCGAGGAGGCCATGGAGGCCAGCCGGTGGAACGCGGAGCACCTCTCCCCGGTGGCGGCGGCCCACCGCATTTTGACAAATTCCTTCGGGATGATCCCCTTCGGCCTGTACCGGAAGGACGGGGACGCCCGGGTGGCGGTGGAGGACCCCGACCTCAACCGGGTCCTCAAGGTGCGCGCCAACGATTACATGTCCCCTTTCATGCTGCGGAAGATTACCATGTCCAACGCCTTCTGGTGGGGCTTCGGGGCGGTGTGGAACCGGAAGGACAGCGCCGGGCGTGTGATTGCCCGGATCCCGCTGCCCACCGACTGCTGCACCATCCGCAGGGATGCCAACACCGGGACCTATTGGTACGACTACAGTCTGGAGGGACTTCACAAGACCTTCGCCAACTCGGAGCTGTCCTTCCTGTACTTCGAGACCTACGACGGCATCCGGGGGCGGGGCATGCTGGACCTGGCCCGGGAGGCCATCTCCGTGGACGCCATGGCCCAGCGCTACAACAAGAAGTTTTACCAGAACGGCGCCCGCCTCTCCGGCATCGTGGAGGTGGACACCGACGCCAACCCGGAGACCCGACACCGGGTCAAGGAGGAGTTCCGCACCTTCGCTTCCGATGACGCCTTCGCCGTGGCGGTGCTGGACCACAGCATGAAGTACACCCCGCTGGGCCTCAGTCAGAGCGACGCCCAGTTCCTGGAGAGCCGGGGCTTCACTGTGGAGGAGATCAGCAGGTTCAGCGGCATCCCCAAGCACATGCTTCAGACCGGCAAGGAGAGCTATGACAGCAACGCCCAGCAGCGGCTCAACTATGTCACCGACACCCTGCTGCCCTATGTGATCCAGTGGGAGAGCGAGGACAGCTATAAGCTGATCGGGCCGCTGATGCGCCAGGACGGGGCCTATATCCACGGCAATGTGGAGGCCCTGCTCCGGGCGGACCCTGCCACCCGGGCAGATTTCTATGTGAAACTCATTGAGCACTCGGTCATGTGCCCGGACGACGCCCGGGCCAAGGAGGAGCTGAATCCCATCCCCGGCGGACTGGGAAAACAGTTCCTTGTCAGCAAGAATCTGGGCTCTCTGGAGTCCGTACTGAGAGGAGAGGATGGAAATGGCTGATATCGCGCTGCGGGGCGAGTTGTGGGACAACGACTCCGCCGATGTGCTGCGCTGGTGGGGCTGGCGGGACATCACCGCCCCCATGGACATCGCCGCCGCCCTGGAGGCGGCTGGCGGGGAGGATGTGACGCTGCTCATCAATTCCCCCGGCGGGGACATGGCGGTGGGGCTGGAGATCCGCTCCATGCTCCGGCGCTACAAGGGCAGCACTACGGCCCTGTTCCAGGGCTACGGGGCCAGCGCCGCCACCCTGGCGGCCACCGGCTGCCGGAGGATCCAGAGCGAGCCGGGGGCGCTGCTCTGCTACCACAACCCCAGCAACACCGTGGAGGGGGATTACCGGGATATGCGCCGGGCGGCGGAGGCTCTCCGCAACGCCAGGGACTGCATCCTGGAGGTCTACACCGCCCGGAACGGCACGAAGACCCGGGAGGAGCTGATGGCCCTCATGGACAAGGATATCTGGATCAGTCCCACCCAGGCCATGGAGTATGGGCTCATCGACGAGATCGTGGGGCTCTCCCCGGGGGCGGAGGACCCGGCGGCCTTTGTGGCTGCGGCAGACCGGCGGATCCGGCTGACGGCGGCCATGCGGGAGCGGTACCAGGCCCACATGGCGGACCAGCGGGCGGAGGAGGCCCAAATGGAACAGGGCAGACGCACCCTGGCGCGGCTCAGGGCGCTCTCTGAATTTTGATTTTGAAAGGAGAACAGCATGGATTTCATGGAGAAAATCACCGAGCTCCGGGCCAGCAAGGCCCAGCTGCTCACGGAGGCCGAGGGCCTGGTGGCCGACGGCAAGATCGAGGAGGCAGGCGCCATCTCGGACCGGATGGAAGCCATCAACACCCAGATCGCCGGCCTGGAGAAGCTGGCCAAGGCCAGCCGGGAGGCGGCGGAGCCGGTGTATGACGGCGCCCTGCACACGACTCCCGCCAAGGATCAGGGGAAGCGCGAGGATAAGCCCTTTGCCTCCGTGGGAGAGCAGCTGCGGGCCATCTACAATTTCCGCAAGAACCACGTGGAGGACCGGCGGCTCCAGCAGGTGAACAACGCCGTTCTCGGCTCCAATGAGGGCAGCGGCGCCGACGGCGGCTTCGCCCTCCAGACCGACTTCGCCGGCATGATCATGGAGAGCGCCATCCAGCAGAGCCCTCTGCTCAACCGGCTGGACCGCTATACCTGCTCCAGCTCCGCCAACGCCATGCGGTGGGTCAGCGCCGATGAGACCGACGTGTCCAAGTCGGTGTTCGGCGGGGTGCAGATGTACTGGGCCAGCGAGGGTGCCGCCGTGGCCGCCAGCAAGCCCCAGTTCCGGGAGATGAAGATGGATCTGGAGAAGATGATGGGCTTCCTCTACTGCACCGACGAGATGCTGGAGGACGCGGCCTTTATGACCAGTTTTGCCAGTTCTTCCTTCGCTCTGGCCGGGGACCGGCTGCTCACCGAGAGCGTCATCTGCGGCGACGGTGTGGGCAAGCCCCTGGGCCTGATCCACTCCAAGGCCCTGATCACGGTGGCCAAGGAGCAGAGCCAGGCGGCAGGCACCTTCCTGGGCGCCAACGCCATCAAGATGCAGGCCCGGGCCATGCCCAGGAACCGGGACCGGCTGGTGTGGCTGATGCACCCCGATGTGGAGGAACAGCTGCCCGGCCTGGCCATCCAGAGCGGCGATGCGGCCAAGTTCCTGTGGAACCCCGAGGGAGGCCTCGGCAACTTCGACACCCAGCGGGTGCTCAACAAGCCGGTGCTCTTCGAGGACAGCTGCTCTCCCCTGGGTACTGCCGGCGACATTATGCTGGTGGACCCCTTCATGTACATCCTTCTGACCAAGGGCACCGTCAAGCAGGACTGGTCCATCCATGTGGAGTTTCTCACCGACCAGAACTGCTTTAGGGTGGTGTACCGCTGCAACGGCGCCCCCAAGGTGAGTAATCCCCTGACCATCAAGAACAGCGACAAGCCCCGCAGCCCCTTCGTGGCGCTGGCGAATCGGAAGTAAGGAGGAATTGAGATGAATCGGATCAACGAAGAGTTGGTGTTCCAGACCGCCTTCGCGCCCCAGAGCGTGGCGGCCTCCACGGAGAAGACCTCCGACTACATCGACGTCTCCGGGGTGAGGGAGATCGTGTTCCTGGTCTCCGTCGCTCCTCTGGGCGCAAATAAAAGCCTGACGGTGACCCTGCTGGCCTCCGACGACAGCAGCGGCAGCGGCGCGGAGGAGGTGGAGACGGCCGCCTTCACCGATGCCGAGGGCACCGCTCCTCAGACGGCGGTGGTGAGCTTCCGTCCCAGCGCTCTCACCGGCCGCTACATGGCGGTGAAGTTCCAGCACGACGGCGCCGCGGCGGTGGTCTGCGGCGTGGTGGCTGCGACCAACACCCTGTATCTGCCCGCCGCCAGCGGCTGGACCCTGGTGGTGTAATATGGCCCTGACGGAGGAGCGGCGGGCGGCGCTGCTGGCGTATTGCCGCATTGACACCCTGGAGGATGGGGAGGATCTCATCCTCCAGGGGCTCTATCAGGCGGCGGTGAACTATATGGACCAGGCCGGGATCGCAGAGCCTCCCGAGGGGACGCCCCGCCGGGCCCAGTATGACCTGTGCGTCAACGCCATGGTGCTGGACGGCTACGACCGGCGGGGCGCTCGGACGGAGGGCGGCGACAATCCCGCTTTCCGGCGTATGCTCACTCAGCTCAAACTGACGGAGCCGGTGTCCGAGTCGGACACCGGTGGGGAGGCGGGATCGTGAGCGGGCTCAGCGCGGGAGACCTGCGCTGCCGGGTGGAAGTGCTGCGCCGGGCAGCGCGGAAGAACGATCTGGACGAGGACTCCTATGCGTACGAGCCGGACCGAAAGGTATGGGCCAGAATCGTCCCTTCCGCCGGACGGACAGAGAATCTGGAGGGCGGTATGGAGCGGGTGGAGGTCACCCACCGGGTGACCGTGCGGCGCTCCTCCATCCCGGAACTGCATACGGACCTGCGGCTGCGGTTCCGCGGTCAGGACTACGTGGTGCGGTATTTTTATCCCAATTACCGGGACGGCGGCTTTGTGGACATCTTTGTGGGATTGGTGGTGGAAGATGGCGTCAAAAGTTTTTGATACGGCGGCATTGGATGATTTCGCCAATCGAATGCAGCGCACGGCTCAGCAGTTTGAGCGGAAGAAGAAGCCGTTTATGCGGAAAGAGGGCGCCAAGCTTAAAGCAAAGACACAGAAAAAAGCCAGGATGCTGGGGAAAAAGACCGGGAGCTATCTCAAATCCATCAAACGGGGTAAGGCCTATGAATATGACGGCGCGCAGGCCATACGGGTGTACTCCGCTGCCCCTCACGCCCACCTTCTTGAGGACGGCCATCGTATGGTAACCCGTGGAGGTCAGGAGGTCGGATTTGTTCCGGGGCATCACGTATTCGAAACGGCTGCAAAGGAGTTTGAGCCTCAGTATCTATCGGCTTTGGACGATCTGCTGGACGAGTTGGTGGATTCGATATGATCTCTTTACAGAATCTCAACCGAGCGGTGTGTGATCTCTACCGGCAGGCGCTGGAGCGTGCCGGGGTGGACGCGCCGCTGCTGGCGGAGGACGTCTCCGCCCCCATTGTCCGGCCCAGCGGAAAGGTGGAGCTGGAGGACGGCGCTGACGCCCGGCTCCTCTCCTCCGGCCGGGAGCGGACGGTGACCTTCCGGCTCTACTACTTTGCCGCCGACCGGGAGCGGCCCAAGCTGGAAAATCTGGCGGTGCGTCAGGCCCTTGGGGAGACCTTCCTGGACGGGATCACCGTGGAGGGCCTGTACCTCGGCATCGACGAGGGCCTGTCCTTTGCGGTGACGGACGGGGTGCTGGCGGCCACGCTGGATCTGACGCTGACGGAGCCCATTCCGGAGGCGGAGGCGGAACCCATGGAATCTTTGGTATACAGGGAGGGAACCTGACATGGCAGTAACTTTGCCAAAAATCAACATTACATTCAAGCAGCTGGCCACGTCCTTCATCCAGCGCTCGGCGCGAGGAATTGTGGTTTTGATTCTCCGGGACGATACGGAGGGCTCCGGCGGCACGTTCTTCCAGTACGGCGACGCCACCCAGGTGAGCGCCGCGGAGTTTACCGCGACAAATCAGCAGTACATCAAGGACGCCCTGTCCTACGGCCCCCTGCGGGTCAGCGCGGTCAAGATCGGGACGGAGGAGGATCTGGCGGAGGCGGCGGCTGTGTTCACCCAGTATGAGAAGACCGGCTGGATCACCTTTGCCGAGGGCAAGAGCACGGACTGGACGGATCTTGCCAGCTGGATCAAGGCGCGGGAGCTGGAGCAGAAGAGCTGGAAGGCCGTCTGCTTCAACACCACGCCGCCGGACTCCATGCACATCGTGAATTTTGGCAACGAGAAGGTGACCTTCTCCGGCGACCGGGGCGAGGTGACGGGGGAGAAGTACTGCCCGGCGCTGGCGGGGCTCCTGGCCTCCTGCAATGTGACGCGGGGCGCCACCAACAAGCTGTGTCCGGATCTCGTCCGGGTCAGCGTGCCCGCCAACCCCGATTCCGTGGTGGGGGCGGGCAAATTCCTCCTCATCAACGACGACGACGAGGTCCGGGTGGGCGTGGACGTCAATTCCCTCACCACCACCGACGGCTCCACCAAAACCGAGGACATGAAGTACATCGAGACGGTGGAGGCCATGGACCTCATCCGGGACGATATCGCCCGGACCTTCCGGGACGAGTATCTGGGCCAGTACCGCAACAGCCGGGCCAATCAGATGCTGTTCATCAGCGCAATCAATTACTATTTTGACGGCCTGGCGGCGGACAACATCCTCAATCCCGACCATGACAACAGGTCGGACGTGGACGTTTCCGCCCAGCGCAGCGCCTGGATCGGCTCCGGCAAGACGGAGGCCGCGGACTGGGACGACGCCACCGTCCGGAACACCCCCTTCAAGCGGACGGTGTTTTTGGCCGGAGACGTGCAGATCCTCGGCTCTATGGGACATCTGGAGTTTGCCATCACGCTGGTATAAGGAGGCACTATGGGTAAGCAAGCAAATGTGCTGCACGGCTCGTGCAGCGAGGTCTACATCAACGGCGTCCGGGAGACGATGGCCACCAAGATCGAGGTGAAGGTCACCGGCGATTTTGAGGACGGCGCCTTCTGCGGCGACTACGGCACCTTCCCCATCTACAACGGCTACGCTGTGGAGGGGACGCTCACCGGCAAAAAGTCCGACAGCGCCCTGGAGGTGGCCATTTCGGATGGGTACCGCACCGGTATTATGCCGGATATCGTGCTGATCACCGCCCTGACCAACCCGGTGACCCACCAGTCGGAGCGCTGGAGCGTAGGCGGCGTGGTGTTCACCGAGGCGGCTCTGGCCAACATTGAGGCCAAAAAGGCGGTGGAGCGGGAGCTGCCCTTCAAGGCGGAAACCTATACCAATCTGGAGGCCATCGTATGAGCAAGCGGATTACCTTTGAGGCGCTCCTGGCCAGGCGGGAGCAGCGGGAGGCGGATAAGCTGAAGGTGGGGATGCTGGACATCCCCGGCAGCGACGCGGGCCTGGAGGCCCGGATGCCGCCCCAGAAGGCGGTGCTGGAGCTCTACGGCGAGCTCTCCGCCGCCGGCGGAGCCATGGAGGCCCTGGAGTGCGGCAGGCACGCCCTGTATGCCGTCTGTCCCCAGCTCCAGGACCGGAAGCTCCAGGCGGAGCTGGGGGTGGCGGAGAACCCCATGGGGATCATCGACGCCCTCTTCTCCCTGCCGGAGCAGGACGACCTGGGCGGCAAGGCGCTGCGGTTTCTGGGTCTGCTGCCGGAGAAGCTCCCGGGCAGGGACGGCGGAGATGCGGAGGAGCAGGCCGGTGATCCCGGTCTGGAGACGGTAAAAAACTGATTGCCCGCGACTCTCTGCTGGGGCTCATGGCCTTTTACGCCGTCCGGGGCGTTCCGCTGGACGCCCTGGCGGCCGCCGGCCCCGCGGAGATCGCCTTTCTGCAGGGGGCGCGGGCGCTCTACTACCAGGAGACCGCGGAGCTGATGAGCCAGGCGGTGGCGCTGGGGGTCTCGAAATTACTGCCGGAGAGGTGAGAGCATGGCAACAAAAGTCATCAATACCATTCTGAATCTCCGGGACAACATGTCCGGCGGTCTGGTGAAGGCCGCCCGGAACACCAAGGGCGTATCCAAGGAGATGCAAAGCGCCACCCGCAGCGTGGTGGCGTTCAAGAATAAGGCGGTCTCCTCGCTGGCCAGCGCTGCCAAGAGCTTTACGGCGTGGGGAGCTGCTTCCGCCGGAGCGGTGACGGCGGCGTTTCTGGCCATGGACAATGCCACAGAGGAGTACCGGATTGCCCAGGGCAGGCTGATTACCGCCTTCGAGTCCGCCGGATACGGCGCGGAGACGGCTTCTGCGGCCTACAACGAATTTTACAAGATTCTGGGGGATACCGGTACGGCCGCCGAGGCCAGCCAGCTGCTGAGCAAGCTCATCCGGAATGAGCAGGATGTGGCCCAGTGGACCAGAGTGGCCGCCGGCGTCAGCGGTACCTTCGGCGACGCCCTGCCCATCCAGAGCCTGATCGAAGCGGCCAATGAGACCGCCAAGGTGGGAACGGTGACAGGCGTCCTTGCAGACGCCCTCAACTGGGTTGGCGTCAGCGAGGATCAGATGAACGCCAAACTGGCGGCCGCCTCCGACGAAGCCGGGCGCAATCAGATTCTGCTGGAGGCGCTCACCGGCGCTTATTCCGGCGCGGCGGACGCCTTCTACGCAAACAACCAGCAGTTGGTGCAGGCGAGACAGAATGAGGCTGCTCTGGCCGCTGTGACGGGCAAGCTCGGTTCCGCCAGCGCCACGGCGAAGGGCGGATTGATGCAGCTGTTCGGCGTGCAGCAGGACGGCAGCGTCCGGGCCGGGTCCGCCCTGGCCTGGCTCAACGATAAGGCGGACAGCCTGGTGGGCCTGTTCCAGCGGTGGAGTCAGGACGGCACCATGGACCGCCTGACCCGGCAGCTGGACCAGGGGCTGGCGAAAGGCGCAGACCTGGCCGGGCAGGCCTTCCAGTGGCTGTCGGCCCATGGCGGCACCCTGCTGGCCTGTCTCAAGCCGCTGGCGGTCACCATTGCCGCCTTCAAGCTGGTGAAGCTGGGCCTGGACGTGGCCAACGCCGCCAACAATTTCGCCCTGTTCGCCAAAACCGTGACGGCGGTCAGTAAGGCCAATCTCCTGTCATCGGCCTCCTGGGTCAAGTCCACCGCGGCTATGGTCGCCAATAAGGCAGCCATGGCAGCATCGACCGTGGCCAGCGGTGCGGCGGCCGCCGGTACCGGGATTCTGACGGCGGCCCAGCTGGCGCTCAATGCGGCGTTCGTGGCCACCCCCATCGGATGGATCGTGCTGGGGGTCATGGCTCTGGTGGCCGCCGGCATCGCCCTCTACAAGAACTGGGACACGGTGAAGGCCAAAGCCGGAGAGCTGTGGGAACGGGTCAAGGAGACCTTCGGCGGAATCAAGGAGGGGATCATCGGCGCCTTCGAGGGGGCAAAGGAGAAAGTCCTGGGCTTCTTCTCCTGGATCGATGAGAAGATACGGGGCATCCCCATCATCGGCACCCTCTATGAGAGCGCCATGAATCTGGGCGGGTGGGTGGCCGACAAGATCAGCGGCCACGCCACCGGCACCAGCTACTTTGCAGGCGGCTGGACCCGGGTCAACGAGCGGGGCGGCGAGATCCTGCGTCTGCCCGGCGGCACCCAGATCATTCCCCACGACGTGTCCAAGCGGATGGTGGGCGGTCCCTCCATCGCCGTCCATGTGACGGTGCAGGGCAACGTCATCGGAAACCAGGCTTACGCCGAGGAGCTGGGCGGCACCATCGCGGCCCGGATTCTGCGGGCGCTGCGCAATACGTAAGGAGGTCCCATGTATCAGGTGATCATCAGCATCAACAACAACGAGGAGGTTGTCGTCCTCCCGGCGGTCCCGCCGGATATCGGTCCCCAGATCCCCCAGAACAACGGGACCTATGAGGGCCTCTCCCGGGATTACAACACCCTTGGCACCATGGGCCTGTGGGAGATGACCATTTCCAGCTTTTTCCCCGTGGGGCGGCGGTATAGCTTCATGCCCGCCGACGCCCTGGAGGACGGGTGGCAGTATGTGAGCTTCTTCGACCGCAACCGTCCCCGGATGCTGCCCTTCCGGGTCATTATCCTGGACAGCCGGGGCGTGTGCCGGCTCAACAGCCCCTGCAGCGTGGACAGCTTTTCCTGGTCGGTGAAGCGCAACGGGGACATCGCCTACTCCCTGACGCTGCGGGAGTACCGCTTCATCCCGGAGGCGTCCTGATGGGCGCCCAATACGTGGACGACCACCGCCTGCTCCTCTACAGGGGCGGCGCGGTGACGGATATCACCGAGGCGGTGAGCGGACTGGAGGCCCGGGATGAGCTGTCCGCCCTCAGCGTGGAGGTCACGTTTACGGCGGTGCGCAACAACAACCGGGACCGGTATATGCGCTGGTGCGGCGTGGAGCCGGGCGACAAGCTGCGGATTGTCAACCACGGCGCGGAGGTGTTCTCCGGCGTGGTGCTCACCGTGGGCCTGGACGGCTCCGTGACCGCCAACGACCCCGGCTGGTATCTCACCAAGTCCCAGATGATCCTCCAGATCTCCAACGCTGCGGCGTCGGACGCGGTGGGCCGGATGTGCGCCAAGGCGGACATTGCGGCGGGGACCATCGACCTGCCGCCCACCCGCATCTCCCAGGTGTGGGTGGGCGCTACGCCGGAGCAGATCCTGGAGGATATCCTGGCCGTCTGCAGCGCGGAAACCGGGCAGACCTACCGCTGGAGCGTCCGGGGCGGCGCGCTGCAGGTGGGGCCGCTGCCAGAGGTCCCCATGGTGGCCTACCACAAGCCGGCGGACAACCTGGGGGCCTTCGATATCACCCTGGCCAAGGGGAACGTTACCGGATCGGACTCCATGGTGGATCTCATTAACTCCGTGGTGCTGGCGGAGGGGGGAGACTCGGCCAGGACCCTGGGCAGGGCATACAACGCCGCCAGCATTGCAAAACACGGCCGTCTGCAGAAGGTGGAGACCCTCTCCGGAGACGAGAACGCCGCCCAGGCCCGCCAGCGGCTGGGGACCCTGCTCGCCCAAAAGGACCGGCTGACCCGGGAGCGGACGGTGGAGGAGATCTGGGGGGCGGACGAGGTGGTCAGCGGCGTCCTGCTGCAGTTCCAGGCCAACGCTTACGGCGTCACCGGCGTGCAGCGGGTGACCGGCGTCACCCACCGGTACGGCCATCCCCATCTGATGCGCCTGACGGTGGAGGACTGGACGGGCCGCAGAGCCGCCGGAGAGGACGACACCATCACAGGATGAGGAGGACGTATGAGCTGGGATTACGAACTGGCAAAAGAGCTGCGGGGCATCCAGACGGACAGCCGGCCGGAGCTGACCGAGGGCGAGGTGGTGTCCGTCTCCCCACTGACGGTCTCCCTGTACGGCGGAGAGGTCATGGCGCCGCCCGTCGGGCTGGGGACCATCGCCGGCTTCAGCTGGTACAAGGGCGACCGGCTGCTTTGCGCCTGGCTGGGCAAGTCCGTGGTGATCCTGGGGCGGCTGTCCGGACCATAACGAGAGGAGGGCTTGCAATGGCGGAAATGTTTCCCCTGATCCCGGATACCATCCCCAGGCAGGCCGGGACCGAGATCGGCCGGACGCCGGCCTTTGACAGCGGGTCCTGCCGCTTCCTGCTGGTGGACGGGGCGCTGGCGGAGCGGTCGGGCCGGGAGGCGGTGCAGCAGTGGTTTGACCTGATGCTGCGCCAGCAGATCGACAAGGTCCCCATCTACCGCACCGGCGGCGCGGCCAGACTGGGGGTGGACCGGGAGATGCTGGGCAGCAGGCTGCCCTCCGGCCTCATCACGGCGGAGATCGAGCGCAACGTACGGGAGACCGCCTCCTTCTGCCCGGCGGTCCGGGCGGTACGGGACTTTGCCGTTACCCGCCGGGGCCGCAGCTGCCACGTGGCATTTACGGCGGAACTGTACACCGATGAGACGCTGGAGGTGAGCGCGGATGTCTGAGACCCTGGAGACGATGCTCTCGGCCATGCCGGAGAGCTACCAGAAGACCGTGGGATTTCCCACCTATGACCTGCTGGCGGCGGCCGCCATCCCCGTGGACGCGCTGGCGGTCCAGCTGCAGGAGACGGCGGCGAAGCTGGACCCCGCCAACCTCACCGGCGCGGAGCTGGACAGCTACATCAAGTCCCGGTCGGGCCTTACCCGCAACCCGCCCACCTATGCCGCCGGAGTGCTGCAGGTGACAGGGAACGGTACCGTGCAGACGGGAGATCTCTTTGAGTCCGCCGGCGGCGTCCGGTTTGCCGCCGCCGCCTCTGTGGAGATCTCCAGGGCCGGAGAGGTGCCTGTCCGCTGCACCCAGCCCGGGCCGGCGGGCAATCTGCCCGCCGGCAGCGTCACCATGATGCCGGTGCAGATCGCCGGCATTGTGTCGGTATCCAACGGGGAGGCCCTCACAGGGGGCTACGACGCCGAGAGCGACCAGGCCTATTTCGACCGCTACATTCTCCGCCTGCAGACGCCGCCCACCAGCGGCAACCAGTACCACTACCGGGCCTGGGCCCTGGAGGTCACCGGCGTGGGCGGGGTGCAGGTCTATCCCCTGGGCCACGGGGAAAATACGGTGGATGTGGTGATCATTGATGTGTACGGCCAGCCGGCGGACCAGGAGCTGGTGGGCCGGGTCCAGGACCACATCGACCCGGACAGTCTTGGGCTGGGGGCGGGAGAGGCTCCCATCGGGGCCTACTGCTATGTCTCCGCGGCCCAGGCTGTGGAGCTGGACCTCTCCATGACGGTGCAGATGCTGCCCGGCGCGGCGCAGGAGGCCGTCACGGAGGCGGTGAAGGCCGCGGTGGCAGGCTATCTCAAGGGCATCGCCTTTGCCCAGAACTATGTGAGCTACGCCAGGATCAATGAGGCCGTCCTGGGGGCGGCGGGCGTGCAGGATGTATCCGGTCTGACCGTCAACGGCGCCACGTCCAACGTGGCCGTCGGGGCGCGGCAGGCGGCGGTGTTGGGGGAGGTGAGCATCCAGTATGGATCTGATACATAATCTGCCGCAGCAGTACCGGCAGGACCCCTGGGTGCTGGCCCTGGCGGACGCCATCCTGGGCGTGCTGGAGGACCAGAGCGCCCAGGCGCTGGAGATCCGGGCCCAGCTGTCTCTGGAGACTATCACCTGGGCTTTGGAGATCGAGGAGCGGCTGGCAGGGATTGTCCCGCCCGCCGGGGCCACCCTGGAGAGCCGCCGCAGCGTGCTGGCCGCCCGGTACCGCTCCAGCGGCAAGGTGAGCGTGGAGACCATCCAGGCGGTGGCGGACGCCTGGCGCAACGGGGAGGTGGAGGTGTCCTTCCCTTCCGGCCACATCCTGGTGAAATTTGTCAACAGCATCGGCGTGCCTGCGGATCTGGGCGACCTGCAGGACGCCCTTGCCAGGCTGATCCCTGCCCACCTGGCTTGCATGTATGAATTCCTCTACCGCACCTGGCTGCAGGGCGGGGCGTACACCTGGGGGGAACTGTCGGGCAGGACATGGGAGGAGCTCAGGAGCGGTACGCTCCCAGAATAATTGAGAGGGGCAATCATGGAGTACACGGAACATTTGAAACTGAAAAAACCGGGGCTGAACGACTATATCAACATCCAGGACCTCAACGATAATGCGGATTTGCTGGATGAGGCCTTGTCGAATAAGGTGCCGATTATACATCATGGCGATACCAATGCGAGCTTATTGGATCACTCATTATCTGATGGACTCCATATGTGCTCGAACTGGGGTAATTGCCCGCCAGGTCCAACCGATAGCCAGGGGATATGTTTGGCAATCACCTATCTACACTATGAAGATCTTAACCAATACTGGGGTAGGCGTATCTATTTCCCAACCAATGATAGAGATGTTTATATCAACGAATGTGTAGTAAGT
>CALXDC010000052.1 GCA_944386975.1 uncultured Oscillospiraceae bacterium | reverse complement strand
CCGATTCTATTTTGAGGTGAATCTATGGTAAAGCAGGAAAACATCCGTAATTTTTCAATCATTGCCCACATTGACCACGGCAAGTCCGTTTCCCAGAAAATCTGACGATTTTCAGGGAACCCTTTTGATGATATATCCTCGGGCGGAATGAATCCGCCCTGCGGCAAGGTTTTGGCTGCGCCAAAACGCTTGTACCCGCTGCCGCGGGACCAGCGTGGACTTGCCGATTCTATTTTGAGGTGAATCTATGGTAAAGCAGGAAAACATCCGTAATTTTTCAATCATTGCCCACATTGACCATGGCAAGTCCACGCTGGCAGACCGGCTGTTGGAGCAGTGCGGCGCCGTGGCGGAGCGGGACATGGAGAATCAGATTCTGGATAACATGGATCTGGAAAAGGAGCGGGGCATCACCATCAAGGCCCGAGCCGTCACCTTCGACTACAAAGCCGCCGACGGGGAGACCTACACCCTCAACCTCATCGACACCCCGGGTCACGTGGACTTCAACTACGAGGTGAGCCGGTCCCTGGCCGCCTGCGAGGGGGCTCTGCTGGTGGTGGACGCCTCCCAGGGCATCGAGGCCCAGACCCTGGCCAACACCTATCTCGCCATGGAGAACGACCTGGAGATCCGCCCCGTGGTGAACAAAATCGACCTGCCCGCCGCCGATCCCCAGAAGGTGAAGCAGGAGATCGAGGATATCCTGGCCATTCCCGCCATGGACGCCCCGGAGATCTCCGCCAAGGTGGGCATCAATATCCCGGCGGTGCTGGAGGATGTGGTGCAGAACATCCCCGCCCCTACCGGCGATGTCAACGCTCCTCTCCGTGCTTTAATCTTCGACAGCTATTACGACGCCTATAAGGGGGTCATTGTCTACTTCCGGGTGATGGAGGGCACGCTCCGCAAGGGGATGAACGTAAAGATGATGGCCTCCGGGGCCCAGCACCAGGTACTGGAGTGCGGTCTTCTGCGGCCCCTTGGATACGAGCCCTGCGACGCCCTGGAGGCGGGCCAGGTGGGCTACTTCACCGCCTCCATCAAGGATGTGAAGACCACCGAGGTGGGCGACACCGTCACCGGCGTGGAAAACCCGGCGGCGGAGGCTCTGCCCGGCTACCGGAAGGCCCAGCCCATGGTCTACTGCGGCGTGTACACCGAGGACGGCAGCAAGTACCCCGACCTCCGGGACGCTTTGGAGAAGCTGCAGCTCAACGACGCCTCCCTCACCTTCGAGCCGGAGAGCTCCGTGGCGTTGGGCTTCGGGTTTCGCTGCGGCTTTTTGGGCATGCTCCACAGCGAGGTGATTCAGGAGCGGCTGGAGCGGGAGTTTGACCTGGACCTCATCACCACCCTGCCCTCCGTCATCTACAAGGTCACCAAGACCGACGGCACGGAGGTAGCGGTGGACAACCCCCACAACTACCCCGACCCCGCCTCCATCGCCGAGGCCCGGGAGCCCTATGTGAAGGTGTCTATCCTCTCCCCCAACGAGTTTGTGGGGAATATTATGCCTCTGTGCCAGGAGCGCCGCGGGGAGTTCAAGGACATGCAGTATCTGGACACCAATCTGGTGGAGCTCCACTATCAGATGCCCCTTAATGAGATTATTTACGACTTTTTCGACACGTTGAAGGCCCACACCAAGGGCTACGCCTCCCTGGACTATGAGCTCAGCGACTACCGCCCCAGCGATCTGGTAAAGGTGGATCTGCTGCTCAACGGCGACCAGGTGGATGCGCTGAGCTTCATTGCCCACCGTGACAAGGCCTATCCCCGGGCCCGGCGGCTGTGTGAGAAGCTGAAGGACAACATCCCCCGCCAGCTCTTTGAGGTGCCCATTCAGGCGGCCATCGGCGGGCGGATCATCGCCCGGGAGACGGTAAAGGCCATGCGGAAGGATGTGCTGGCCAAGTGCTACGGTGGCGATATCACCCGGAAGAAGAAGCTGCTGGAGAAGCAGAAAGAGGGCAAGAAAAAGATGCGGAACCTCGGCACGGTGCAGCTGCCTACCGAAGCTTTTATGGCGGTCCTCAAGCTGGACGAGTAAGAGAAAGAAAGCATCTTTTGCTTGCCCTCTGGGGCCCCACAGCGTGGGGCGGCGCTTTGCGCCGTACAAACGTTTTTGCCAAAAGCAAAAACCTTGGCGCAGGGCGGATTCACTCCGCCCGAGCATGTTCAATCCTTTGGGGTCCCCGCCGGATGGCACATCCGGTGGGGCGGGCAAGAAAAAGATGCGGAACCTCGGCACGGTGCAGTTGCCTACCGAAGCTTTTATGGCCGTCCTCAAGCTGGACGAGTAAAGGATTTACCGGTACAGTTCCCGGGCCAGAAGGAAGACCTGGCGGACCAGTTGGTCCTCTTCCACAGAATTCCGGTCATTGCTATCCGTCTCGAAGCAGAGGTATAGCGCCTTCTGCTCCTCTGAGAGGCTGTTCCAAAAGTTTTGGAAGCTGTGGTCAGCCTTGCGGCATAAGGCCAGATATGTCCGGTCGTATTGTACTCGCTGTTGGGCAATATCCTGCAAGCTGAGAAGGATTTGATCGCTCCAGTCATTCATAATGAATCTCCGTTTTACGCTCAAACGAGCATGTTTCTGCAATGATTATAATATGCTCATTCGAGCATGTCAAGGGGATTGCGTGAAATCATGAAATTGTCAGAAAATTTGTTGGCACTTCGGAAAGCCTCCGGATTATCGCAAGAACAGGTGGCGAAAAAGATCGGCGTCGTTGTGCGGGCCTACCAGCGTTATGAATATGGCGACAGGTATCCGCAGCTGCCGGTGCTGATCGCGTTGGCGGACCTGTTTGACGTATCTCTTGATGAACTGGTAGGCCGGGAGAGATAAAAGTTCCCCGCTGGCGTGGGTGTCCCCATACCGGCGGGGATTTTTTGCCCTTGGGCCGGGGCCACCGCTGACGGGACTTTGCTTTTTTGCCGGTACCCGACAGTGTACTAAATGGTGTTTTGCCTCCGGCGGGTGACTTTTCTCGCGGAAGAAAAGTCACCAAAAGTCCGCTTAGAACCAAGGTTCTAAGAACTCCTTTTTGCCTATTATGGGGAATCTGTACCGTTATTTGCGTTAGATTGTGCGGCTGACCCATCAAGGGGGTCGGAGTTCCCCTGTTTCCGCGCGACCGCGCGCTCCCCTGGTGGTCGTTGGGGCCTTTGCAATTTCCCAAGCTGAAAGGCTTCCCCTAAGGGGAAAGGCTTTAGGCCACCGTCTACCCAACAGATGAGCGCGCTGAAGCGCGGCGCAGGAGCAGAAGACGACCCAAATCGGCGTCACCCGGACAAAGCCAACAACAAAAAGCCCCCCTGACTTCCAAGTCTTGGTAATAAACGAAGGGAATTCTTAAAACCGTAGGTTTTAAGCTGACTTTTGCCTACTTTTGTTCAGCGACAAAAGTAGGCCGCCGGAGGCATACCTGGTGGCAAATTTCTGATTTTATGCTATAATAAGGAAAAAAATTCTATGCCGCGGCCGGACGGGCCGCCGTTTTGTGACAGGAGTACCACCTATGGCAAGTCAATTTTTCAAGCACCTGAGGGACGATGAGTTCCTCCTCCGCTGGAAGGAGCGCAGCCGCCGCAGCGCCCTCCACCTGATTTTCGGCCGCACCACTATTGTGACGCTGCTGCTGCTGGTGCAGATCGTCCTCCTCCTGGGGGTTTTCCAATATCTGGAGGAATATCTCGCCTACTTCTACGGCGGCTTTGCCCTCCTCTCCGCCTCCATCGTGCTCCACCTGGTCAACCAGCGGGGAGATCCCACCGTGAAGCTCACCTGGATTGTGCTGGTACTGGTGGTGCCGGTGGTGGGCGTGGCCCTTTACCTCTTCGTCCGAACGGATTTGGGCCACCGCATGATCCACAAGCGGCTGGAGACCATCCACCGGGAAAACGCCGGTCTGGTTCCCTCTCAGCCGTCTCTGATGGCCCGGCTGTGGGAGGAGGACCCGGAGTTTGCCTCCCTGGCCCGGTACACCGCCGCCATGGGCTACCCCCCCTTCGCGGACTGCGAGGCGGAGTATTTTCCCCTGGGGGACGTCATGTTTCCCCGGCTTCTGGAGGAGCTGGAGAAGGCCCGCAGCTTTATTTTTCTGGAGTTTTTCATCATTGACGAGGGCCTCATGTGGGGCAAGGTGCTGGAGGTGCTCCAGCGGAAGGCCCGGCAGGGCGTGGAGGTCCGCCTCCTCTACGACGGCACCTGCGCCCTGTTCAATCTGCCCTACCGCTACCCCAAGGAGATGCGCCGCCTGGGCGTCCAGTGCAAGATGTTCTCCCCCATCCGTCCCATCGTCTCCACCTCCTACAACAACCGGGACCACCGGAAAATCGTGGTCATTGACGGCCACACCGCCTTCACCGGCGGGGTGAATCTAGCCGACGAGTACATCAACGTCCGTCCCCGCTTCGGTCACTGGAAGGACACCGCTCTTCTCATCCGGGGGCCCGCGGTCCGCAGCTTCACTCACATGTTCCTGGAGATGTGGAACGTGGACCAGCGCCAGGAGGACTTCCGGCGGTATCTGGACGTGCCCGTCCCCCGGCCCGAGGGGCGGCAGGGCTATGTGCTGCCCTACGCCGACAGTCCCCTGGACGACGAACGGGTGGGCGAGCTGGTATACATGGACATGCTCAACCGGGCCCAGCGGTACGTCCATATCATGACCCCCTATCTTATCCTGGACCACGACATGATCACCGCCCTCACCTTCGCCGCCAAGCGGGGGGTGGAGGTGGTGCTGATCCTGCCCCACATTCCCGACAAGCAGTACGCCTTCGCCCTGGCCAAAACCCACTACAAGGAGCTCATGGAGGCGGGGGTCCAGATCTGGGAGTACACTCCCGGCTTCGTCCACGCCAAGGTCTTCGTCAGCGACGACAGGAAGGCGGTGGTGGGCACCATCAATCTGGACTACCGCAGCCTCTCCCTCCATTTCGAGTGCGCGGCCTACCTCTGTGATGTACCGGCGGTGGCCGACATTGAGCGGGACGTGCAGGACACCCTGAAGCGCTGCCAGCGCATCAACCCCGCAGCCCTGCGTCAGCTTCCCCTGGCCATCCGGCTGGAGGGCCTTCTTCTGAAGCTGGTTGCTCCGCTGATGTGAAAACTTGTCAACCATTCCTTAGAAACAGGTTGACAATAGCGGTAGAATATGGTACAGTCCTCCTTGGAATCAAACAAGGAGGACTTGTACTATGACAGCGACCGCGAAGCTCAGCGTCCGGGATATGGCGCTAGTGGCGATGATGACCGCCCTGATGGCGGTGTGTTCCTGGATCTCCATTCCCACCACGGTGCCCTTTACCCTCCAGACTCTGGGGGTCTTTCTGGCCTGCGCCCTTCTGGGGGGCAAGCGGGGGTCCCTGGCGGTGCTGGTGTACATCCTGCTGGGGGCCCTGGGGCTTCCGGTATTCGCCGGGTTCAGCGGCGGGGCGGGTGCCCTTTTGGGCAGCACCGGCGGATACATTCTGGGCTTTCTGCTGCAGGCTCTGGTGATGTGGGGCGTGGAGGCCCTGTGGGGCCGGGAGACCTGGTGGAAGCTGACCGTCTCCATGGTGCTGGGGCTGATGGCCTGCTACGCGGCGGGCACGGCCTGGTTTCTGGTGGTATACGCCCGGACCACCGGGCCGGTGGGCCTGGCCACGGTGCTGGCCTGGTGCGTGACCCCCTTCGTGGTGCCGGATCTGGTGAAGATGGCCCTGGCCATCCTGCTCCAGCGGCGGATCGGCCGGTATGTGGGGTAAACCCAGGCCCCTGCGGCCCCACCACGGACTGTGCATGGCCTTCTTTCAGGGGGAGGGCTACAACGAGGGGTTCACCGCCGCCCTGGCGGCCCGGCTCTCGGAGCTGGAGGGCTCGGCAGAGCCGGTGGCGCTGACGGTGGGGCTGGACGTGGTCTGCGCCCCCTGCCCCCACAGCGCCGGCGGCGTCTGCGATGCGGCGGAGAAAGTGGAAGCCTACGACCGGGCGGTACTCCGGCTCTGCGGGCTGGAGGAGGGGGAGGTCCTCCCCTTCCTCCGCTTTGTCCAATTGGCGCAGCGGCAAATCATTGCCCCAGGACGGCGGCGGGAGGTCTGCCGCGGCTGCCAGTGGGACGGACTGTGTGCAAAAACGAAGAGCCGGTGGGAGGGATTGTGATCCCTCCCACCGGCTTTTGTCCGGTTCGGCCGTCTTCAGTGGCACTCCCCCGCGTGCTGGTGCTCGTGGCAGATGGAGCCGGTGGAGTGGAGCTCCCCCTTCAGGTACTGCTCCACCGCCTGCCGGGCGTCCCCCTGGACCCCCACAATGACCTCGATCTTCCGCTCGTTGAAGATCTCCACTGCGCCGCCGCCCATGCCGCCGGCGATGATGACCTCCACGCCCATGTCCCCCAGGAAGTTGGGCAGGAAACCGGGACGGTGACCGGGATTGGGGATGCTCTCCTCCTTCTCGATGGCGCCGTTGGCCGTGTCGTAAATCCGGAAATTCTCGCAGTGACCGAAGTGACCGGCCACCTCCTTGTCCATGCATGCAACCGCGATTTTCATAGTGTCCGACTCCTTTTCATTCTTTATTGAAATTTGAAACAATCCATTCAGATCTCCGCCAGAAGGCGGCGGACCTGCTGATAGATCTCCCACAGGGCCTCCCGGGCGGGACAATCCAGCTCCGCCACGCTGACGCCCCGGTTGGCCGCCTGGGCGGCCAGCGGGTCGAAGGGGATCTTCCCCACAAAGGGCACCCCCCGGGCCCGGCACAAGGTCTCGATCTCCTCCGTCCGGCAGGGGCTCACATCCCACTTGTTCACGCACACCGCCGTCCGCACCCGGAGGGTCCCGGCGGTCTCCAGCAGCCGCTCCAGGTCGCTGCGGCCGGAGAGGGAGGGCTCCGCCACGATGAGCACCAGGTGGACCCCGCTGACCGAGGAGATCACCGGGCAGCCGATGCCGGGGGAGCCGTCGATCACCGCCAGCTCCGCCTCCGGCGCCGCCCTCTGGAGGGCGGATTTCACCTCCGCCACCAGCTTGCCGGAGTTGCCCCGGCCCATCCGCAGCTGGGCGGTGGCAAAGGTCCGCGTCCCCCGATACACCCGAAGGGTCCCCGCCCGGTCCGGATACAGGGCCGCCGCTTTGTTGGGACACACCCAGACGCAGACGCCGCAGCCCTCACAGGCGTACTCGTCCACCGCGTATCCCGTCTCCGTCCGCTCCAGGGCCCCGAAGCGGCAGCGCTCCGTGCACAGGCCGCAGCCATCGCAGAGGGTCGGGTCGATTTTGGTCTTCTCAGAGCCGTAGTAGTCCCGCTCCTCCGCCTCTCCCTCCGCCCGGGCCACCAGGTGGAGGTTAGGGGCGTCCACGTCGCAGTCGGCAAAGACCGGGGCCTGGGAGAAGGCAATCATGGCGGCGGCGGTGGTGGTCTTGCCGGTGCCCCCCTTGCCGCTGAGAATGAGAAGCTTTTTCGTCATATCGCCCCACCTCCCATCTGACGCAGCAGCCGGGCAAAGTCCGCCTTCCACTCCGGGTCCTTCTCCCCGGCGATCACGCCCTCAGCCCCCCACCGGGCCAGCTGGAGCCGGTAGGGGATCCGCAGGAGAATGGGGAGATGTTCCCGGGCGCAGTAGTCCTCCAGTGGGGCGTAGGGCGCCGTCTCCCGGTTCACCACCAGACCGCAGGGCTTCCCCAGAAGGCGGCACAGGTCGTGGACCATGGCTAGGTTGTGGAGGCCGAAGGCGGTGGGCTCCCCCACCAGCAGGCAGAAGTCCGCCTCCCGCACGCTCTCCATCACCGGGCAGCCGCTGCCCGGAGGGCTGTCGATGACCGTCAGCGCCTCCCGGCGGCTGAGACCGGCCTCCAGGGCCGCCCGGATCACCGGCACGGCGGAGACCTCCCCGGTGCGGAGGACCCCGGTGACCACATGGACTGCCCCCCGGTCCCCCTCCTCCAGGGTTCCCACCTCCCGGTACTGCTCTCCCACGGCTCCGGCGGGACACACCAGAGCGCAGCCGCCGCAGGCGTGGCACACCTCCGGGAAGACCATGGGGGCCTTCTTCACATACACCAGGGCGTTGAAGCGGCAGAAGTCCACGCAGGCGCGGCAGCCGGTACACTTCTCCGGGTCAAAGAACGGCAGGGCGGTGGTCACCGCCCTCTCCCGCACCCCCTGGGGCCGCCAGAAGAGGCGGCCGTTGGGCTCCTCCACATCGCAGTCGATGTAGACCGCTTTTTCCGCGGCCACCGCCAGATTCACCGCGGCAAAGGTCTTGCCCGCGCCCCCCTTGCCGCTGAGCACCGCCACAATCACGGCTGGCCTCCCACAAAGCCGGGGTGGAAGTGGGTCATGACCTCCAGCCGTCCCTGCCGGAGGGCGGCCAGATTTTCCTCCGCTCCGGCGCCCTCCGACCGGTAGACGGTGATCCCTGCGGCCTGGAGCACCTTGGCGGCGTTCTCCCCGCAGCGGACGGTGACCAGGGCCTCCGCCCCGGCGTCCACCACGCACTGGGCAGCCTTCAGTCCCGCCCCGCCCTGGGCCTGAGCGGCGGGGTTCTCCTCTATCCGCTCCTCCCCGGTCTCACTGTTGGCGAAAAGGAAATAGGGACAGCGGCCGAAGGAGGGACACAGGCTCCTCCGGTCCTCGTCCAAGGGAATGGCAACGATCATGGCTTCTCCTCCTCTTCCGCCCGCTCCATTCGGTGGCGGCGGCAGCCGCCGCAGCCGCAATAGGGCTCGCTGCCGTCGCACAGCCGGTAGTGCCCCCCCTCGATCCGCAGGGGACGGCCCTCCACCAGGGCCAGGGCCAGCTTTTTACGGGCGCTGTTGTAGATCTGCTGGGCGGTGGTTCGGGCGATATTCATGTAGACGCTGCAGTCCTCCTGGGAAAAATCCCGGTGGTCGATGAGTCGAATGGTCTCGTACTCGTCCACCGTCATCACCACCGCCGCCCCCTCGCCCCCGCCTGCTGGGAAAAACTCGCTGCGCTTGGGCAGACAGCAGACCTTCCTGCACTTCTTGGGCCGCGGCATAGGCATCCCCCTCTCACCGGTCCATTTTCGGCATATACCGTTTATGCTCTGCAGTATACGCCCATTTGCGGCATATGTCAAGAACGGTAGAGGGAATCTGTCTCCAGCGGCGTTTTCAGACAGATGGCTGAAACTGTCCAAAGTTTTGGGAACCGCCGGGGAATTTCCCCCGCCGCTCTTGTGTTTTCCCACCTGTCTGATACAATGGAATCGAAAGCACGGCGGCACAGCGGCGTCAGGGGCAAACGCCCCCGGACGCCGTCTCTTTGCTGCCTGAAAACGGCGAAGGAGGCGCGGCAGATGGAACTGAAGGGCGACAAGCTCTATCTCTTTGAGACGGCTCCCATCCCCCAGGCGGTGGGACGGTTGGCGGTTCCCACCATTCTCAGCTCTCTGGTGATGGTGTTATACAATATGGCGGATACCTACTTTGTAGGGATGCTCAACGACCCGGTGCAGAACGCCGCCGTCACCCTGGCAGCGCCGGTGCTGCTGGCCTTCAACGCGGTCAACAACCTCTTCGGCATCGGCAGCTCCAGCATGATGAGCCGGGCTCTGGGCACCAAGGACTACGACACGGTGCGGCGCAGCTCCGCCTTCGGCTTCACCTGCGCTCTGGCCTTCGGCGTGCTGCTGTCCCTGGCCTGCACGGCTGGAAAGGGGCCGCTGCTGACCCTTTTGGGGGCGGATCAGACCACGGAGGCGGCCACCGCCGCCTACATGGGCTGGACGGTAACCCTGGGGGCGGTGCCCGCCATCCTCAACGTGGTAATGGCCTATCTGGTGCGGTCGGAGGGGGCCGCCCTCCACGCCAGCGTGGGCACCATGAGCGGCTGTCTTCTGAATATCGTGCTGGACCCCATCTTCATCCTGCCCTGGGGCTTCGGCATGGGAGCGGCGGGCGCGGGCCTCGCCACCTGGCTGTCCAACTGCGTGGCCTGTCTCTACTTCTTCGCGCTGCTGTGGAAGAAGCGGGGCCAGACCTTTGTGTGCATTGATCCCCGGCGCTTTACCCTGGAGCGGCGGGTAGTCCATGGGGTCTGCGCTGTGGGGATCCCTGCCTCCATCCAGAATCTCCTCAATGTGACGGGGATGACCCTGCTCAACAACTTTACCTCCGCCTACGGGGCCGACGCCGTGGCGGCCATGGGTATCAGCTATAAAATTTACATGGTACCCATGTATGTGGCCATGGGTCTGTCCCAGGGCATCATGCCCCTGGTGAGCTACAACTACGCCAGCGGCGGCGTGGGTCGGATGCGGGAGACCGTGTCTTTCGCCCGCCGGGCCGCACTGGCCCTGCTCATCGCCGTGGCGGCGCTCTACTTCCTGTTCCCCCACTTCTTCATCTCCCTCTTTATGGAAAATACCTCCATTCTGGACTACGGCTCCCACTTCCTCCGGGGCTTCAGCCTGGGACTTCCCTTCCTGTGTCTGGATTTCCTGGCAGTGGGGGTATTCCAGGCGGTGGGCATGGGCCGGGAGGCCCTGGTCTTCGCCGTTTTGCGGAAAATTGCCCTGGAGATTCCCGCCCTGGTGGTTCTCAACGCCCTGTTCCCCCTCTACGGCCTGGCCTACGCCCAGTTTGCGGCGGAGGTTATTCTGGCCATTGCCGCCACCGTGGTGCTGCGGCGGCTCTTCCGGCGGCTGGAGCACCCGGAAAAGCTGCCCCTCCACAGGCCCTGAGAAGCGTCCCGCCCTGTCGGAATCTGTCGTTGACTTTTTTCTATACAGTTGTATAGTAAGGAGGATTCGCCATGGTCAAGGGAAAGCGGGAGCGCAGAACTTCGGGCAGGATGCCGGGGCGGAGAGCCGTCCGTGTTCTGCTGGCGCTGGCGCTGTGCTGCGCCGGTGTGCTGGCTGTCTACCGGGTATGGCGCAGCGCCGCCACCCCTCCCCAGGAGGAGCCGGCGCCTGCGGAGCAGACGGAGACGGCTCTGCCGGAGGAGGAGTCCCAACCGGCGGAGGGCAACCGGCGGCGGGAGAACTGCTACACCTTCCTTCTGGCGGCCAGCGACCAGTCCAGCGGCAATGCCGACGTGATCATAGCGGTGACCTATGACATAGCGGCCCAGCGGGTGGGGGCGGTGTCCATCCCCCGGGACACTCTGGTGGACCCGGACCGTCTGGCCAATTATCCCAAAATCAACTCCTCCTACGGCGCCGGCATCGACCGGCTGGAGGCGGTGGCGTCGGATCTGCTGGGTATCCCCTTCGACTACTATGTCACCGTGGACGTCCGGGGATTTGTGGCGCTGGTGGATGCCCTGGGCGGCGTGGAGTTCGACGTGCCCGCCCACATGCGCTACAGCGATCCCAAGCAGAATCTGTACATCTCCTTCGAGCCGGGACTCCAGCTTCTCGACGGGGAGGAGGCCCTGAAGGTGTGCCGCATCCGGCAGAACGACGACGGCACCTCCCTCTATAGCGATTACGACATCGGCCGCACCCGAACCCAGCAGCAGATGCTGCTGACCATCGCCCAAAAGGTGCTGGCCAACCCTGAGAAAGCTCCCGACTACCTGAAGATTTTCCGGGAATATGTGGACACGGACCTCTCCATGTCGGAGATTTTATGGTTTGTGGAGCCGGTTTTGGGGCTGGATCTGGAGAGCGTGGAGACCGCCACCCTTCCCGGAGACGGAACGGTCTCCTACCGGGGGGTGAAGTGGTGCTACCAGCTCTACCCGGAGGAGGTTCTGGAGATTGTGAACGCCTGTCTCAATCCCTATGAGCAGCCCATGACGCTGGAGGATCTGCACATTTTTCAGGCGCCGTGACCCGGCGGCAATGGGAAGGCCGGACAGCCCAAAATGGACTGTCCGGCCTTTCGCATCGGTTTTCCGTCACGAATACATGGACTCCGCTATTTTCTTCAGCGCATCCCCGCTCACAATTCCATTGATAGCAAATTTCATGTCCGCATCGTACCACACAATGGTCCGGCTGGTCTGGTTGTCAGACAGGCAGTAATGTATCCCGTTGCTGTCATATTCCTCTACGGTACCGTCTTCCTGGGTAGAATCGGATACAGAATCCTCCCGATTGGCGGAAAAAAACAGGAAGTCCTTGCCGGCGCGGTAGGAGGCGGAAATTGACGGATACGGCCCGTCGACGTCGGCGGCGTCGACGCCCAGCAGCGCATAGCCCTCCGGCAGCCATTGCGGCTCCCGGATGTTCTCCAGCCGGCAGGCGTCAAGGGCGTCCTGCAGGGTGTCAAATTCCGTTATCACCGGGGGCGGCGGCGTTGTCCCGTCCTCACCGGAGCTGCTCGGTTCCATGTGGAAAAATTCGTCGTCCCAGTGTCCGAAGAACTCGAAAAGATTGTTCCCCAGGGCGGTGGGAATCATCACGGTGAGGAGCACGGCGGCAGCCGCGGCGGCCAGAACATACCTGCGGACCCGGCGCTTCCTCCGGAGCCGGTCTGAAGTCTCCGTCTCCGTGGGAACGGGGTCCTCCTCCGTGCCGTAGAGCAGCAGCCCCTCCCCCTCCGGGGTGTTGTACTTGGTCTGAAAGTCCCGCAGCGCCCGGGACACGTCGCCGGGGCAGAACCGGCCCTCGGCCGTCTCCTTCTCCTCCAGCACCTCCAGGATCAGCGCCACATAGGCGCCGTCCCGGGAGATACCGTCGCCCATGGCGTCCTGCCGCAGCAGCTCCAGCAGCTGGTCGCCGCTCAGCTGCCGCAGCATGCTCCGCATGTTATCGTGACGCAACGTATCTGCCATATCAAAAGCCTCCTACTCCGCATCTGTCCGCTCTGGAAAACAGGGGGAACCCACTGTCTCATTCCTGAAGGTGATCCCGCAGCTTTTTCAGCAGCCGCTGCATGCGCTTCTGACACGCCCACACCGTAATGCCCAATTCCTCCGCAATCTCCTGATAGGCGGCCTTGTCCAGCACCGCCCGGCGCAGGATGTGGTACTCCTCCGCAGAGAGGAGGGAGGCGCACTCGTCTTGAAGGTCGTGGGCCGCCTCCTCCGCGGGGTTGTACTGCGCCAGCTGCTCCACATCCATAAAGTCCGGCAGCGCGATCCAGTACCTTGCCCGCACGCTGTCGCTTTTCGCCACATTTTTCAGCGTGAACTTCGACACGTTGGTCAGCCATCCCACCGGGTTCGGGCTGTCCATAAAGGCGTCGATTCTTCTCCAGGCGATGAGAAAAACCTTCTGTGTCACCTCCTCCGCCCGCCCCCAGTTCCGCAGGACCGAGTAGGCGTAGAGCTTCAGCTGATGGAAGTATCTGGAGTAATATTCAATAAAAAATTCGCTCTTTTCATCCGACATAGCCTGCTTCTCCCGCTTGCCGCTTCCCGATCTTCTGTTTTTACAATACACAAAAGCCCGCGAAATAGCAACGGTGACATGGATGGATTCCCGCAGAAAACCCCACAAAAAGAAGAAGAAAATTTGTCGGCAATGACCGTCCCGATTCGCCGGACCTGCGACATATAGCAATAACGCAAAGTATCAGCGCGGATCCGTCGGTTGACGAGGCATCAGGAGGAAAAGGAAGATGAAACGACAGCTTTTCGCATTTCTGGCGGGAGTCCTCTGCATGGCGGCGGCGTCCTGGGCAGGGGGAGGCGCCTCCGCTGCAGAGCAGGCATCCCTGATGGTGGACCCCAACATTCAGGTACTGGTGGAGGGGCAGCCCTTCCATCCCACCGACGTCAACGGAGATCCCGCCCTGGTGTTTGTAGCAGACGGCACCACCTACGCCCCTCTGCGGGCCTTGGCGGAGGCCTACGGTCTTTATGTGACCTACGACGCCTCCACCCGCACCGCTCAGGTGACGGCGGAGCCGCCGGAGGAGGTCCCCGATGAAGGCCCGGCGGCCTTCGCTCGGGTGCTGGACGTGGCCCCCACCGGTTCCCTCTATGTAACGCGCTCCGACGGCTCCCTCTGGAACGGGGCGTGGGGAGACGGCTACCCCGTGACAGACCCCGAGCAGAACGCCGACGGGGCGCTGACCCGGGTCCTCCCCTGGACGCCGGCGGCTTTGGATGTGGGCCAGTGGAACGGCTACGCTCTGGATGAGGCAGGGGTCCTCTGGGGCTGGGGGGACGCCAGCCGGGGCAAGCTGGGAAAGGAGGGCTATGCCGGAGGTCCCATCCGAATTATGGCGTCGGTCCGCTCCTTCTGCCAGAGCGGAGGCTGGCTGCTGACGGTCACCGAGGGGGATGCGCTGTGGTTCCTGGGCACCTATGGCGGCCACGGAATCGCGTACACGCCGGTGGAGCTGGCGGAGAATGTGGACCGGGCCAGCCCCTGGGGCGCCGGGGCGCTGGTGCTGAAAACCGACGGCACTCTCTGGCGGATGGTCCCCACGGAGACGGATGTCCCCGCCCTGGTTCGGCTGGGGGAGGGCTTTGCCGACGTCTCCCCGGAGGGGGCCGTGGACCGGCAGGGAACCCTGTGGGACGTGGGAGAGGACGGCGTCTTGCAGAAAATTCTGGACAACACGGTGTCCACCGGCCGGTGGGGGGACCGGAATCTGGCGCTGGATAGCGAAGGGCGGCTCTGGGCCTGGGACGGTCTGAATGGGGACGGACAGCCGGAGAGCCGGGACCTGACGCCGCAGCTGGCGGCAACCCACTGCCGCTTTCCCGTCTGCGGAAGCCAACCCGTCTACATCAGCGACAGCGGCGCTCTCTGCGTCCTCCTGGACAGCGGCGTGAAGGTTCTGGACCGGGAGGTGGTGTACGCCGCCTCCGGCTGGTACGACGTGCTGGCCTACATCAAGCGCGACGGCAGTCTCTGGAGCATCCGGGGCGGCTCCCTGTTCTCCAGCGAGGCGGAGGCCCGGGCGCTGGGGGTCCCCCACTGGACGGAGACCGCCCCCCGGAAGGAGGCGGACGGGGTTCTGCTGCCGGAGTGAGGCTTTGCTTCCGGCAAAATGGGACCGTTGCAAAATAGGCCTATAAAAATGAGCGAGGTTTGGAGCCCGAAAGGGTTTCCAAACCTCGCTTGT
>CALXDC010000051.1 GCA_944386975.1 uncultured Oscillospiraceae bacterium | reverse complement strand
CGATCAGATTGGTCCTACGGAATGGATCATTCCGTGGGGACCCCCCTTATTTGATCAGGAGAGGGCGGAATGAATCCCCCCTCTCCCGAGGTTTGCTCCGCAAACGCTCGTACGCCGGATTCCCGGCGGCGCTCAGTTCGATGCCCTTATTTGCTTCCCGGCACCCTTGCTTTTGGAGCTTGGCGATCAGATTGGTCCTACGGAATGGATCATTCCGTGGGGACCCCCCTTATTTGATCAGGAGAGGGCGGAATGAATCCGCCCTCTCCCGAGGTTTGCTCCGCAAACGCTCGTACGCCGGATTCCCGGCGGCGCTCAGTTCGATGCCCTTACTTCTTGGGCTTGGCGATGAGGTTTACCAGCTTGTTGGGAACGTGGATGATCTTGACGATCTCCATGCCCTCCAGGAAGCGGGCCACCTTCTCATTCTCCTTGGCGGCGGCCACCACGGTGTCCTGGTCGCTGTCCATGGGTACCTGGATGGTGCCCCGGAGCTTGCCGCCCACCTGCACCGCCATCTCCACGGTGGCGGCGATGGTCTTGCTCTCGTCATAGGTGGGCCAGCTCTGCTGGCTCACCTGGCCCTCGAAGCCCATCTGCTGCCACATCTCCTCGCAGATGTGGGGGGCGAAGGGGCTCAGCATCAGCAGCAGAGCCTTCATGTCGCCCCGGCTGGCGCCGTTCTGATAGAAGTCGTTCACCAGGGCCATCAGGGCGGCGATGGCGGTGTTGAACTTCATGGCCTCGATGTCCTCGCTGACCTTCTTGATGGCCTTGTGGATGGCGCTCTCATTGGCAGCGGAGTAGTCCTCGCCGGTGTGCTCCATCTCGCTGAGGTTCCATACACGGTCCAAAAAGCGCTTGCAGCCCTTCACGGCGTTGGCGCTCCAGGCAGCGGCCTTCTCAAAGTCGCCGATGAACATGATATAGGTCCGCATGGTGTCGGCGCCGTACTGGTCCACGATGTCGTTGGGGTTGATGACGTTGCCCCGGCTCTTGGACATCTTCTCGCCGCCCTCGCCCAGGATCATGCCGTGGCTGGTCCGCTTCTGATAGGGCTCCTTGGTGGGCACCACGCCGATGTCGTAGAGGAACTTGTGCCAGAACCGGCTATAGAGCAGGTGCAGGGTGGTGTGCTCCATGCCGCCGTTGTACCAGTCCACGGGGCTCCAATACTTCAGAGCTTCCTTGCTGGCCAGCTCCTTATCATTGTGGGGGTCCATATACCGGAGGAAATACCAGGAGGAGCCAGCCCACTGGGGCATGGTGTCGGTCTCCCGCTTGGCGGCGCCGCCGCAGCAGGGACAGGTGGTGTTCACCCAGTCGGTCATCTTGCTGATGGGGCTCTCTCCGTCGTCGGTGGGCTCGTAGCTCTCCACCTCCGGCAGCAGCAGGGGCAGCTGGTCCTCAGGCAGGGGCTGCCAGCCGCACTTCTCGCAGTAGACCATGGGGATGGGCTCGCCCCAGTAGCGCTGGCGGGAGAAGACCCAGTCCCGGAGCTTGTAGTTGACCTTGGCGTGACCGATGCCCTTTTCCTCCAGCCACTTGGTGATGACGGGGATGGCGTCCTTCACGGTCATCCCATTGAGGAAGTCGGAGTTGACCATAATGCCGGTGTCGTCCTTCAGGGTGAAGGCGGCCTCCTCCACGTTGCCGCCCTTCACCACCTCGATGATCTCGCAGCCGAACTTCTTGGCGAATTCCCAGTCGCGGTCATCGTGGGCGGGCACGGCCATGATGGCGCCGGTGCCGTAGGTGGCCAGCACGTAGTCGGAGATGAAAATGGGAATCTCCCGACCGTTCACCGGGTTGACGCCCCGGACGCCGCTGAGGCACACGCCGGTCTTTTCCTTATTAAGCTCGGTACGCTCCAAGTCGGACTTGGAGGCGGCGGCCTTCTGATAGGCCTTCACCTCGTCGGCGTTCTGGATCTTACCGCTCTCCAGCCACGCCTTGATGAAGGCGTGCTCGGGGGACAGCACCATGTAGGTGGCGCCGAAGAGGGTGTCGGGCCGGGTGGTATAGACCACGATATCCTCGCCGGTGGTGGCCTTGAAGGTGACCTCCGCGCCGGTGGACCGGCCGATCCAGTTCTTCTGCTGGATCTTCACCCGCTCAATGAAGTCGAGATCATCCAGGTCGTCGATGAGCCGCTGGGCGTACTCGGTGATCTTCAGCATCCACTGGCTCTTCTCCTTGCGGATGACGGGAGCGCCGCAGCGCTCGCAGACGCCCTCCACCACCTCCTCGTTGGCCAGCACACACTTGCAGGAGGTGCACCAGTTCACGGGCATGGTGGTCTTGTAGGCGAGGCCGTGCTTCCAGAGCTGGAGGAAAATCCACTGAGTCCACTTGTAGTAGCTGGGGTCGGTGGTATTCACCACCCGGTCCCAATCAAAGGAGTAGCCCAGCATCTGCAGCTGCTTGGTGAAGTTCTCAATGTTGTCGTGGGTCACCTTGGCGGGGTGAATGTGGTTTTTGATGGCGTAGTTCTCCGTGGGCAGGCCGAAGGCGTCATAGCCCATGGGGAACAGCACATTGTAGCCGTCCATCCGCTTCTTCCGGGCCACCACGTCCATGGCGGTGTAGGGCCGGGCGTGGCCCACATGGAGGCCCTGACCGGAGGGATAGGGGAACTCCACCAGGCCGTAGAACTTGGGCTTGGAGGTGTCGCCGGTCTTGCAGGCGAAGGTCTTCTCCTCCAGCCACTTCTTCTGCCATTTTTTCTCAATGGCGGTAAAATCGTACTTCATGGGATCTCTCCTTCTGTGGTGAATGTTTGAAAAGGGAATCTGCTTCACAGCATCTACGCCGCAAGCGCGGGCTGTGCCTCTCTTGAAAAGCGGCACGCTGCTTTCCAAAAGAAAAAAGCCCCTGACCATGTCGGTCAGGGGCGTCGGAACGCGGTACCACCCTGATTTAAGCCGCCGGTCGCCCGGCGGGCTCTCAGCGGCCCATAGGGTCTCGGCGGATAACGGTGCCTGCCGTCCCCCTCTGCGTGCCGCCGGGCACATGAAGGAGGAGACTCCGGGACCAGTCATACACGGAGGTCCTCCGCCGGCTCGCAGCAGCCGCCGGCTCTCTGAGGGCAGGAGCACTCCGTCTTTTTCCCTTCAACGTCGCTAACGGGAATTATTGTATGAGTCTTTCCGCCTTTTGTCAAGAGGGATGGAAAAAACTCCGGTTTTCTTTCTGAAAAGAATCGCCGATCTTTACTACGCCAGATACTCCGCAGGGTCCATCACTTTGCCGTCCTGCCAGAGTCTTTCTAAATCATAGAACTCTCTCGCCTCGTTGTTGAACACGTGGACCACCACGCTGCCGAAATCCAGCAGCACCCAGGTGCCGCCCCGGTGACCCTCCCGGTGGAGGGTAGCTTCCCCGGCCTCGTTCACCTTTTCCTCCACCACGTCGCACAACGCGTTGATCTGGGTGTTGCTGGAGCCGGAGCAGATGACGAAATAGTCCGCCAGACTGGTCTGCTCCACCACGTCAATTACCTTGATGTCCTGTCCCTTCTTGCTGTCCAAAGCCTTGGCCGCCAAAATCGCGATCTCCTTTGGGGTCATGTCGTTCCTCCTTCAATCTCTGTATCGGTCTGTATGGGTTCCATCCCCGTCTCCGGGGCAGTCTCCTGTTCCAATTCCTCTCCGGGGTCCGGCTCCTCCGGGACGGCCTCCCCACCGGGCTCCTGGGGAAGCTCCTCCTCCCCGCCTTCCTCCGGTGTGGTCTCCTCTCCGGGATTCTCTCCGGCGTTCTCCTCCGGCTCCTCCGTACTCTCATAGTAAACCACGTTGTAGCTGCTGTCAAGGTAGGCCGCGCCGCTTTGGAGGTCCGCCAGGTAGGGGATAATGGCGTTGTTGAGGGTGTCCGCCGTATAGCCGGTGGAGGAGCTGATGGTACCGTCGGCGTTGATGCGCATGAGGTCCAGGTCGCTGAGAGAAATGGGCTGGTTGTAGGGGTTCAGGTGCTCGTTCACCAGCTGTACCAGGGCCTGCTGGTCAAAGGTCACGTAGGAGAGGTAGGACACCTTCCCCGAAGAGCGGGTGTTGGCCCGGCTGAAAGCGCTGCCGTTGGCGTTGGCCGGGAGGGTGTGAAAGGTCACCTTGTCGGCGCTGCCCAGATTCAGGGCTGTCCGGACGAACCAAGCCATGTTGCTGAGACTCAGGTCCGTCTCCACGTGCTCCTGGAAGGTTTTGACCATAGAGCCCAAATACCCCACGTTCTTCAGCTGCAGCACCTGCTTGGCGGCCTGCACCATGAAGTCCTGCTGCATCTCTGTGCGCTTGGTGTTGCTGCCGTCAAAGCCTGCCTCCCGGGCGTACTCCGTGTAGCCCTTGGCATTCTTTCGCCAGCGGATCAGCTGCATGGCCTTGTCCCCATCCAAAAGCTGGTACCCCGGCTCCAAGTCGATTTTGAAGCTGGCACCCGGGGTGGAGTCCACATAGTACATCCGGCAGGGCACATCGTAGTAGACGCCCCCCACCGCCTCCACCAGATCTCCCACCGCCTGCCAGTCCAGCATGACGTAGAAGTTGGGGTAGACCCCCAGAGTCTTCCGGACCCAGTTTTTCACGTTGTCCACGCCGCTGAAGATGACGCCGTTGATCTTCTTGGCGTCGGCGGAGAGGTTGATCATAGTGTCCCGGGGGATACTGCAGGCGTTGACTTCACCGGTGTTGGAGTCAAAGACGATGAGCATCATCATATCCGTCTGATTGGTGTCGTTGGTGCGGCCCAGGAAGAGGATGGTGTAGACCCCCTCCTTCTGGTCGGAGAGATAGCCGGGCATCTCCTCACTGAGCTCCACCCCCTCCTCCAGACTGCCCAGAGGATCACTGCTCTGATCGGGAAGGGTGGGCACCTCCGGACGGGCCAGGGTGTGCCACCAGATCAGCCCGCCTGCGGCGGCGGCCGCCAGCAGGCCTGCGACGAGCCCTGCCGCCAGCACCGGGGCCTTATGACGGCGGTAAAAAGCCTTCCACTTCTCCCACGGTCTCTCCGGCTTCTCCGGAGTTTCCGGACTGTGCTTTCCCTTGTAACGGCTCATGGCCTCTCCTCCCTGCCCGGCGCTTACGCCGCCGGGGTTTCCTCTGTGCCGGTGCTGCCGGTCTCGCCGCCGCCGGTCTCCGTATTGCCGGGTGCGCCGCTGGTCTCGCCGCCAGTCTCGCCGCCGGTTTCCCCGCCGGTATCACTGGTTGTGCTGTCGCCGCCGGGGACTGCACCGGCATCGCCGCTGGTCACGCCGCCGGTACCGGTTTCGGTTTCGCTGCCGGTACCCGTTCCTGTGCCCGGTTCCGTGCCGGTTTCCGTACCGGTCCCGGTCTCGCTGCCGGTTTCCGTGCCCGTACCGGTCTCAGTACCGCCCTCTGTACCGGTCTCAGTACCGGTACCGGTGCCGGTCTCGCCGGTCTCCTCGTCCTCATCCTCGTCGTCGCCGGGCTGACCGTAAACCAGATTGCCGTTCTCATCGTAATAGGCCTGTCCGCTCTGGACCGCCTGGTAGGCCAGCCACGCCGGGTTTGCCTGGCTGTCCGCCACCGTGCCGGTGGACGAGCTGATGGTACCGTCGCTGTTGATCCGCATGAGGTCCAGATCTCCGGTGGAGATCTTGCTCTCATAAGGATTCATGTAGGTATTGATGAGCTCCACCAGCTCGTTGGGATAGAAATACACGTAGGACTGCATATTCCCGATGGTACGGCTATAGGCGGTGGCGCTATAGTTGCCGGGCAGCTCATGGAAGCTCAGCTGATTGATGCTGTCCTTCTCCAGCGCCTGGGTCGCAAACCACATCATGTTTCCCACGGACAGATTTGTCTCCACATGCTCGCTGAAGATGGTGACAAAGGTACCGAACTTGGCCAGATTCTGGGGCTTGAGGATCTGCCAGGCCACATCCCGGATAAACTGCTGCTGCAGCTTCATCCGGCCCACGTCGCCGGGACTGTAGGTGCCGCCCACATTGTTCTTCCGCCAGCGGATGACTCCCATGGCCTGCTCTCCGTCCAGCAGCTGATATCCCGGCTCCAGGTCGATGGTAAAGCCGGTCTCCGGGGTGGTGTCCACATAGTGCATCCGGAAGGGCACGTTGAAATAGACTCCACCAATGGCATCTACCATCTCTCCAATGGCTTCCCAGTCCACCATGACGTAGAAGTTGGGGTAGATGCCGGTGGTCTTGCGGACCCAGTTCATGGTGTTCTCCACACCGCTGAAGATGGCGGCGTTGATCTTCTTCACGTCCCGGTTCATGTTCACCATGGTATCCCGGGGAATGCTGACGGCGTCCACGGAGCCGGTGTTGGTGTCGAAGGTCACCAGCATTATCATGTCCGTCTGGGTGTTCTCATAGCTCTGCCCCAGCACCAGGAAGGTGTAGACCCCCTTCTTCTGGTTGGAGATGTATTCCGGCATCTCCTCGTCCACGTCAATGTAGTTGAAGTCGTCCACCTCGCCGGAGCCGTCGCCGGACTGTTCCCCTTTGCCGGTATTAATGGCAGGCAGCTCCGGAGCCTTCACGTTATTGATCCACCAGATGCCCACGCCTCCGCCGATTACCAGCAGCAGCACCAGCACGGCCCCCACCGCGATCACCGGGATCTTGTGGCGGCGGACAAACTGCTTCCACCCGCCGCCGGACTTCTTGGTCCCGGCCTTGGCGCGGGGCTCCTGCCATTGAGCGGAGTGCTGCTCTTTCTCGGGCCGTGGGGCCTCTCTTTTTCCTCTGTACTGGTTCATGGAAGTCTTCCTTTCAAATAGTCCCTCGCTGACACACTGTTGGGATGGAGCACCATTTTCTTTCTGCTGAGGTCGTCCACCGCCATGGTGAGGCCAAGCAGCAGCGCCTGGTCCAGATCCTCCATGGCCAGCCGCCGCAGCTGCGTCAGGTCGCAGAAATCCCGGGTAGGTTCGATGTAGTCCGCCAGATAGATGATTTTCTCCAAAAGGGTCATGTCCGCCTTGCCGGTGGTGTGCCACAAAATGGCGTCGTGGACCGCGTCGCTGACGCCGTACACCGCTCGGGCCAGGGCGGCACCGGTTTTGGCGTGGAGGAGCTTCGCCTCTGAGGCCTCAAAGGGGTCCGTCTCCACGCCGTACTGCCGGCACAGGGCCAGGTGCTCCTCCCGGCTGAGGTTCTTGGTACAGTCGTGGAGCAGGGCGGCCCGCCGGGCCTCCTCCTCGTCTGCCCCCCACCGCCTGGCCAGAGCCGCCGCCGTCTCCTCCGTGCCCAGCACGTGGGGAATGCGGCTGCCGCTGAGATGGCTGAGGGCCACGGGCCGCAGCAGCTCCAGAGGGAGGCGCTTCAGGTCCGTATGGGTTCCGTAGAGGCCGTGGCGGAGAATGTAGCCATACACAGGCGGGGCCAGATATTTTGCCGCATCCCGGTCGGAGAGGTCCGCCAGACGGCGGCGCAGTGCGGTGGAGGAGATCTCCACCAGCCTGGGCAGGGTGATGGTGGTGATTTTGGCGTCAAAGGTCTTGCGGAGATAGGCCCGCTGGACGGCAAAAAGGCTCTCCGTATCCGTCTCGCTGCGGCCGAAGGCGCACAGGCGGCACATCTTGGCGATCTTGTCCGGATCCTTCCAGGCCTGGAAGGTGAGGAACATGTCCGTCCCCATGAGGAGATAGAGCTCGTCCTTGGGGTACCGCTCCCGCACAGCCCGGATGGTATCCACCGTATAGCTCTTCCCCTTGCGGTGAATCTCCAGATCGCTGACCCGCACCAGATCGCCGAGTTCCATGCTCTCTGCCGCCAGCCGTGTCATCTCCAGCCGCATCTGAGGAGGCGGCGTATTGTCCGCCAGATGCTTGTGGGGAGGCCTGCCGTCGGGAATCAGATAGAGCCGGTCCAGCTTCAAAAGCTCCGCCGCACATCTGGCGGCCGCCATATGCCCCACATGAATGGGGTTGAATGTCCCTCCATACACACCAATCTTCACTTCAGCACAGCACCTCCCCGCCTGTTGCAGACGGCCTTACAAAATAGACGCAGAAAACGTCGAAAAGTTTCCCCGTTGGGAAAAATTTTTGTTCAGTCCTTCTTCCGGGTATCCCGAACCAGCTGGATCTTCCGCTTGCTCTTGTCGTAGTGCTGCCGGTAGAGGACAAATTTGGTACCGATAACCTGGACCTGCTCGCTGCGGGTCAGGCGGCTGAGCTGGTCGCAGGCCTCCCGGGCGGTGAGCATGGAATTCTCCTGGACCTTGCACTTGATGATCTCCCGGGCCTCCAATGCGTCGTTGGCCTGCTTGACCAGGTTATCGGTAATACCGTCCTTTCCGATGTGGACGATGGTGTCGATGCTGTTGGCGATGCCCCGCAGCTGGGCACGCTGCTTACTGGTCAGTTCCATGGCCGCCCTCCTTCTGGTTTTTCAAATAATCCTTCAGCTTCCCCTCGAACACGGCCAGGGCCTTCCCTCTGTGGGACACCGCAGCCTTCTCCTCCGGCGTCAGCTGGGCGTAGGTCTTCTTCATCTGGGGGAGGAAGAACACCGGGTCGTAGCCAAAGCCGCCGGTGCCCTGGGGGGCGAAGGCAATGGAGCCGGGGCAGATGCCCTCCGCCTCGATGGTATCCCCGTTGGGGAAGATGCAGGCGATGGCGCTGGTGAAGTGGGCCGCCCGGTTGGTCTGGCCCCGGAGGGCGTTGAGGAGCAGCTGGTAGCGCTGGACGTCATCCAGCTCCGGGCCGCCGTAGCGGGCGGAGTAGATGCCGGGGGCGCCGTTGAGGGCGTCCACGCAGACGCCGGAGTCATCGGCAATGGCGGGGAGGCCGCTTGCCTCCATCACTGCTTTCGCCTTCAGCATGGCGTTCTCCGCGAAGGTGCTGCCAGTCTCCTCCACCTCCACATGGAGGCCGATGTCGCTCTCCAGCACCACCTCCACCCCGTGGGCGGAGAGGATGTCGTTCATTTCCTTCAATTTATGGGGATTCTGGGAGGCAAGTACAAATTTCATTTCCGGGTTCCCTCCAAAAGTTCTCTCTGTTTTTCCATCAGTTCTTCGATGCCCTTGGCGCACAGGCGCACCAGCTCCTGCTGCTCGGCAAGGGTGAAGCTCCTCCCCTCGCCGGTTCCCTGGATCTCGATGAGCTCGCCGCGGTCGTTCATCACGCAGTTGAGATCCACCATGGCGCTGCTGTCCTCCTCATAGCAGAGATCCAGCATGGGCTGGTCGCCCACAATGCCGGCGGACACGGCGGCCACATAGTGGCGGATGGGGTCCTTCTCCAAAACGCCGTCGGCCACCAGCTTCCGGCAGGCCAGGGCCAGGGCCACGAAGCCCCCGGTGACAGAGGCGGTACGGGTGCCACCGTCCCCCTGGAGCACGTCGCAGTCGATGGTGATGGTCCGCTCCCCCAGCGCCGCCATGTCCACGGCGGCCCGGAGGCTGCGGCCGATGAGGCGCTGGATCTCCGCGCTGCGGGGGCTCAGCTTCAGCTTGCTCACGTCCCGGCGGCTCCGCTCCCGGTTGGCCCGGGGCAGCATGGAATACTCCGCCGTCACCCAGCCGGTGCCCTCAGGCACGTGGCGAGGGGCGGTGTCCTCCACACTGGCGCAGCAGAGAACCTTGGTGTTGCCGCAGGTGATGAGGACGCTCCCCTCTGGGAAGCGGACGAAATCGGTGTCCATGCGGATTTCCCGCAGTTGATCGTATTGACGGCCGTCTATTCTTGCCATAGAAACACTCCTTCTATCTCTCTGTATCGCCGTGTCAACCGGCGCTGCTATTCCTTTTCCCGGCGCTCCGCCTCTTCGGCCTTTTCCTTGTCCAGCTGGTCGAGGGTCTGGAGCAGGCTGTCATAAAACATCAGGCAGAGGCCAAGGACGCAGGAGGCGATTCCCAATTCCTCCACCAGGACCGCCAGCAGCACCCCGCCGATGAACAGCGCGCCGCCGGCAATGGTCCGCTTCAGCTCTTTGAACTGCTTCTGGTCCATGGCCGTCCTCCCCTCAGATGATGGCGTTCACATACTCCCGGGCGTCGAAGGGCTGCATATCCCGGATGCCCTCCCCCAGGCCCACGAACTTCACTGGCACTCCCAGCTCCCGGGCGATGGCAATGACGATGCCGCCCTTGGCAGTGCCGTCCAGCTTGGTGAGGATGATGCCGGTGCACCCCGCAGTCTCCTGGAACTGCTTGGCCTGGATGAGGCCGTTCTGGCCGGTGGTGGCGTCCAGCACCAGAAGGGTCTCCAGGTCCGCGTCGGGTGTCTCCCGGTCGATGATTTTTCTGAGCTTGTGGAGCTCCGCCATCAGGTTCGACTTGTTGTGGAGCCGCCCGGCGGTATCGCAGATCACCACGTCCACGCCCCGGGCCTTGGCGGCCTGGAGGGCGTCGAAGAGCACCGCCCCGGGGTCCGCCCCCTCGTGCTGACGGACGATCTCGCAGCCGCAGCGGTTGGCCCAGATCTCCAGTTGGTCGGCGGCGGCGGCCCGGAAGGTATCTCCGGCACAGAGAAGGACCCGCTTGCCCTCCCCCTTCAGCCGGGCGGCCAGCTTGCCGATGGAGGTGGTCTTCCCCACTCCGTTGACCCCCACCACCAAAATTACTGAGGGACGGGTGGAAATGTGAAGCTCCTGATCCTCCATGGTGAGCATCTCCGCCAGGATGCTGCGGAGGGCCTCCTTCACCGGCTCCTGCCCGGAGATCTTCTCCTGGACCATCACCTTCCGCAGCCGCTCTACCGCCTCGGTGGCGGTGGTCATGCCCACGTCGGCCATGATGAGCATCTCCTCCAGATCCTCAAAAAAGGCCTCGTCCTCCTCGCTGATGGCGGTGCCGAACACGCTGCCTGTAATTTTTTTCAGTTTATCCCAAAAGCCCATACTCTGTTCCTCTTATCTGTTATAATTTCTATTTTTTCCGGCTGCGCCGGTGAATCATAAAACTGTCGCCCTCCTCTTTCAGCCGCCGCAGGTGCTCCAGCAGGGGCCCCTCGGTGTGGAGGGTGATAAAGAACCGGGCCCGCTGGACCCGCTCCTCCCGGTCACGCCGCAGCCGCTCCCGCAGCTGCTCGTATTTGACGATGACCTCGTTCTCCTGGGCGAAGCGGCGGATCTTGGCCATGACCTCCATAGAGTAGCACACATCAATCAAAAAGATACCATAGAAGAAGCCCACCACGAAAGAAAACGCCAGATTGGCCGACAGCCACTGGAGAGCATCCAGGATATAGGGGTGGATCAGAAAGTAGTAGATCGCCCCGAGCACCGCCCAAAAGAAGGAAAACTTAGGACAGATAATGCCCTTGATGTTCCCCCACTGGTCGGAGTAGTCCCACAACTTGATATGCATACCTAAAATGAAGATTACCCCGGCAATGTACTCGATCACCGTCATGGCCACGGCCATGGCCGCGAAAAGGGCGAGTTTGTTCCAGAAGGGGTCGGAGATAATGGAAAAATTCTCCAGGCCTGCCAGCAGGTACAGGGTGCACAGGCCGAAGCCGTACAACGGCAGGTAGGGCCCCACCAGAAAGCCGGGGTTGATCCAGCGGTGGTCGGGGTTGGCCCCGGAGAAGAACTTCCGGAACACCACCTCCAGACACCAGCCGGCCAGACTGCCCACGAAGAAAATAAAAGCCAGGATCAAAAAGTCGTTCACAGCGTCACCTACTTGATCTTCAGCTCCTTGGAGAGCTCGTTCATGTTGATGGTGAGGATCTTCGACACGCCTCTCTCCTGCATCGTGACGCCGTAGAGGACGTCGGCCTCCTCCATGGTGCCCCGGCGGTGGGTGATGACGATAAACTGAGTCTTGGCACTGAGGGTCCGCATGTACTTGGCATACCGCACCACATTGGCCTCGTCCAGGGCCGCCTCAATCTCGTCCATAACGCAGAAGGGCGTGGGGTGGACCTTCAAAATAGCGAAGTACAGGGCGATGGCCACGAAGGCCTTCTCGCCGCCGCTGAGAAGGGTGATGGTCTTCAACGCCTTCCCCGGAGGCTGGACCTTGATTTCGATGCCGCAGGAGAGGATGTCGTTCTGGTCCTCCAGTTCCAGGGTGGCCTTGCCGCCGCCGAAGAGCTCTAAGAAGGTGGTCTGGAAGGCCTCGCTGATAAGGGCGAACTGCTGGGCGAAGATCTCTGTCATCTCACGGGTGATGCCGTCGATGACGCCGGTGAGCTCCACCTTGGCCCGCTCCACATCGTCCCGCTGGTCGGTGAGATAGGTGTAGCGGCCGTTGATCCGCTCAAAGTCCTCGATAGCCCCCACGTTCACAGCCCCGAGACCACCGATCTCCCGCTTCAGCTCACCGATACGGCGGTTGGCCTTTACCACCGACTCCAGCTCAATGCGCTGCTCCATGGCGGCGGAGTGACTCAGCTCGTAGTGCTCCCACAGCTTGTCTAAGATCTGGCTCTCCTCCATGGCGTTGGTGGCCTTTCGCTGCTCCAGCCGGGACACCTCCTGCTGCATCCGCAGCACGTTGTCGTTGAGGCCTCGGAGCTCCTTGTCGGCGGCGGTGCGCTCCTGCTCGATGCGGAGCTTCTCGTCTGCCAGCCGCTCCAGCCGCTGCCGGTCCTCCCGGCTCCGCTCCCGGAGGGCTGCCATTTTCTCGCCCCGGCGGGCGATCTCCTCCTGGGTAGAGGCCATGGTCTGCCGGTACTCCTCGATGGTCCGCTCCCGGCTCTCCCGGTCGCCGGACAGCTCCTGCCACAGCCGCTCCAGGTCCCCAAGGGAGCGGAGGGTGGTCTCCTCCTCCGCCTGAAGGGCAGCGGTTTTGCTCTTGCGTTGGGAGATCTCTTCAGTGAGAGAGGCGGACAGCTCCAAAAGGCCGGTCTGATCTGTCAACTGTTCCGTCGCCTGGGTCCGAAGGGCGGCCGCCTCCGCCTCGTGGGCGGCGATCTCCTTCTCCTTGGCGGCCATGGCCGTCTTGGTATCGGCCATCCGGCCCTGGAGGGCGGTCTCTTCCCCCTCCAGATTCTCGATGGTGCTTTCCAGGGTGGTAAGGAGCAGATCGAACTGTCCCTTCTCCCCCCGCAGGCGCAGCACCATATCCTCGGCGGCCCGGCGCTGACCCTGGGCCACCTCCAGAGCGTACTGGGCGGCAGTGAGTTCCCGCTTGGCCTCCTCGGCGGCCCGGGCTGCCTCCTCCAGCTTCTGCTGCATGCCCTCCTTCTTCTGGCGCAGGGCCTTCAGCTCGTTGGCCCGGGACAGAATACCGGCGCTGCGGCTGACGCTGCCGCCGGTCATGGAGCCGCCCCGGTTGATCACCTGACCGTCCAGCGTGACGATGCGGAAACGGTTCTGGTACTTCCGGGCCATGGCTATGCCGCAGTCCAGATCCTCGGTAATCACCGTCCGGCCCAGAAGGTTTTTGAAAATGCTGTCATACGTATGGTCGTACTCCACCAGCTGGGAGGCAATGCCCACAAACCCCGGCTCCGCCTCCAGCCCCCGCTCCCGGAGCTCGTCGCCCCGGATAGCGCTGAGGGGCAAAAAGGTGGCCCGGCCGCCGTCCCGCTGCTTGAGATAGCCGATGGCCCCCTTGGCATCCTCCTCCCGGTCTACCACGATGTTCTGCATTCCGGCGCTGAGAGCGATTTCCATGGCCACGGCGTACCGGTCCCCGGTGCGCATGAGGCTGGCGATGGGGCCGTGGACCCCGCGAAGGGCCCCCTTCCCGGCGGCCTGCATCACAAGACGTACCGCCTTGTTGAAGCCCTCGTACTCCTTCTCCATCTCCTCCAGAAGGGCAATGCGGCTCACAAGGGCGTTGTGCTCCATGGTGAGGTCCAGCTTCCGCTGGGCGGTCTCCGCCTCCCGCTTTTTCCGGCCCTCCGCCTTCATCTCGTGGCCCCGGATCACATTGGCGGCGGACTGGACCTCCTCCTCCGCATCCTCCAGACGGCGGCGGCAGGCCTTGGCCTCCCCGGCCTTCTCCTCCCGCTGGTGTTCGGTCTGCTCCAGCTCCTGCCGGAGCGTCTCTTTTCGCTGGCTCATCTGCTCCGCCGAGGCGGCGAGAGCGGAGAGCGCCGCCCGGGCGTCCGCCGCAGCGGCCACGGCCAGAGCCTCCCGGCCCCGGAGGCTCTCCGCCTCCCTCGCCGCCGACCCGGCGCTGTCCGCCGCGGCCCGTGCCTTTTCCAGAAGGTCCGCCAGCTCCGCCTCCAGGGTCTCCCGCTGCTGCTGCAGCTCCGCCACCCGGCGGCGCTGCTGGTCCATCTGGCCCCGGAGATTCCGGCTGCGGCTGTCCTGGTCGCTGAGCTCGGCGGTAAGGCGCTGAATGCTCTCCTCGCTGTGCTGGAGGTTGGTCTTCAAAACGGCTACTGCGCTCTCCTGCTCGCCGATCTGGCTATCCAGCTGCCCCAGGCCCTGGCGCAGCGCCTCCTGCTCCATGTCATTTTTCCGCGTCCGTTCGCCGAACTGCTCGTTGCTGCGGTAGAGCTGCTCCAGGGCGGCGTTGGCCTCCCCCAGCTCCCGCTGGGCGGCGGCGTAATCCGCCTCCAGCTTCATGGCCTTCTGCTTGATGCCCTCTAAGTTTTCCAGCCACACAGAAATCTCCAAAAGCCGCAGCTCGTCCCGCAGCACCAGAAACCGTTTGGCTTTCTCCGCCTGCTCCCGCAGGGGGCCCACCTGGAGCTCCAGCTCGGCGATCTTGTCGTTGATGCGCACCAGGTTTTCATCCGTGCGCTCCAGCTTCCGCTCCGACTCCTCCTTCCGGTGGCGAAAGCGGGAAATACCGGCGGCCTCCTCGAAGATCTCCCGACGGTCGGCGCTCTTGACGGACAGAATCTCGTCGATGCGGCCCTGGCCGATGATGGAGTAGCCCTCCCGGCCAAGGCCCGTGTCCATAAACAGCTCGTTGACGTCCCGGAGACGGACGGACTGCTTGTTGATAAAATATTCGCTCTCGCCGCTGCGGTAATAGCGGCGGGTAACCATCACCTCGGCCTGCTCGATATGGGGAAAGATGTGGGTGCTGTTGTCCAGCACCAGGGAAACCTGGGCAAAGCCCACGGGATTTCGCTTCTCCGTGCCGCCGAAGATCACGTCCTCCATCTTCACACCTCGGAGGTTCTTGGTGCTCTGCTCCCCCATCACCCAGCGGATGGCGTCGGAAATATTCGATTTTCCGGAACCGTTGGGCCCTACGATGGCGGTGATCTCCTCACCGAAGTGGAGGGTGGTTTTATCCGGGAAGGACTTGAAACCCTGGATCTCCA
>CALXDC010000050.1 GCA_944386975.1 uncultured Oscillospiraceae bacterium | reverse complement strand
TAATCCTTGTCGCGCAGCTCACGAGCGACGGGCCCAAAGATACGGGTACCTCTGGGGTTCTTGTCGTCCTTGATCAGAACAGCGGCGTTCTCATCGAACCGAACATAGGTGCCGTCGGCGCGACGCACGCCCTTGGCGCTGCGGACGATCACGGCCTTCACGACCTCGCCCTTCTTCACCGTGCCGCCGGGGGTGGACTTCCGGACAGAGGCCACGATCACGTCGCCGATGTTGCCGTACTTGCGCTTGGAGCCGCCCAGCACACGGATGCACTTGATTTCCTTGGCGCCGGTATTGTCAGCGACCTTCAGAAAGCTCTCCTGTTGAATCATTGATCGGCACCTCCCTTACTTCGCCTTTTCCACGATCTCGACCACGCGCCAGCGCTTATCCTTGCTCAGGGGACGGGTCTCCATCACCTTCACCTTATCGCCGACGCCGCAGGCGTTATTCTCATCGTGGGCCTTCAGCTTATAGGTGCGGCCGACGATCTTCTTGTACAGAGGATGGGCCACACGGTCCTCGATCGCAACAACCACAGTCTTATCCATCTTGTCGGACACGACCTTGCCGACTCTGGTCTTACGGGAGGAAATTCTTGCTTCACTCATCTCAAGTTACCTCCTTCTCTTACTTGGCGGCCGCGGTCTGCTGCTCGCGGATAATGGTCTTGACTCGGGCAATGTCACGCTTGGTCTCAGCGATCTTCATGGGGTTGTCCAGCTGATTGGTGGCGTGCTGCATGCGCAGATAGAACAGGTCCTTCTTCAGACCGGCCAGCTTCGCCTCCAGCTCCGCCGCGCTCATCTTACGGATTTCACTTGCCTTCATCATTACTCACCTACTTCCTGAGCCTGAGGCTCCTCGCGCTGGACGATCTTGCTCTTGATGGGCAGCTTGTGGCTGGCCAGACGCAGGGCCTCGCGGGCAACCTCTTCGGAAACGCCGGCAATCTCAAACATGACACGGCCGGGCTTGACAACTGCGACCCAATACTCGGGGGAACCCTTACCGGAACCCATGCGGGTCTCGGCGGGCTTCTCGGTGACGGGCTTATCGGGGAAGATCTTGATCCACACCTGACCGCCGCGCTTGGTGTAGCGGGTCATGGCGATACGGGCGGCCTCGATCTGGTTGCTGGTGATCCAGCCGGGCTCCTGGGCCACGAGGCCAAACTCACCGTAGGTCACGGTGTTGCCACGCAGGGCCTTGCCCTTCATGCGGCCGCGGTGGACACGGCGATACTTAACTCTCTTGGGAAGAAGCATTACTGTGCGCCTCCTTCTTTCTTCTCGGGACGGGGACCTCTGTTGAAGCCCTGACCGTCACGGCGGGGGCCGCGGTTGTCGCGGTTGAAGCCACCCTCACGCTTGAAACCACCGCGGCGATCGCCGTCGCGGCGAGGACGACGCTGACGCTCCTCGTAAGGCTTGCTGGTGTCAATGGTGCGGGGGGTAGTACGCAGGGTCTGGGTGAGGACCTCACCCTTGTAGATCCACACCTTCACGCCGATGCGGCCGAAGGTGGTGGCAGCCTCGGCAAAGCCGTAGTCGATGTCGGCCCGGATGGTCTGCAGGGGGATGGTGCCCTCGTGATAGTGCTCGCTGCGGGCGATCTCGGCGCCGCCCAGACGGCCGGAAACGGCGGTCTTGATGCCCTTGGCGCCGGCGCGCATGGCGCGGCCCATGGCGTTCTTCATGGCGCGGCGGAAGGAGATACGCTTCTCCAGCTGGGCGGCAATGTTCTCAGCCACCAGCTGGGCGTTCATATCGGGGTTGCGGACCTCGATGATGTTCAGCTTCACCGTCTTCTTGATCAGCTTCTCCACAGCCAGGCGGGTCTCCTCGATGGCCTTGCCGTCCTTGCCGATGACCATGCCGGGGCGGGCGCAGTGCATGAAGATGGTCACCACATCGTTGCGGCGCTCGATCTCAATCTTGGGGATGCCGGCGCTATAGAGGGTCTTCTTCAGGTAGTCGCGGATCTTCTTGTCCTCGACCAGCAGATCGCCCACCTTCTCCTCGCGGGCATACCAGCGGGAGTCCCAGTCCTTGATGACGCCCACGCGCATGCCGTGGGGATTAACTTTCTGTCCCATAAACTGTCTCCCTCCTTAGGCCTTCTCCGCCACAGCCAGGGTGACGTGAGAGGTTCTCTTGTTGATACGATAGGCGCGGCCCTGAGCCCGGGGCATCATACGCTTGAGGATGGGGCCGGGGGTGGCGAACACCTGAGAGACATACAACTTCTCAACATCCATGCTGAAGTTGTTCTCGGCGTTGGCCACGGCGCTCTTCAAAAGCTTCATCATGGGCTCGCTGGCAGACTTGGGAGTCTGCATCAGGATGGCCATGGCGGTCCCCACATCCTTGCCGCGGATCAGATCAGCGACGATCTGAACCTTGCGGGGAGAGATGCGGAGATATTTCAAATAAGCTTTAGCTTCCATATTCTGCATCCTCCTTCAATTATTTGCCCTTGGTGTGACCGCGGAAGGTACGGGTGGGGGCAAACTCACCCAGCTTGTGGCCGACCATGTCCTCCTGGATGTAGACGGGCACGTGCTTACGGCCGTCATACACAGCGATGGTGTGGCCCACGAAGGCGGGGTAAATGGTGGAGCTGCGGCTCCAGGTCTTCAGAACGGTCTTCTTGCCGCTCTGGTTCATCTCTTCGACTCTCTTCAAAAGCTCGGGGGCAATGAAGGGGCCTTTCTTTACGCTTCTGCTCATCTTCAGTTGACCTCCTTACTTCGCATTGCGCCGCTTGACAATGAACTTGTCAGTGGGGTTCTTGGTCTTGCGGGTCTTGTAACCCAGAGCGGGCTTGCCCCAGGGGGTCACAGGGCCGGGACGACCCACAGGGCTCTTGCCCTCGCCGCCGCCGTGGGGGTGGTCGCAGGGGTTCATGACGGAGCCGCGGACGGTGGGACGCCAACCCATGTGGCGCTTGCGGCCGGCCTTACCGATCTGGATGTTCTCGTGCTCCAGATTGCCCACCTGACCGATGGTGGCCAGGCAGTTGAGGCGGACGATGCGCACCTCGCCGGAGGGCATACGGATCTGGGCGTCATTGCCCTCCTTGGCCATCAGCTGAGCGGCGGCGCCGGCGGCGCGGACCAGCTGGCCGCCCTTGCCGGGGTGCATCTCAATGTTGTGGATCACAGTACCCACAGGAATGTTGCTCAGGGGCATGGCGTTGCCGGGCAGGATGTCGGCGTCGGGACCGGTCATGATCTTGTGGCCGGCCTTCAGGCCCTGGGGCGCCAGGATATAGCGCTTCTCGCCATCCTCATACTCGATGAGGGCGATGTTGGCGGAGCGGTTGGGATCGTACTCCAGACGCAGCACGGTGGCGGTGCCAACCTTGTCACGCTTGAAGTCGATGACGCGGTACTTGCGCTTGTTGCCGCCGCCGCGATGACGGACGGTGATGCGGCCATAGCTGTTGCGGCCGGCGCTCTTCTTCAGGACCTCAGTCAGGCTGGCTTCGGGCTTGGCCTTCTTGTCGATGCCGTCGAAGCCGGAAACCGTCATGTGCCGCCGAGAAGGGGTGGTCGGCTTAAAAGATTTGATAGACATGTTTCAGTTTCCTCCCTTATACCATACCTTCAAAGATCTCGATGGTCTTGGATTCCTCGGTCAGCTGCACGATGGCCTTCTTCCAGTCCTTGGTGCGGCCGGGCCGGGCAGCGCCCAGGCGCTTGGCCTTGCCGGGGACGCTGATGGTGTTGACCTTGGCGACCTTCACGCCGAAGATCTCCTCCACAGCCTTCTTGATCTCGATCTTGCCGGCGGAGGGAGCAACCTCGAAGACGTACTTCTTGTCGGCGACGCTGGCCATGGAGCGCTCCGTGATGACGGGGCGAATGATGATATCGTAAGCAGTCATTACGCAAACACCTCCTCGATGATGGCCAGAGCAGCGCGGTCGATCACCAGATACTTGGCGTTCAGCAGGTCGTACACGCCCAGGATCTTGGCGGTGGTGGTCTCCACGCCGGGGATGTTCCGGGCGCTCTTCACCACGGTCTCCCGAACCTCGGGGGTGATAACGACAGCCTTGCCGTCGCACTTCACAGCGTCCAGGAAGGCGCGGAAGTCCTTGGTCTTGATGGCGTCCATGGCGATGTTGTCCACCACAATGATGCTGCCGGAAGCGGCCTTGGCGGAGAGGACGGACTTGAGAGCCAGTCTCTTCACCTTCTTGTTCAGCACGTAGCTATAGCTGCGGGGCTTGGGGGCGAACACGATGCCGCCGTGGGTCCACTGGGGAGCCCGGGTGCTGCCCTGACGGGCGTGGCCGGTTCCCTTCTGACGCCAGGGCTTGCGGCCGCCGCCGGACACCTCGGCGCGGGTCAGGGCGGACTGGGTGCCCTGACGGCAGTTGGCCAGATGGTTCTTCACCGCCTCATGAACAACGGCCATGTTGGGCTCGATGCCGAAGATGGCGGCGTTCAGTTCTACTTCGCCGACGCTCTGGCCGGCCATGTTCAAAACGTTCACAGTAGACATTCTAAGCACTCTCCTTTCCCTTATTTGTTACGCGCAGAGGCCTTCTGGGGATTGACGCGGGCGGAAGCCTTCTGCGGGTTGGCGCTGATACCGGCAGCCTCGCCCTTCTTCTCCAGGATGGTCTTCTTGGTGGTGCGCACGGTCACCAGGCCGCCCTTGGGGCCGGGGACAGCGCCGCGGACCACGATCATATTCAGCTCGGGATCCACCTTCACAACATCCAGGTTCATGATGGTCACCTGATCCACACCCATGTGGCCGGCGCCGATCTTGCCCTTGAAGATGCGGCTGGGATCGGTACCGGAACCCATGGAGCCGGCGTGCCGGTGGACAGGACCGGTACCGTGGGTCTCCTTCAGACGGTGAGCGCCGTGGCGCTTGATGACGCCGGCGTAGCCGTGGCCCTTGCTGACGCCGGTGACGTCCACGTGGTCGCCGGCGGCAAAGGTATCGGCCTTCACGATGTCGCCCACATTCAGCTCGGCGTCCAGATCAAACTCCTTCAGGTGCTTCTTGGGGGAGACGCCGGCCTTGTTCAGGTGGCCCATCTCACCCTTGGTCAGCTTGCGCTCGGGGACATCCTCGTAGCCCAGCTGCACGGCCTTGTAGCCGTCCTTCTCAACGGTCTTCTTCTGCACCACGACGCAGGGACCGGCCTCGATGACAGTGACCGGGATCACCTTGCCGTCGGCATCGAAGATCTGGCTCATGCCAACTTTCTTACCGATGATCGCTTTCAATGTATGTTCCTCCTTATAGGTTATTGGTCGACATAGGTGCCCATTGGGAGGCATTGCTCTGCCGACATGACCCCGTCCGCCTCACGCAAGTCGGCGGACGAATGGGTACAGCAAATTTGGTTGAGACCGCTCTTAAATCAGAGCTTGATCTCGATCTCCACGCCGGCGGGCAGCTCCAGGGCCATCAGGGCCTCCACAGTCTTGGGAGTGGAGTTGGTGATGTCGATGAGGCGCTTGTGAGTGCGGCGCTCGAACTGCTCACGGCTGTCCTTATACTTGTGGACGGCGCGGAGGATAGTGACGACCTCCTTCTTGGTGGGCAGGGGGATGGGGCCGGACACGGCAGCGCCGGTGCGCTTGGCAGTCTCGACGATCTTCTCGGCGGACTGATCGATGACCTGGTGGTCATAGGCCTTCAGGCGAATGCGGATCATTTCTTTTGCCATTTGGTTGTTCCTCCATGTTTTGTACAAAGTAGCTTGCCCTGACCTTACTCTGTACGGCGAAGAGAATTTATACGCTTACCCGTGCGTATCATTCCCGCTCATAAGAAATACCGGCGCAAAAAGGCCGGTATCACCCTATGGCACGGCGATCTACGCAGCGCACAAGGTCTCCTCAGCCGCCCGATTATCGGACATACTCCGCAGAAGTTACCGGGCAAAGGCCCGCAATCTCCTGCATCATCGCAGTTTCGCGTATGTTCGGCGCGCAGTACCGCGCCTAACGCAAGCTCATTTATAATACAGGATCCCCTGCCAAATGTCAAGCATTATTTCTCGGTTTTTTACAAAATTTCTGAAAAATTTTTGGACGCTCTCACAAGGAGGCTTTTCCCCTTAAAATTCCCTCTCCCGGCTGCGTCTCTTCTCCTCCATCTCTGCACTCCCGCCGGCCAAAGAAACGCCTGTCAGTCATCTCCCCACTATTTTTTGGCACCTGGGGCGTCGTTTTCCCCGCCTCGGTCCATTGACGGCAGGTCCCTCCCTTCCTATAATAATATAGAAAGAAATATGACAAATTCAGGCGGTTCTCCCCAGAGGGAGCGGGCCGCGGCAAGGAGAGAGCGCCTATGGACATGCTGGTTCTGACCATCAACGCGGTGATTCCGCTGCTGCTTCTGATCTTTTTCGGCTACTTCCTCACCCGCATCGGCTTTTTCACCCAGGATTTCCTGCGCATTGCCAACGCCCTGTGCTTCAAATTCCTGGTGCCGGTCTCGGTGTTTCTCAGCATGTACAACAGCGGAGGCATCGCCACAGAGGAGGTGTCGGCCATGGTCTTCTGCATGGTCCTCACCCTGGTGACGCTACCGGTGGCCTTCTTCCTGGTGCCCAAGCTGGTGCGGGACGACCGGGAGCGGGGGGTGATGATCCAGTCCACCTTCCGGGGCAACTTCGTCATCTACGGCACCGCCGTGTGCCTGCGGGTCTTCGGAGACGAGAGCGCCGCCCTGGTGGCCCTGCTCACCGGCTTCATGATCCCGGTGTACAACTTCTCCGCCGCCCTGGTCCTCAGCTACTTTGCCGACCGGGTCAAGCAGGGCCGCTCCTCCCCCCTCAAGGCCCTGGTCACCGCCCTTACCAATCCCCTCTTCGTGGCCCCCATTCTGGGCATGGTGCTGGGGCTTCTGGCGGTGCCCATCCCCACGCCGCTGATGAACGGCCTGTCCGACATCGCCCAGACCGCCAACCCCATGGCCCAGATCTTCATGGGGGGCTGCTTCACCTTCGCCTTTATCCGCAAGTACCGCTGGAAGCTCATCGCTATCAGCTTCGTCAAGCTCCTGTTGGTCCCCGGTATCGCGGCGGCCCTGGCCATTCTGCTGGGCTTCACCGGCTACCAGCTGGGGGTGATCGTCTGTCTCTTCGGTGCGCCGGCGGCGGTGACCACCTTCAATATGACCTGCCAGATCGGCGGCGACGCGGATCTGGCGGTGTCCAACATCGTGGTGACCACCTGCCTCTCCTGCGTCTCCCTCTGCGTTCTCTTCACTCTCTTCCGCCATCTCGGCCTTCTGTAAGCCATACTTTCCCGCCAAAAAGGGACTCCGCAGCGTCAGCATCCGCCGCGGAGTCCCTCTTGTCTTTCTCAGAATCGCTTGATATAGGCGTCCCGCTCCGCCCCCACAGAGACGTACTGGATGGGGCAGCCGATCTCCCGCTCAATATACGTCACATAGTCCCGGGCCGCCTGGGGCAGATCCTCCCACCGGCGGGCGCCGGAGATATCGCACTTCCAGCCGGGCATGGTGGTCATCACCGGCTTTGCGTCGGCCAGCACCGCCGGGAAGGGGAAGGTGTCGATCTGCTCCCCGTTCAGCTCATAGTGGGCACAGACCGGGATCTCCTCCATGTAGCTGAGCACGTCCATCTTGGTCAGGGCGATGCTGGTAGCCCCCTGGCACTGGACGCCGTAGCGGGTGGCTACGATGTCGACGGGACCCACCCGGCGGGGCCGCCCGGTCTTGGCGCCGTACTCGCCGCCGGCCTCACGGAGCTTGTCCGCCTCTTCCCCGAAGAACTCACAGGTGAAGGGACCCTCGCCCACGCAGGAGGAGTAGGCCTTCACCACGCCCACCACGCTGTCCAACTTGGCGCTGGGCAGGCCGGAGCCCACAGGCGCATAGGCGGCGATGGCGTTGGAGGAGGTGGTGTAGGGGTAGATGCCGTAGTCCAGATCCCGGAGGGAGCCCAGCTGGGCCTCAAAGAGGATGCTCTTCCCCGCCGCCTGGGCGTCCCGGAGAACGGCGCCGGTGTCGCAGATAAAGGGCTTGATCTTCTCGCCGTAGTCGGCCACCCAGGCCTTCAGGTCCTCCATGGTGTAGGGCTTGGCGCCGTAGACCCGCTCCAGAATCAGGTTCTTCCACTCCAGAATCCCCTCCAGGTGCTCCCAGAGCTTCTCGGGATAGAGCAGCTCCCCGGCCATGACCGTCTTCTTCTGATACTTGTCGGAGTAGAAGGGGGCGATGCCCTGCTTGGTGGAGCCGTACTTCTTGTCGGCAAGACGCTCCTCCTCCAGGCTGTCCAGATCCCGGTGCCAGGGCAGCAGCAGAGAGGCCCGGTCGCTGATCTTCAGGTTCTCGGGAGTGATGGACACGCCCTTGGAGCGCACGTCCTCCATCTCCTCCCACAGGCTCTCACAGTCCAGGGCCACGCCGTTGCCCAGGACGTTTATCACGCCCTTGTGGAAAATGCCGGAGGGCAGCAGATGCAGCGCGAACTTGCCCTGCTCGTTGACCACAGTGTGGCCGGCGTTGCCGCCGCCCTGGTAGCGGACCACCACGTCGTACTCCCGGCTGAGCAGGTCCACCATCCGGCCCTTGCCCTCGTCGCCCCAGTTGATGCCTACGATCGCTGTTAACATAGAAGTTCCTCCTCGAAATTCCTCAGATGAGGGATCAGATTTACACGTTGATGGAGATCTCCGCCCCCAGGAGATCCCGGTTTGCCTCCAGCACCGGCCGGACGAACTGGTTGAGGAAATCCTCGGTCTGCACCGCGGCGCAGCCGGTGAACTTTTTCACGTCCAGAAGGCCCTCCAGTTCCGAACGGGTGACGCCGAAGCGGCTGTCGGCGGCAATGCGGCTGAGAAGGTCGTTGTCCCCGCCCTCCAGCTTCATCCGCTTGGCCACCGCCACCGAGTGCTCCCGGATGGCCTCGTGGAGCTCCTGGCGGTCGCCGCCCTTCTCCACGCAGTGCATCATGATGTTCTCCGTGGCCATGAAGGGCAGCTCCTCCTGGAGATGGCGCTCCATGACCTTGGGGTAGGGGACGCCGCTGGAGATGATGTTGGTATAGAGCTGCAAGATGGCATCCACCGCCAGGAAGGCCTCGGGGATGGCGATACGCCGGTTGGCGCTGTCGTCCAGCGTCCGCTCAAACCACTGGGTAGCGGCGGTGATGGAGGGGTTCATGAGATCGCACATGACGTACCGGCTCAGGGAGGCGATGCGCTCGGAGCGCATGGGGTTTCGCTTGTAGGCCATGGCGGAGGAACCGATCTGACCGGACTCGAAGGGTTCGTCAAACTCCTTGAGGTGGCTGAGGAGCCGGATGTCGTTGGAGAACTTGGCGGCGGACTGGGCGATGCCGCTGAGGACGGAGAGGACGTTGAAGTCCACCTTCCGGCTATAGGTCTGGCCGGTGACAGGGTAGGCCGCCGCGAACCCCATCTTCTCTGTCACCCGCCGATCCAGCTCCTTCACTTTGGCGCTGTCCCCATGGAACAGCTCCAGGAAGCTGGCCCCAGTACCGGTGGTACCCTTGCAGCCCCGGAGCTTCCAATGACTTCGCTCAAAGTCCAGCCGCTCCAGGTCCAGCAGCAGGTCGTGGGCCCACAGGGCCGCCCGCTTGCCAACGGTGGTGGGCTGAGCGGCCTGGAAGTGGGTAAAGGCCAGAGTGGGCTGGCCCTTCCACCGCTCCATAAAGTCCGCCAGGGCCCCCAGTGTGTTGATGAGGAGGCGGCGGATCTGGCCCATGGCCTCGTACATCTGGATGAGGTCCGTGTTGTCCCCCACAAAGCAGGAGGTGGCCCCCAAATGGATGATGCCCTTGGCCTTGGGGCAGCAGGCGCCGTAGGTGTGAACATGGGCCATCACGTCGTGGCGGACCCGATCCTCCTCCCGGGCGGCCATGTCGTAGTCGATATCGTGGATGTGGGCGCGCAGCTCTTCCACCTGCTCCGCCGTGACAGGGAGCCCCAGCTCCATCTCACTCTCGGCCAGGGCCGTCCACAGCCTGCGCCATGTGGAGAACTTGAAATCGTCCGAAAAAATGTGCTGCATGGTACGACTGGCGTACCGGCTGCAGAGGGGACTTTGATAGGTATCGTGCATGGCGTCCGCTCCTCTCCGTGGCCCCCGGATGGGAGCAAAAAAAATTCAATGGTATTGTATCACCGCTTTTTGTTCTCTACAAGGAAAAATCCGCAGAGATTTACAGGCTCATAGAGAAAAAATATGCCAAATTTTACAAAATTTTGCGACCAGAAAATTTCCCGCGCCCCGGGGCATTTACATTTTCTTTTCCCTGTGATAGAGTATAAATACTCACACTTTTGAACGGAGGACCGCTCATGCGGATGCGTAAAAAGAAAAATCTGGTGCCCCGGATGGAGCGCTGCGGCGCCGTCCATGTAAAGGACGGCCCGGCCATGCGGGGACATTGGCGGGATCTGATGCCCGGCGCCGCCGCGCTCTATCTGGAGCTGGGCTGCGGGAAGGGCCGCTTCACCGTGGAGACCGCCCGGCAGAATCCGGAGGTGCTGTTCATCGCCGTGGAAAAGGTGGCCGACGCCCAGGTGGTGGCCATGGAGCGGGCCATGGAGGCGGAGCTGAAAAACGTGTTCTTCCTGGTGGGGGACGCGGCGGCCCTGCCGGAGCTGTTCGCCCCCGGCGAGGTGGACCGGATCTTCCTCAACTTCTGCGACCCCTGGCCCCCCAAGCGCCAGGCCAAGCGCCGCCTGACCCATCGGAATTTCCTGACTCTCTACCGCCAGGTGCTGGCGGAGGGTGGCGAGATCCACTTCAAGACGGACAACGACCCCCTGTTCGAATTCTCTCTGGAGGAGTTTCCCCAGGCGGGGTTCTCTCTCCATCAGGTCACCCGGGACCTCCATGCTGACGGCCCTCAGGGCGTGATGACCGACTACGAGGCCAAATTTTATGAGGAGGGCGTCACCATCAACCGCTGTGTGGCGGTAATGGAGCCCGGGAACCCCACAGCCTGACGGCAACCGCAGCTTCAAAAGGCCGGCCCTTCCGGGCCGGCCTTTTGCCGTCTCTCCGCGCCGCTAAAACTCAATGCCCCTCCGGGCGGGGATTCCCCGGTCGAAGGGGTGCTTGCGTTTGCACATCTCCGTGACGTAGTCCGCCGCGTCGAAAAGGGCTTGGGAGGGATCCCGGCCGGTGAGCACCACCTCCAGCCTCTCCGGCCTGCTCTGAAGAAAGGCCAGCACCTCTTCCTCGGGGACCACCCCCGTGCGGCAGGCGCTCATGGCCTCGTCCAGCACCAGAAGGTCGAAGTCCCCCGCCATGGCAGCGGCGGTGCGGAAGTGCTCCGTATAGAATGCCCGGGCCTCCTCCCGCTGCTGCGGCGTCAGGGTCCGATAAAATCCGAACTTCTTGGCCGGGCGCAGAAAGGTAACCCCCGCCTGCTCCAAAAGGCGGAACTCCGAGGAGCTGCCGTCCTTAAAAAACTGGACGTATAGCACCCGCAGCCCCGCCCCCGCCGCCCGGAGGGACAGGCCGATGGAGGCGGTGGTCTTTCCCTTCCCGTCTCCGCAGTAAATGTGGACCAAGCCTCTCGCCATAAACACAACGCTCCTTACATCCAGATGGTGAAGATCCGTAAAATGCTCTCGCTCATGCGGCGGAAGATGTTTCGCTTGCGCCACTGGGCCAGCCGGATCTCCCCGCACTGCTCCATCACCGCCCGCAGGTCCCGGTAGACGTGCTCCACCGCCGGCATGCCGTAGAGCACTACGCCGCACTCGTGGTGGAGCTGGAAGCTGCGGTAGTCCATGTTGACGGTGCCCACCACCGCCATCTCCCCGTCCGCCACCAGCACCTTGCTGTGGAGAAAGCCGGGGTTGTACTCGTATAGCCGCACCCCGTGGCTCAAAAGCCGGTCGTAGTAGGCTCCGGCGGCCAGATAGGTATACCGGTGGTCCGGAGTTCCGGGCATGAGCAGCCGCACGTCCACCCCGCTGTCCGCCGCCACACAGAGGGCGTCCATCATGGAGTCTTCAATGGCCAGGTAGGGCGTGGTGATATAGAGAAACTCCCGAGCGGTGGACACTGCCTGGAGATATAGCTCCTCCGCCGGATTCTCCGGGTTGTTGTTGGGTCCGTCGCAGAAGGGCTGGCACCACCCCTCCGCCTGCACCGGCCCGTGGGGCCTGTAGTAATCGTACTCGTTGTGGAGGGTCCCCCCCATGCTCTCCCACATGTGGAGGAACAGCCGGGTGAGGCCCCAGGCCCCCTCCCCCTCCAGAAGACAGCCGCTATCCTTCCAGTGGCCGAAGCGGTTGATGAGGTTGGCGTACTCGTCGGCGATATTGATGCCGCCGGTGTAGGCGAAATCCCCGTCGATGCAGAAAATCTTCCGGTGGTCCCGGTAGTTGAAGTAGAGTCGGTTGACATACTGGTGGACAGGGCTGAAGATGGCCACCTCCATGCCGCACTGGCGCATGGCGTCCACCATTTTGCCGGACATGCGGGTGATACAACCGAAGTCGTCGAAGATGATCTTCACCTCCACCCCCCGACTCACCCGGTCCCGCAGGGAGGCAAAGAGCCGGTCCCACAGCTTTCCCTCCGCCAGAATGAAGTATTCCAGAAAGACAAAGTGTTCTGCCCGGTCCACCCGCTCCAGGAGGTCCTTGAAGAAGGCCTCGCCGCAGTCGAAGTAGGTGACGGCGGTATTCTTGTAGAGCATAAAGTCGTGGTGGCAGAGGAGCTGGGCCTCCCTCGCCCATGTAGGGAAGCTGTCGGCCAGGCGCCGGATATAGTCCTGGCTGCGCTGACGCTCATAATCCTTGTGTTGGGGGGGCCGGATGGGCTGGAGCATCTGCTTTTTCCGTTGGGCGCTGCCGCCCCACAGCTCATAGAGGATCAGCCCCGCCACCGGCGCGGCCAGGAGCAGCATGGTCCAGGCCATCTTGTAGGAGGAGCTGCCCCACCGCCCCTGAAGGTGTACTGCTACAATGATCCCCAGCACTTCCAGGACCAGATAAACCCAGAAGGCGTATTTTTGCAGGTAGTAGGACAACAGGACCACCAAGGCGATGTTCAGTAAAAACAGCACGATGACCATGCCGATGCGGACAGCCGCCGCGATACGGCGCTGCCGCGTCTGCTTTTTTACCATGCGCACCCCGGGTCCCCCCTTTCCTCTCAATAGGTCCGATCCAACAGATGATATTTGATCTCCCACAGCTTCCGGCTGAGGTCCACGTAATACTTGTGGGGATTGTCAAAGCGCTTCACCTCGTCCCAGAGGGTGTCCACCTGCTGCTTGCAGTAGGCTCGGATCTCCTCCAAAGACGGCAGGTCGTAGACGCACACGCCGTTTTGGAACACCGGCACCTGCATCTCCTTGGCAGTGAAGTCGTGCACCACCTTCTTTTTCCAGGTGGCGTCCGGGTCAAAGATCTCCAGCGGCTTGGCGTCATCCACCGTCTCATCGTAGACGCAGAGATAGTCGGCGATGGCCTTGCCGTTGTCGTTGCCGAAAAAGCGGTAGAACTTCTTGTAGTGGGGGGTGGTGATCTTGGTAACATTCTCGCTGATCTTGATCTTGGGCACCACCTGGCCGTCCTGCTCCACCGCCACCAGCTTGTACACCCCGCCGAACACCGGTTCGCTGCGGGCGGTGATGAGCCGCTCGCCCACACCGAAGGCGTTGATCTGGGCCCCCTGGAGCAGGAGATCCCGGATCAGATACTCGTCCAGGGAGTTGGAGACGGTGATGGTGCACTCCGTCCACCCGGCGGCGTCCAGCATTTTCCTGGCCTCTTTGGTGAGGTAGGTGATGTCGCCGCTGTCCAGGCGGATCCCGCACTTTTTGATGCCCATGGGCTTGAGCACCTCATTGAAGGCCCGGATGGCGTCGGGCACGCCGCTTTTCAGGGTATTATAGGTATCCACCAGCAATACTGCGTTCTGGGGATAGAGCTGGCAGTAGGCCTTGAAGGCTTCCAGCTGGCTGTCGAACATCTGGACCCAGCTGTGGGCCATGGTGCCGAGAGCCGGCACGCCGAAGACCTGATCGCTGAGGACGGTGGCCGTGCCGACGGCGCCGCCGATGTAGGCGGCCCGGGCGCCGTTGACGGCGCCCTCCGCCCCCTGGGCCCGCCGGGCGCCGAACTCCATCACCGCCCGGCCGTCGGCGGCCCGGACCACCCGGTTGGCCTTGGTGGCCAGGAGACTCTGGTGGTTGATGCACAAAAGGGCGTAGGTCTCCACCATCTGGGCCTGGATGGCGGGCGCCCGGACAGTGAGAATGGGCTCGTTGGGAAAGATGGGCGTCCCCTCCGGAACTGCCCAGATATCGCCGGTGAAGCGGAAATGGGCCAGATAGTCCAAAAACGCCTCGTCAAACATCTCTCGCCCCCGGAGGTATTGAATATCCTCGGGGGAAAAGTGGAGGTTTTTGATATAGTCCACCAGCTGCTCCAGACCGGCGGCGATGGCGAAGCCGCCTCCGTCAGGAACCCGTCGGAAGAAAATGTCGAAGTAGGTAATCTTGTCCTGAAACCCCTTCAAAAAGTAGCCGTTGGCCATGGTCAGCTCATAAAAATCGCAGAGCATGGTCAAGTTCCAATTGTTTCGGTCCATCCCGTAACCCCTCACTTTTCCGCCGTTTTTCCGTCTGAGCAGTACCGGCTTATTTTCCCTATTATAGTTCCATTCCTCCTTTTTCGCAACGGCTTTATTGACTTTCGACGGATTTTATCATAAGATGGGAATACCAACAACCAGCGAAGGGCCGGCCATCCGCCTGAAAACGCGCCTTTCGCCAGGGGTGGCGGGAAGATGCGCTCCCACCCCCCGCCCCCACCGAAACAACCTGACAGGAGGCCGGACCATGGCAGTGATTCTGGGCATTGATATCGGCGGTTCCACCACCAAAATTGTGGGACTGCGGGAGGATAAGAGCGTGATCGCCATGGACCGGGTGAAGGCGGAAGGACCGCTCACCTCCCTGTACGGGGCCCTGGGCAGCTTCATGACCCACAACAAGCTGCAGCTAAAGGACATCAACCGCATCGTGCTCACCGGGGTAGGGGCGTCCTATGTGGAGGGCGACATCTACGGTATCCCCACCGTAAAGGTGGAGGAATTCACAGCGGTAGGCACCGGCGGTCTGGCGCTGTCTGGCCGCAGCCGGGCGGTGGTCGTCAGCATGGGTACCGGCACCGCCTTCATCTGGGCGGACCACAATACCGGGGAGATGGTCCACCTGGGTGGTTCCGGCGTGGGGGGCGGCACCCTGGCGGGGCTGTGCTCCCTGTTGTGCGGCGCTCGACAGTTTGAGCAGATTAAAAAGCTGAGCAATCAGGGAAATATCTCCAAAATTGACCTGAACGTGGGGGATATTACTCAGCAGGGATATAGCACCCTGCCTCTGGACATTACCGCCGCCAATTTCGGCAACGTGTCCGACGACGCGACCCACAGTGACATTGCAACGGGTATTGTGAACATGATTTTCCAGTCCATCGGCACCATCGCAGTGATGGCCTGCAAGGCGCAGAAGTGCGACACAGTGGTACTGACAGGCTTCATGACGGTGCTGGACCTGTGCCGCCCCTGCTTTGATCTGTTCACCCGGCTCCACGGGATTCAGTTTGTAATTCCGGAGAATGCCACTTACGCCACCTGCATTGGGGCGGCTCTGAGCAGCTTTGAGAAATAGGGTGCCCGTCGAGACGGAAAATTTTCAAAAAGGGCTTGCAACTTCTCGGAAGTTATCGTATACTATATAAGCACGTTTCCGGGTGTAGCGCAGTTGGTAGCGCGCATGGTTCGGGTCCATGAGGCCGTGGGTTCAAATCCCGCCACTCGGACCAACTAAGGTTGCTGAAAAAGATGCAACCCCTGAAACCCTTGCTG
>CALXDC010000049.1 GCA_944386975.1 uncultured Oscillospiraceae bacterium | reverse complement strand
GACAACTTTGACGCCATGGAGGGGAAGGCCGTGAAGGTGGCCGGCCGCCTCATGAGCAAGCGGGGCATGGGCAAGGTGAGCTTCTGCGACCTCCAGGACCGGGACGGCCGCATCCAGCTCTACGCCCGTCAGGACGAGATGGACGAGGCGGAGTACAAGCGCTTCAAGAAGTACGACATCGGCGACATTGTGGGTGTGGACGGCGAGGTCTTCCGCACCCAGCGGGGGGAGATGAGCGTCCGGGCCCGGCACATCACGCTGCTCTCCAAGTCCCTGTTGCCCCTGCCGGAGAAGTTCCACGGCCTTCAGGACAAGGAGCTGCGGTTCCGTCAGCGGTACGTGGATTTGATGGTGAACCCGGAGGTAAAGCGCAACTTCCAGATCCGCTCTCAGTTTATCAAGTTCATGCGGGACTATCTGGACAACATGGGCTATATTGAGGTGGAGACCCCGGTTTTGAACACCATCGCCGGCGGCGCCGCCGCCCGGCCCTTCATCACCCACCACAACACCCTGGACATCGACATGTACATGCGTATCGCCACGGAGCTGCCCCTGAAGCGGCTGATCGTGGGCGGCATGGACCGGGTGTATGAGATCGGCCGCATTTTCCGCAACGAGGGCATGGATCCCAAGCACAACCCGGAATTCACCACCGTGGAGCTCTATCAGGCTTACACCGACTTCCACGGCATGATGGACATTGCCGAGGGCATCCTTTCCGGAGCGGCCCAGAAGATTCTGGGTACCTATCAGGTGAAGTGGCAGGGGGAGGACATCGACTTGACCCCCGGCTGGCGGCGTCTCACCATGGTGGACGCGGTGAAGGAGTACGCCGGGGTGGACTTCGGCACCATTACCGATGACGCAGAGGCGGTGGCCGCCGCTAAGGCCATCGGCGTGGAGCTGGCGGACGCGGCGGAGAAGACCTGGGGCAACGCCCTGTACGCCTGCTTTGACCAGAAGGTGGAGGAGCAGCTGGTGCAGCCCACCTTCATCACCATGTATCCCGTGGAGGTGAGCCCCCTCACCAAGCGGAGTCCCCAGGATCCCCGGCTCACCGAGCGGTTTGAGCTCTTCGTCTGCCGCAGTGAGCTGGCCAACGCATACTCCGAGCTCAACGACCCCATCGACCAGCGCCAGCGCTTTGAAAAGCAGGTGGAGCAGCGGGAGCGGGGCGACGAGGAGACGGAGATGCTGGACGAGGATTTCCTCACCGCTCTGGAGTACGGCATGCCTCCCACCGGCGGCATGGGCATGGGCATCGACCGGTGCGTCATGCTCCTCACCGGGGCCGACACCATCCGGGAGGTGATTTTGTTCCCCACCATGAAGCCCCTTGACAAGAAGGATGGCGGGGAGAAGGCGGAGAAGCCGGCAGAAAGCGCGGCAGCGGCTCCTGTGGCCAAGATCGACTTCTCCAATGTGAAGATCGAGCCCCTCTTTGAGGAGATGGTGGACTTTGAGACTTTTGCCAAGTCCGATTACCGGGCGGTGAAGATCGAGGCCTGTGAGGCGGTGCCCAAGAGCAAGAAGCTGCTGAAGTTCACCCTGAACGACGGCACGGACCGCAGGCGCACCATTCTCAGCGGTATCCACGAGTATTACGAGCCCGAGGAGCTGGTGGGAAAGACCGCTATCGCCATTGTGAACCTGCCTCCCCGGAAGATGATGGGGATTGATTCCGAGGGTATGCTGATCTCCGCTGTTCACGAGGAGAACGGGAGAGAGGGTCTCAACCTCCTGATGGTGGATGACCGGATCCCCGCCGGAGCGAAGCTGTACTGATCCAGACTGTCAAAATACTGCCCTGTGCAGAACCATGGGAGCGGCCTCCACCGGAGGCCGCTCTTTTTAAGCTTTCATTGATTCCAATGCATTGCTGTGGTAAACTGATGGGGAACAGAGGCGAATCACCGAGAGGCGTCCCGGTGGTCCGCCTCAATTATTTTTGAAAAATTTTTGAAACCCTGCAACCGGTAGCCCTCCTCCCTCGTTATAGAAGTACAACGGAACGGAGAGAGGAGGAACAGCGATTGATAGATTCGGTATTGCGGCGATTGATTCGGGCCGCAATAGAGTGCTTCCCGGTGGATAGGAAGAAAAAGAGCGAAATTTTGCGGCGAATATTGGGAGAGTTACGAGAGGAGAGATCGTGATGTACTGTGTATACTGCGGCGCGCCCTTGCCAGAGGGCGGAAAATTTTGCCCCCACTGCGGCAGGACGGCGGAGGAAGCAGATGGGCTTGCGATTCTGGTGGAGCGGGCCCGCGGCGGTGATCAAGGGGCCATGGCCGCCCTGTATGAGCAGACCTGCGGCAAGGTGTTCGCCACGGTTCGGTCTATGATTAAAAACGAGGAGGACGCCTGGGACATTCTCCAGGACGCCTATATCAAGGCATTCACCCATCTGGACAGCTTCGCGGGGGAGGAGAAATTTCTCCCCTGGGTGCGGCAGATTGCCGCCAACACCGCCCGGGACTGGCTGAAAAAGCGGAGACCCACCCTGTTTTCAGACCTGGGCGGCAGCGAGGAAAAGGAGCTTCCGCCGGAGGAGCGGCTGGTGGAGGAGCGGGAGAGCGCACTCCCCGAGCAAGTTCTGGACCGGGAGGAGACGGCCCGCCTGCTGAGGGAGATTATCGACAGTCTGCCGGAGGATCAGCGGGCGGTCATCGGTATGTTCTACTACCAGGAGATGCCGGTGAAGGATATCGCCGCCGCCCTGGGGGCCTCTGAGAGCGCGGTGAAAAGCCGCCTGCTCTATGGCCGAAGGAAGATCGAGGCCAAGGTCCGGGAGCTGGAGAAGAGCGGTACCAAGCTCTACGGTCTGGCACCCATCCCCTTCCTCCTGTGGCTGCTGCGGGGCCGGGAGGTCTACGCCGCCCAGATTCCGGGACGGGTTCTGGAGGGTGCCCTGGCAGGGGCTGCCCAGACGGCCGGTGCCGCCGCCGGTGCTTCTGCTTCCGCTGGAGGAGCAGCTGTCTCTTCTGCCGCAGGCGGAGGGGCAGCCTCCACAGGGACGGCAGCGGCTGTCGGAGGCCTGGGAGCTGTCAAGATCGGTCTTTTGGTCTTGACTGGTGTGGCTTTGGTAGGAGCAGGAGCCTTCGGAGTCTCCCGCTTGGCTCGCTCCCCGGAGGAGCCACCCACTGTGGTTACGGAGAACCCCGGCGATCCTGACAGTGACCAGCAGGCTGAACCGTCGGAAGAGGAGCCGGAGAGTGATGTGGATCTGGCCCTTGAAGCCTACCGGACCATCATCAGCCAGGCGGACAGCTACGACTACGGTACTACTGCCGCGGCTACCGGAAACTACCAGTACGCCCTGATCCAGCTCCAGGCAGAGGACGCGGTGCCCACCTTGCTCCTCTCCCAGGAGACCGAGGACTATCTCTGCCAGATCCGGGTGTTCCAGTATGACCCGGACACCGGCACGGTCCGCCAGCCCCCGGAGACCCTGGTGACCGGAGTGGGCGGCGGTGGTTTCCGAGGCGGCGTCACCCTGGGGAGGGACGGCGTGGGACTCCAGACTACCTACGTCTCCAGCGGTACCGGAGCTACGGAGATCTGCCGGGCAGCCATCCGGGACGACACTCTGGTGATGGAGACCCTCTGGTCCGGACGGCTGGATCAGATTCCTGGGGACATGTCCTTTGAGACGATCCCCTGGCAGGAGATCGGGGACCTCAGCGCACTGAACAGCTGGACCGCACCAGAAGCGGGGAGCGGAGAGAACAGCGGGACGGTCAGTGAAGCCCCCGGAGAGAGTACCCTCCCGGAGGACGGAGACCGGATCGTTTTCACCGGCACCATCGGTACTTACACCTATGAGGAGGTCATCGAGCTCCAGGGATGTCCGGACCCCAACGCCCCCTGGACGGACCATAACGCCACCTTCCGTTTGATCGTGCTGGATACCCCCCAGACCATGGAGCTGGAGGGAATCGACGGTCCCCGGAGCGGGGAAGTGAAGATCATCGCGATCTTTGACACGGAAGATACGGCAGGGTATGACGGTCAGCATCTGACCTTCAGCATTGACCCCCAAAACACCTATTGGCCCAGCGACACTTCCATGCCGGTGGGGCAGCCTACCACCGGCGATATCCATGTGCTGGGATAGAGCAGGAAAAAGAGATCAATAGAAAGAAGGAGAACATGAACATGAAAAAGTGGGTGGCACTGTTGCTGGCGTTGCTGCTGCTGGCGTCTCTTACTGCGTGCGGCGGAGTACAGAAAGATGATGAGAGCCAAAATGACATGGAGGTCACGGACCCCATGGAGAGCGAGGACAAGGATTCCGCCTCCACGGACCAAGCCGACAAAGAGCCGGTACGGCCCTCCGAAGAAGAGAGCGCCGAGACAATAGAGGAAGCCGGTGAGGATACAGTGGAGATCAAGGGCGGCACCAACCAGAACGACGCAGTGCTGGTGCCGCTGGATACGAAGATGTATGGAGCTGTGGCGGACGGACGGTTCTCCTGGTTTGCCTTTACCACCAAGGGGACGGCGGACGCCGTCTACAAGCTCACGGCCATCAACAAAACTCTGGATTCTTCTGCCGTGGTCTTTGCGGTGTACGATGAGGAAGGTACGGAGCTGCTCCATATGGAAGTTGGCAACTCCGGACGGGCTGTCACCAAAGAGGTGAAGGAACTGGCTCCTAACACGACCTACTACATTACAGCTGCCTGTGAGTACAACCGGGACGAGACCATCGATTACGTGCTGACGGTCAAATCTCCTCAGGCGGAGACCGGCTACCAGACTACCGACAGTCTTCAGACTGCCGGCGGTACCACCGGTGGGGAGACCATCTATCCCGGCAGCAATATGGATGATGCTGCGTTGTTTCCCCTGGACGCCAAAGTCTCCGGACGGGTGTCGGATGGGCGGTTTTCCTGGTTCGCCTTTGTCACCGGAGCGGCGGAGAATGCCGTCTACAAATTCAGTGCTGTCAATGAGACTCTGGATTCTTCCAACGTCATGATTTATATCTATGACGAGGAAGGGAAAGAGCTGGCTCACCTGGGTGCCGACAGCTCCGGACGGGCGTCCACCAAGGAGGTGGAGGGCCTGCAGCCGGGGACGGTCTACTACATGGCCATCTATTGTGAATACAACCGGGACGAGACCATCGACTATACCCTTACCATCAAGTCTCCGGAAGAGCCTGCCCCTGTCGGCGCGTCGGTAGAGACGCTGGAGAAGGAGACTCTGGTTTTTGAGGTCCCTTTTGAGCTCAACTCCACTCAGGTTATGTTCGTGGCGGATCAGGCGGTGTTCGTCAGCGAGGCGGACGCCAAAGCCGCTCTTGCTCCGGTGGCGGAGATCATCCTGGCCCATCCGGATCACCCCATCCTCATTGCCGGCACCACCGCCACCTCCGGAGAGCAGGCCTCCTGTGTCAAGCTGTCCAACCGGCGGGCGGAGGCGGTGAAGGACCTGCTGACGGAGGCCTTCGATGTGCCTGCTTCCCAGCTTCTCACCATTGGCCTGGGCTATGAGGCGGACCCCTTTGTCCGGGGACAGGACCGGGACGCCAACGGAAAGTTTGTGGAGAGCGAGGGGGCCAAGAACCGCCGGGTTATCGTCATGGATGCGGAGGACCCCATTGCCAGAGAGATTCTGGATACCTGACCCCTTTCCAAGCGCCCTCGGGAGACCGGGGGCGCTGTGGTTTCATCGTGTGCGGATAGAAACGCCCCCTTGCAATGGAGAACGCCGGTGGGGTATAATGGCTACAGATTGTCTGCTTGCAGGAAGCGGGAAGGAAAGGAAGTGACGGGTATGGAGGAGAAGAGCCGTCAGGCCGCCCGGGTGGTGGCAGAGGTCCGCAAGGCGGTGATCGGCAAGGACGATGTGGTGATCAAAACTCTGATGACGGTGCTGGCCAGAGGGCACATCCTGTTGGAGGATATCCCCGGCGTGGGGAAGACCACCATGGCGCTGGCCTTCTCCCGGGCCCTGGGACTCCAGTACAACCGGGTCCAGTTCACCCCCGACGTGCTGCCCTCGGACCTCACAGGGTTTTCTGTTTATAACCGGGAGAAGCAGCAGCTGGAGTACCAGAAGGGGGCCCTGTTCTGTAACCTTCTCCTGGCCGACGAGCTGAACCGCGCCACCTCCCGCACCCAGTCGGCGCTGCTGGAGGCCATGGAGGAGGGGCAGGTGACGGTAGACGGCAATACCTACCCCATTCCGGAGCCCTTCCTGGTCATTGCCACCCAAAACCCGGTGGGAGCGGCGGGGACCCAGCTGCTTCCGGATTCCCAGCTGGACCGGTTCATGATCTGCCTCACCATGGGCTACCCCAAGCCGGAGGAGGAGGTGGAGCTGCTGCGGCGCAAGAGTCGGGGGAGCCTTCTCGACCAGGTGGGCCGGGTGCTGAACCATCAGGAGCTGGAGGAGCTGCGCCGGACCGTGGACCAGGTCCATCTCAGCGAGGATCTGATGGCCTACATCGTTCGTCTGGTCACCGCCACCCGGCAGAATCCCCGGATTCTCCAGGGAGGCAGTCCCCGGGCTACCCTGGCGGTGGCGGCGGTGAGCCGGGCTGCAGCCTTCCTCTGGGGCCGGGATTACGTGCTGCCGGAGGATATCCATCGCATCTGGTGCGACACGGTGGCCCACCGGCTGCTGCTGGCCTCCGGGGAGCGGGACGCCCGCCGCATCGCCCAGGAGGTGCTGGACAGCATCCCCGCCCCCAAGATCCGGTGAGCGCCATGTGGGGCCGAAGGATCCTCTACCTCCTGGTGCTGCTGGGGGCCTTTCTGGTGTACATCTTCAACACCCACTATCTGGCTGCCTTCTGCTTCTGGGCGGTGCTGGCGGCGCCGGTGCTGTCCCTTCTCCTGAGCCTGCCCGTCCTCCTCACCTGCCGCCTGGAGCTGAGGGGCGTTCCAACGGATGTGGTGAGGGGAGAGGAGGGAAGGTGGGAGGTACGCCTTCTGGGCAGGGGACGGCTGCCTCTGGCTCGGGTGGCTTTCACCATCCGCCTGCGCCACGCCATGGACGGAGAGGTGGAGCGGCTGCGCCTGGCCTACCGGGGGATATCCCCCAAGGCGGTATGGGCGGAGCCGGTGGACGGAACCCACTGTGAGGCGGTGACGGGGACCCTCACCTCCGCCTGGGCCTCCGACCTGCTGCGGCTGTTCTCCCTGCCCCTGCGGCGCTCCCCGGCGGTGACCGTGCTGGTGCTGCCGGTGTCCAGCCCCCCCGCGGCCCTGCCCCGGGAGTGGGGGAACCAGCCTGCCCAGGCCTATGCCGCCCGGTCTGGCCAGCGGATGGGAGAGGAGTATGAGCTGCGCGACTACCGCCCTGGGGACCCCATCCGTTCCGTCCACTGGAAGCTCTCCAGCAAGCGGGACGACCTCATCGTCCGGGAGTCCTCCCGCCAGCAGCGGCCTACGGTGCTGCTGACGGTAGACCGGTTTGGCTTCCCGGAGGAGGCGGACCGGACTTTGGACCGGCTGCTGGGCTGGTCGGACCTGCTCCTTGGCCGGGAGTTCCCCCATGTGATCCAGTGGGTCCATCCGGAGACAGGTGCTCTGCGGACGCATCGGATCGTGGACCGCTTCTCCCAGTACCTGTGCATGGAGGCGCTGCTGGAGGACCCTCTGCCGCCGGTAGGCCGCACCGTGCGTGATCTTCCTTTGAAGGACCGCTGGCAGGGGGAGGCGGTATACCCCATCCATATCGGACCGGGAGAGGAGGCGGACCATGAAACGGCGTGAGGGAAGGATTTCCTTTGCTCTCAGTGGCCTGCTGCTGCTGGTTTTGACGGTGGGAGCCCTCCTCCGGGCCGTTCTCACCGCCTACGCCCCGCCGGTTTTGTACCGGCCTCTCCTCCTGGCGGCAGGGGGCTGTGTGCTCCTGGCCTGGGGGGTGGGTTTGCTGCCCCGGCTTCGGTGGCTGGCGGGGCTTGGATATCTTGCGGCCTGGGGCGTTCTTTTGTGGAGACGGTGGGCCGCTGTGTGCTACGGGGCCCTCATTATGCTGCGGCAGGTAACCTCAGCTTTGGCGGAAACCTTTCCTGTTCCGATTATCGGTCCCGCCGAGGCGGCTACTGCCGCTGAGGAGGCGCTGGCCGCCTCCTGGTGGCTGGGAATGGTGCTGGCGGTGTGGGCCCTCCTTCTGAGCTGGGCCGCCGCCCGGCGCCGGTGCTGGTGGGCCACGGTGCTGCTGACCCTGCCGCCCCTGCTGCCCGCCGTGCTGTCCGGGGTCATGCCCGCCTGGGGGTCCCTGGTGGCCCTGGCAGCGGTGTGGATGGGCCTGCTGCTCCAGTCCTCCGTCCGGAACACGACGGCGGCGGGACAACAGATGTTTGTCACACTGACCGCCTCCCTGGCGGTTCTGGCCCTGCTGACAGCGCTCATCCCCCGGGAGACCTATGTCCACCCGGCCTGGACCGCCGGGGCCAGAAGCTGGGTGCTGACCCGGTTTGAGGGCCTACGGGAGACGCTCTCCCAGGGCGGCGCCTCAGGAGAGGAGGTGAATTTGTCTGCTGCAGGACCGCTCCAGCAGTCCGGCCGGACCATGCTCCGCATCGACAGCGAGGTGAGCGGCCATTTCCTGCTCCGCGGCAGCGCCTTTGGGATCTACACCGGTCAGAGCTGGGAGAACGACGATGGGGCGGATTTTGAGGAGGCATGGGCGGACCTGCTTTTTCTGCCCGCGTCCCAGGCCATGAGCCGCTCTCTTGCCTCCGATTCCTACTACTACACCGACTACACCGATACCTACTACTACACAGAGACGGAGGACATTACGTTCAACATCTCCAACATGAAGATCACCCCTGTGGGAGACCAGGGAGCCTATGCCTACTGTCCCTACCAGCCGGTGGGGCCGGTACAGAGCAGTCTGGCGGCGGACCGGGACGTCGGCATCCTTTCTTTGCAGGAGGAGGACAGCTACCGGGTGTATTTCACCGGCACGGACCCGGAGGATCTGCGGGCGGCCTGGGGCGGTACGCCGGCCTGGGAGGACAATTACGCCGACTATGTGGAGGACCACTACACAGAGGTGCCGGGAGATCTGAAGAAGGCCCTGCGGGAGGTGCTGATGCTGTGGGTCGACGGCGAGGTCCAGCCGGAGCTCCCCGATGGCATTCCATCGAAATACTATGAGACCCTGCGGGCTGCCGACGTGGTGGCCCGGTGTCTGGCGGAGTGGGCGGAGTATGACCCGGACGTGGAGAGGACCCCGGAGGGGGAGGACTTTGTGGAGCACTTCCTCTCGGAGCGCCGGGGCTATTGCATGCATTTTGCCAGTGCCGGGGCCCTGCTGCTGCGTTATCTGGACATTCCCGCCCGATATGTCACCGGCTACAGCGTGGACATCCCAGACAGCGGGAAGCTGGACGTATCCGATGCCGCCGCCCACGCCTGGGTGGAGATTTATCTGGACGGCTACGGCTGGTACCCGGTGGAGATGACCCCGGGCTACGAGGAGGAGGACCAGGAGGTCCAGGAGCCGGAGAATCCGACGGAGACCCCGGAGACCCCGGACAATCCGGCGGAGACGCCGGAGCCGGAAACCCCGGAGGAGCTTCCGGCAGCGGAGCTGGAGGAGCCTTTCACCATCCACCCGGCGGTGTGGCTGGGGGCGTTGGTGCTCCTTGGGCTGACGGGGTGGCACTTCGGCCTTTCCGCTCTGCGCAGGCGAAGGCTCAACCAGCCCAATCCCAACCGGGCGGTGATCGCCGCCTACCGCAGCATGGAGCGGATGCAGAAGTGGGGCGGAGAGCTGGACCCGCGGCTCACGGAGCTGGGGGGCAAGGCCCGGTTCAGCCAGTACACCCTCACTGAGGAGGAGCGGGCCGAGGCGGTCCTCCGTCTGGAGGAGACCGCCAAGGACCTGGAGAAGAAGCTGCCCCGGTGGCGGCGGTGGGTGTTCCGGTGGCTGTGGGGCCGCTGAGATTGGATAAAATACGGTAGGGGGAGACCTGCGTAGCGCAGGTCTCCTCTCGCCGTTTTCCCCCTCTCTTTCATCGAAAGGACGGTCCGACGAGAACGTTTTCCCGGGAAAAAGAGGAGGTCTGCACAAATTTTCGACACCATTTTTGGGGAAAACATGGAAAAGGCCTGCTTGCATCTTGCCAAATGGTATGCTATACTAAACCCTGCATTCTTGCAGACTGACGCCTGAAGAGGGGAGGAGGACCGATATGGAACAGATCACCAGCCGCGCCAATGCCCTGATGACCCATATTCGGAAGCTGGGCGGCAGCCGGTCCTACCGCCAGAAGACAGGGGAGTATGTGGGCGACGGCAGGAAGCTTTTGGAGGAGGCCCTCCGCTGGGGAGCAGACCTCACTGCCGTGGTGTTCGTCCCCGGCACGGTCCTGCCGCCCCTCCCTGACAAGGTGCGGCAGGTGGAGGTTCCAGCGGACCTGATGGCCTCCATCAGCCCCATGGACACCCCCCAGGGGGTCCTCTTCACGGCGAGACGTCCCGCCTGCACGGTGCCAAGCCGGCTTGACGGCCGTCGCTATCTGGTGCTGGAGGGAGTTCAGGACCCTGGCAACGTGGGCACCGTCCTCCGTACCGCCGATGCCTTTGAGGCCGACGGGGTGATTTTGCTGGAGGGCTGCGCCGACCTCTGGAGCCCCAAGACCCTCCGGGCCACCATGGGGGCCGCCTTTCGCCGCCCGGTGTGGGTCATGACCTTGGAGGAGCTGACGGACCTGCTCCGCACCTCCCGGCTGCCTCTTCTGGGGGCCGCTCTTCGGGAGAATACCCTGGACGCCTGCGAGGCGGACCTTACCCGGGCGGCCATCCTCATCGGCAGCGAGGGTCGGGGCCTTACGGAAACCGCTCTCGCCGCCTGCGACGGCACCATCCGCATCCCCATGAGCAGTCGGTGCGAGTCTCTCAACGCGGCGGTAGCCGCGGCGGTGCTGCTGTGGGAGGGTTACCGGCGGCAGAGAGAGGAGGAGCCCGGGTGTCCAACCTGAAATACTGGCTGTGGCTGTCCGCCCTGCGGGGCATGGGCCGGAGCATGAAGCTGCGGCTGCTCTACCAGCTGGGGACCCCGGAAAATCTCTACTACGCCGACGAGGTGGCGCTGGCCCAGGCCGGCGCCGACCGGCGGGCCATTGACGCCCTCCGGGACGGGACCTCCATGGCGGAGGCGGACCGGATTTTGGGGGACTGCCACCGGCTGGGCCTCCGGATCCTCACCATCCAGGATACGGAGTACCCCGACCGGCTCAAGTCCATCTACGACCCGCCCCTGCTGTTGTATGTCCAGGGGAGGATGCCGGTGATGGATGAGGAGGTGGCCATCGCCATGGTGGGGACCCGGGATTGCACGCCATACGGTATTCTGGCGGCGGAGACGTTGAGTCACGCCATGGCCAGACAGGGTGCGCTGATCGTCTCCGGTCTTGCCAAAGGTGTGGACGCCGCCGCCCACCGGGGCGCGCTGCTGGCAGGCGGCCTCACCGCCGCCGTTTTGGGCAATGGCCACGACGTGCTTTACCCGCCGGAGAACCGGGGGCTTTATGAGGATATCGCTGCCGAAGGCGTGATTTTGTCGGAGTATCCCCCAGGGACGAAGCCGGAGGGCCGGAATTTCCCGGTGCGAAACCGTATCATCAGCGGCCTCTGCCTTGCCACCGTGGTGGTGGAGGCCCCCTTTGGAAGCGGTGCCCTCATCACCGCCGAGACAGCTCTGGAGCAGGGGAGGGACGTGTTCGCTGTCCCCGGTCCCATCACCTCCAAGGCCAGCCAGGGCGCCAACCGCCTTCTCCGGGACGGCGCCGGAGTGGCGGGGGAGAGCTGGGATGTGCTCCGGGAGTACGCCGGACGGTTCCCCCACAAGCTCCGCTGTGTCCATGTGGAGCCGCCGAAAATGGCGGGCTACGAGGCCAGGAAGGCCGCCCAGGCGGCAGTCGTGGAGCCGCCGCCGGACCAGAAGGAAAGTCTGCCGCCCCTGCGGCTTTATGACAGCGGCCTCACCGATGACCAGATCGCCATTTTGCGCTATCTCCGGGAGGTGGGCACCGCCCAGGTGGACGATGTGATCGAGGGGACACAGATCCCCGCCCGTCGGGTCCTGTCGGCCCTGACCCTATTGGAATTGGAGGAACAGGTGCGCCAGGAGAGCGGCAAGCGCTTCACCCTGGCGGTGACCCTGATCGAATAGAGCCGGCGGCAGGCCGGCAAAAAAACAGGGCGCGGAACCGGAACGCGCCTCAGGAGGATTGGAATGGCAAAAAAGAGCCTTGTGATTGTGGAGTCGCCTGCCAAGGCGAAGACCATCGGCAAGTATCTGGGGAAGGACTATGAAGTGAAGGCCTGTATGGGCCACCTGCGGGACCTGCCCAAGAGTGTGATGGGCGTGGACGTGGACCACGACTTTGAGCCCAACTACAGGCCCATCAAGGGAAAAGAGGATATCATCAAGGACCTGGAGAAATCCGCCAAGGGCAGCGAGTACGTCTACCTCGCCACCGACCCGGATCGAGAGGGGGAGGCCATCAGCTGGCACCTGAAGGAGCTTCTGAAGCTCAGCGACGACAAGGCCCGGCGGGTCACCTTCAACGAGATCACCAAGAAGGTGGTAGGGGAGTCCATCGCCGCACCCCGGGACATCGACCAGAACCTGGTGGACGCCCAGCAGGCCCGACGGATTCTGGACCGGATCGTGGGCTATCAGCTCTCGCCCCTTCTCTGGAAGAAGGTGCGCCGGGGTCTCAGCGCCGGGCGGGTCCAGTCCGTGGCTACCCGGATGGTGTACGACCGGGAGGAGGAGATCAAGAAGTTCATCCCGGAGGAATACTGGACCTTAGATGTGCACCTCAGCGCCGACGGTACCGATAAGACCCTTTTCCCCGCCCACTACTACGGGGAGAACGGAAAAAAGCGGGAGCTGAAGAGTGAGGCCGACGTGCTGGCGGTGATTGATGCTGTGAAGGAGGACCGCTTTACAGTGACCTCTGTCAAGCGTACCGACAAGCAGCGCAGCCCTTCGCCCCCCTTCACCACCTCCACGCTCCAGCAGGAGGCCAGCCGGAAGCTGAACATGACCCCCCGGCGGACCATGGCCATCGCCCAGCAGCTCTATGAAGGCGTGGACATCTCCGGGGAGGGCACCGTGGGCCTCATCACCTATATGCGTACCGACAGCCTCCGCATCAGCGACGAGGCCATCGACGCCACCCGGAAGTTCATCCTGGGCCGGTATGGGGAGAGCTACTGCCCGCCTCAGGCCCGCCACTTCAAGACCAAGGCCGGGGCCCAGGATGCCCACGAGGCCATCCGGCCCAGCAACGTGCTCCTCACCCCGGAGGACATCAAGAAGGATCTGACCAACGAGCAATACCGCCTCTACCGGCTGATCTGGAGCCGCTTTCTGGCCTGCCAGATGGCCAACGCCGTCTACGACAGCGTGGCGGTGGAGATCACTGCCGGAGGCCACGCCTTCCGCTCCAGCAGCAGCAGTGTCAAGTTCTCCGGCTATACGGCGGTTTACGAGGAGGGGAAGGACGAAGAAAAGGAGGAGAAGCCCTCCGCCCTTCCCGGTCTCAATGAGGGCCAGGAGGTAGCCTGTAAGGGCTTTGACAAGGACCAGCACTTTACACAGCCTCCCGCCCGCTACACCGACGCCACCCTCATCCGGGCCATGGAGGAGAACGGCATCGGCCGCCCCTCCACCTACGCCCCCACCGTGTCCACGATACTGGACCGGGAGTATGTGGTGAAGGACGGCAAGTATCTGAAAATCACCCCTCTTGGAGAGGTGGTGACCGGGCTCATGTGCGACAAGTTCAAGGACATTGTGGACATGGGCTTCACTGCCAATATGGAGAAGGAGCTGGACGAGGTGGAGGAGGGCCACATTGCGTGGCGGCAGCTGCTCCACCAGTTCTACGAGCCCTTCCACCAGAGTCTGGAGCAGGCGGAGAAGGACCTGGAGGGCGTGCGGCTGAAGGTGCCCGACGAGGTCAGCGAGGAAATCTGCCCGGAGTGCGGGCGGAACCTGGTGGTGAAGTCCGGCCGGTTCGGCCGCTTCCTGGCCTGCCCGGGATATCCCGAGTGCGGCTTCACCATGCCCCTGGTGGTGGAGATGCCGGGCCGCTGCCCAAAGTGCGGCGGGCGGCTGCTCAAGCGCACCGGCGTCAGCAAGAAAAACGGCAAGCAGTACACCTACTACTGCTGTGAGCATATGAACAGCCGGGACGAGGCCGCCAAATGCGACTTTATGACCTGGGACGTGCCGGTGAAGGACGACTGCCCCGTCTGCGGCCACACCATGTTCAAGAAGTCCGGCAAGGGCTTCAAGAAGCCCTACTGCATCAACGAGGCCTGCAGCAACTTCACCCCCGAGGACAAGCGGGGCGGCTACCAGAAGAAGGCGGCGGCTCCGGAGGGGGACAGCGAGGCGCAGGCGGAGACGGCGGCGCAGGCGGAGGAGAAGCCCGCCGCCAAGAAGACGGCTGCCAAGAAGCCTGCGGCCAAAAAGACCGCGACGAAAAAGACTGCCGCCAAGAAGCCTGCGGCCAAGAAGACGACAGCCAAGAAGGCGGAGACCGCCCCGGCGGAGTAAAGCGCTATAGGCGGCTGAGCTCCAGCCCCAGGGACAAAGCGGCCCGGAACATCCGCTCCAGCTGAAGGGTGTGCCGCTCCTCCCGGGTGTCCAGCAGGGCGTCCAGCTGCTCCGATTGGGCGGGGGTGAGGGAGGCGCGGAGCGTCTCCTCCTGCCGCCGCTCCAGGGCGGCGATATGATCGTCCTCCGGCGTCTGACCGGGAAAGCGGTGTTCCCAGAGAAATTGGTACAGAGCCTGATGCAGGTCTGACATCATCAACACTTCCTTCCAAAAAAACGAAAGTTACTTTTATGTCAAGAGGTAACTATGGAACAATTGGGCGAAAGACTGCGAAAATTGCGGAAAGACCGAAAGGTTTTGCAGCAGACGATGGCGGATGAATTAGGTGTATCTCTGCGGTCCTACCAATTTTATGAGAGCGGGGAGTACGACCCCAATCTTCCCAATTTGATCGCCCTGGCGGATTACTTCCAGGTGTCCCTGGACTATCTGGTGGGCCGCAGCGACGAACCCTGAGACCAAGCGAGGATAGAAAACATGCAGGTAACTGTGATCGGCGCCGGTCTGGCGGGCAGCGAGGCTGCCTGGCAGCTGGCCAAGCGGGGCATTCCCGTGACGCTGCGGGAAATGAAGCCTCAGAAGATGACCCCGGCCCATAAGACGGCGGACTTTGCGGAGCTGGTGTGCTCCAACTCCCTGCGGGGGGCGGGCCTGGAGAACGCGGTGGGCCTTCTCAAGGAGGAATTGCGCCGCCTGGGGAGCATTATCCTGGAGGCGGCGGACGCCACCCGGGTGGAGGCCGGCGGGGCCCTTGCGGTGGACCGCCACGGCTTTTCCGCCTATGTCACCGAAAAAATCCGCAGCCACCCCCTCATCACCGTGGAGGAGGGGGAGGTGACGGAGCTGCCGGAGGGAGAGGTGGTCATTGCCACCGGTCCCCTCACCAGCGACGCCTTCGCCGCCCGCCTCGCCGCTCTCTTCGGGGAGGGCACCACCCTCAACTTCTTCGACGCGGCGGCCCCCCTGGTTACCTTCGACAGCATCGACATGTCGAGAGCCTGGTTCGCCTCCCGGTACGACAAGGGAACAGCGGATTATGTCAACTGCTCTCTCGACGAGGAGGAGTACAGAGCCTTCTGGCAGGAGCTGTGCCATGCCCAGGAGGCGGAGGTCCACGGCTTTGAGGACAAGCACGTCTTTGAGGGTTGTATGCCCGTGGAGGTGATGGCCCGGCGGGGGGAGGACACCCTCCGGTACGGGCCCCTGAAGCCCCGGGGCCTCAAGGACCCCGCCACCGGGCGGGAGCCCTACGCCGTGGTGCAGCTTCGGAAGGACAACGCCGAGGGCAGCATCTACAACCTGGTGGGCTTCCAGACCCATCTCAAATTCGGGGAGCAGAAGCGGGTGTTCTCCATGATCCCCGCCCTCAAAAATGCGGAGTATGTCCGCTACGGGGTGATGCACCGCAACACCTACTTGGACGGCCCCCGGCTTCTGGACCGGTACTACCGGCTGAAGAAGGAGCCCCGCCTCACCTTCGCCGGGCAGATGACCGGAGTGGAGGGGTATGTGGAGTCCACCGCCTCCGGCTTTCTGGCGGCGGTGGAGCTGAGCCGCCGCCTGAGAGGGCTTGCACCCATCAACTTCCCCGACGTTACCGCCATCGGGGCTCTTGGGCTCTATGTGAGCAACGAGAGCGTGACCAACTTCCAGCCCATGAACATCAACTTCGGCATCATCCCGCCCTTGGGGTACAAAGTCAAAGGCAAGCGGAACAAGAATGCCGTATTGAGCCAGCGGAGCCTGGAGGTCATCGACAGTCTCCGGGAGGAGATCTTGCGGTAGTTCCGCTT
>CALXDC010000048.1 GCA_944386975.1 uncultured Oscillospiraceae bacterium | reverse complement strand
AAGAACGAGACCCACAACCACCCCACGGAGATCGAGCCCTTCGGCGGCGCGGCCACCTGCATCGGCGGCTGCATCCGTGACCCCCTCTCCGGCCGTGCCTACGTCCATCAGGCCATGCGCCTTACCGGCGGCGGCGACCCCCGGGTGTCCTTTGCCGATACCACCCCGGGCAAGCTCCCCCAGAGAAAGATCGCCCAGACCGCCGCGGCGGGCTACTCCTCCTACGGCAACCAGATCGGTCTCGCCACCGGCCACGTGGCGGAGGTCTATCACCCCGGCTACATCGCCAAGCGCCTGGAGTGCGGCGCGGTAGTGGGCGCGGCCCCTGCCGACCATGTCCGCCGTGAGGTCCCTGCGCCCGGCGACGTGGTGATTCTCCTGGGCGGCCGCACCGGCCGTGACGGCATCGGCGGTGCCACCGGCTCCTCCAAGAGCCACAACATGAAGTCCCTCACCACCATGGCCAGTGAGGTCCAGAAGGGCAACGCCCCCGAGGAGCGGAAGATCCAGCGGCTCTTCCGCCGGGGCGACGTGACCCGCCTCATCAAGCGCTGCAACGACTTCGGCGCAGGCGGCGTCTCCGTGGCCATCGGTGAGCTGGCCGACGGCCTCACCATCGACCTGGACGCGGTGCGGAAGAAGTACGAGGGCCTGGACGGCACGGAGCTTGCCATCTCTGAGAGCCAGGAGCGCATGGCTGTGGTGGTGGCTCCCGAGGACGCGGCAAAGTTCATTGCCGCCGCTGAGAGCGAGAACCTGGAGGCCTATCAGGTGGCCGTGGTCACCGAGAGCCCCCGGATGGTGATGACCTGGAAGGGCAGCACCATCGCAAACCTCAGCCGGGAATTCCTCAACACCAACGGCGCGGTGAAGCACGCCGCTGTCTCCGTGCCCAAGACGGACCGCTCCGCTTATGACGCCCCCGTCTTCCATTCCCTCCGGGAGATGGCCGGGAGCCTCCAGTCCGCCTCCCGCCGTGGCCTCACCGAGCGGTTTGACGGCTCCATCGGCGCGGGCAGCGTGCTGATGCCCTTCGGCGGCAGCACCCAGCGGACCCCCGCCCAGGCCATGGCCGCTCTCTTCCCCGTGGAGCCGGGTCAGGAGACGGAGCAGGCCAGCGTTATGGCCTGGGGCTTCGACCCCGACCGGATGAGCGTGGACCCCTACGCCGGAGCCCAGGAGAGCGTCATCGTCTCCATGGCCAAGATCGTGGCTGCCGGCGCCGACTACAAGAAGGCCTACCTCACCCTCCAGGAGTTCTTTGAGCGGCTGCGCACCGAGCCCGAGCGCTGGGGCAAGCCCTTCGCCGCCCTGCTGGGCGCTCTGGACGCCCAGCTGAGCCTGAATGCCGCCGCCATCGGCGGCAAGGACTCCATGTCCGGCTCCTTCATGGACCTGGACGTGCCTCCCACCCTCATCTCCTTCGCCATCGCCCCCATCAAGGCCGGTGAGGTCCTGACCCCCGAGTTCAAGGCAGCAGGTCACAGTGTTTATGTCTTCGGCCCCGGGGAGCGGACGGACTACGAGGGCCGCAAGGCGGCCTGGGATGCCTTCCACGACCTCTGCAGCCAGGGCCGCATCAAGGCCGCCTGGGCGGTGGAGCAGGGCCTCGCCGAGGCGGTGATGAAGATGTCCTTCGGCAACCGGATCGGCTTTGCTGCCGAGAGCGGCGCGGCGGGCCTCTGGTATCTCCCCATGCCCGGTGTCATCGTGGCTGAGGCGGAGGGGGAGCTGGACAGCCCCTTCTGCACCAAGATCGGCGTCACCACCACCGAACCCATCATCACCATTGGAGAGGACAGCGCCTCCCTTTCGGAACTTCTGGCTCTCAACGACGGTGTTCTGGAGAAGGTGTACCCCACTGTGGCGGGCCAGGGCGGCAGCGCCCAGGCCATCACCTGGGACAAGGGCTGCGCTGCCGTCTGCACCCACAAGGCCGCCAGCCCCAAGGTGGTGATCCCCGTGTTCCCCGGCACCAACTGCGAGTACGACAGCGCCCGGGCCTGCCGCAGCGCCGGTCTCACCCCGGAGATCCTGGTGGTGCGCAACCTCAGCGCCGCCTCCCTGGAGGACTCCGCCAAGGCCCTGGAGAAGGCCATCCGGGACGCCCAGATCGTCTTCCTCCCCGGCGGCTTCTCCGGCGGCGACGAGCCCGAGGGCTCCGCCAAGTTCATCGCCTCCTTCCTGAGAAGCCCCCGGCTCACCGACGCCATCCATGATCTCCTCCAGAACCGGGACGGCCTGATGCTGGGTATCTGCAACGGCTTCCAGGCCCTCATCAAGCTGGGGCTGGTGCCCTACGGCGAGATCCGTACCATGGATGATTCCTGCCCCACCCTGACCTACAACACCATCGGCCGCCACCAGTCCTCCATCGTCCGCACAAGAGTATGTACCAACAAGTCCCCCTGGCTGATGGAAGCGGAGCTGGGCGGGATCTACTCCGTGCCCATCTCCCACGGCGAGGGACGGTTCCTTGCCTCCGAGGAGATGCTCCGGAAGCTTAAGGACAACGGCCAGATTGCCACCCAGTATGTGGACCTCAATGGCGTGCCCTCCCTGGACACCGCCTTCAACCCCAATGGCTCCCTCTGGGCCATCGAGGGCATCACCAGCCCCGACGGCCGGGTGCTGGGCAAGATGGGCCACAGCGAGCGGGTAGGGAAGGACCTCTACCGCAACGTCCCCGGTAATTATGACCTGGGCCTCTTCCGCAGCGCGGCCAGATACTTCAAATAAAGAATAGAACGATCTGCTTCGCCCGGCGGCCTAAGGCCGCCGGGTGAAGCCCTGCTTCTCGGAAAAAAGGCAAAAAAACCGCCTCAGGAGTACCTGAGGCGGTTTTTGCGTCGTCTATCCCCGACGGGTAAAGTAGAGGTCGATGAGGTCGCAGATTCCGGCGGCCGCCAGGCTGATGCCGAAAAACAGCACCACGCTTTTCACCGCCGCGAAGGGGTTGAAAAACAGCACGCCCCCCAGCAGCAGCGGGACCAGCGCCAGCAGCACGGTGAACCAGGCCATAGGCAGCCGTTCCCGTACGGCGTACCAGGCGCTGGGCAGCTTCATCAGCCCCACCAGCAGCAGAAGGCAGCCCAGGGTAAAGGGCAGAAAGGACAGAATGGTCTGGGGGAAGAGGAGGCATACCGCCCCCAGCACCGCCAGCAGTATCGCCACGGTGCACTCCCCCCGGAGGAGGATTCCCTCCCGCCGGGCCCTGGAGAAGCGCCAGAAGCCCGCCGCCGCGTAAAACAGCGCCAGAGCCCCCACGCCCCAGCAGAAGAGCTTGCTGCTCATCTCCGGGTAGAGAATCAGCACCGCCCCCACCAGGAGGTAGACAATGGCGATGGGCGGCCGCCGGCGGTTCAATCGGTACGAGGAGGACATGTGGGTCCCCTCCTTTCGTCAGATGTGCGGGCTCACTCCGTCTTCCAGAAGGCGGCGCTATAGGGCGGAAGCTCACTGCCGCCGCCGAAGTCGTGGAGCTTGCCGGTGATGAGGTCCGTGGCCCGGCCCGCCCGGGCGTTGAAGTGGGCGGTATAGGGCTGGGCGTCGGCGTTGATGGCCACCAGCACCCGCTCTCCCTCCGCCTCCCGCTCGAAGATGAGCTGGCGGTTGGTCATCACCAGAATGTGGAAATCCCCCCGGCACAGGGCGGGGCTCTGCCGCCGGGCGGCGGCCAGCCGGGCGATGAAATCGGTGAGGTCCGTCTCCTCCGGAGCCTCCACGGCCGGGCGGAGGGCCTGGTCTCCGTCGCTCTTCCGGCCCTGGATGCCCCACTCGCTGCCGTAGTACACCGAGGGTACCCCGGGCATGCCAAAGAGGAGGCCCCAGGCGGGAATCAGGTGCTTGGGGTCTGTCAGCCGGGTGGCGATGCGCTCCACGTCGTGGTTGTCCAGAAAGTTGAAGAGAGGCAGGCCCTTGTACAGCGTCCACTGCTCCGGGCCGAACTGGCGCAGGAGGCTGTGGCCGATCTCGAAGAGGTTCATGGAGTTGAAGCTGGACCAGAGGCCCTTGTAGCACTCGTAGTTGGTGACGCTGTGGCACTTGTCCGGGGCGCACCAGCGATTGTAGTCCCCGTGGAGGGTCTCCCCCATGAGAACGAAGTCGGGGCGGAGGGAGTCGGTGAACTGCCGCAGGCGGCGGAGATACTGCTCGTCCAGGCAGTAGGCTACGTCCAGGCGCAGTCCGTCGATGCCGAACTCGTCCACCCAGCGGCGGATAGCGTCGAACTGGTGGGTGATCACCGCCTCGTTGTGGAGATTCAGCTTCACCAGCTCGTAGTGACCCTCCCAGCCCTCGTACCAGAAACCGTCGTTGTAGTTGGAGTTGCCGTCAAAGCTCAGGTGGAACCAGTCCTTGTAGGGGCTGTCCCACTTCTTCTGCTGCACGTCCCGGAAGGCCCAGAAGCCCCGTCCCACGTGGTTGAACACTCCGTCCAGCATCACCCGAAGGCCCGCGTCGTGAAGGGCGTCGCAGACGGCCTTGAAATCCTCGTTGGTGCCAAGGCGGCAGTCCACCTTGGTGTAATCCCGGGTGTCGTAGCCGTGGCGGTCGCTCTCGAAGAGCGGGTTGAAGAGGACCGTGGTGGCCCCCAGGGCCTTGATATGGTCCACCCAGTGGAGAATCCGCCGGATGCGGGGCTCGGTGACGCCGTCGTTGCTGAGAGGAGCGCCGCAGAGGCCCAGGGGATAGATCTGATAGACCACCGCCTCCTCAAACCAGGCGGGACAGTTGTGAGACATAGGATTGTACCTCCGTTTTTAGTGTGTGCGGGGGATGGGATACGTGCGCTGGAAACATCAGGAAAGAGGCGGGTCCTCCGGGGGAAAATAGCTCACCGAGGGGCGGCCGCCGGTGTCGTAGTTGATGCGGCTGAAGGCCTCCCCGTGCTCCACCAGATAGTTCATATACCGCCGTACCGTCACGGCGGAGAGACCGGCGGCGGCGGCCAGGGCGTCGCTGGTGCAGCCGGCAGTTCCGGTGGAACGGAGACAGGAGCGAATTCGCTCCATGGTCTGCTCCTGGAGTCCCTTGGGCAGAGCGCCCACCGGCATCTGGGGAGCGAAAAGGGCGTCCAGGTCCTGCTGGGACACGCTGCCCTGAAGGCTCTCCCGGTGAAGGCAGAAGGTGTTGAGAGCCTGCTGCAGCCGCTCCTGGGTGAAGGGCTTCACCAGATAGTCCACCACCCCCAGCTTCAAAAGGGCGTCCACTGTCCGGGCGTCATTGGCGGCGGTGATCATAATGACGTCCACCGACCGCTCCATGGCCCGCAGGCGGCGGAGAAGCTCCGGCCCCGTGAGGCCGGGCATGAACACGTCCAGCACCAGAAGGTCCGCCGTATGCTCTCGGAACCAGCGCAGGGCGCTGCGGCCGTCCCGGAACTCCTGGACCACGGTGAAGCGGCGGTCCTTTTCCACAAAGCTGCGGTTGAGCAGGGAAATCATGGGATCGTCCTCGGCAATGACCACTTCGTAGCTCACGACTTCTCCTCCTCTCCCTTATCGCCGTGGAAGGTGACGTAAAACACCGCGCCCACATCCACCTCGTTTTCCACCCGGATCTGACCGTGGTAGCTGTCCGCCAGCTCCTTCACCAGACTGAGCCCCGTGCCCCGGTCCTCGCCCTTGGTGGAGAAGCCGGTTTCAAAGATATGGGGCATCACCGTGGAGGAAATGCCGGGACCCGTGTCCTCCACGCAGAGGAAGAGGCCGTCCTCGTCCTCCCGGATGGTGACGGTGACCTCCTTGAGAGAGCAGCCGGAGAGATTGAGGCTCTCAATGGCGTTGTCCAGAAGGTTCCCCAGGATGGTCACCAGCACCGCGCTGGGCAGGAAGCGGCACTCGGCGGACAGGGCGCTGCCCGGCTCCAGAATCAGCCGGATGCCCAGCTCCGCCGCCCGGCTGGTCTTGCCCACCAGCAGCGCCGCCGTGGTGGGATCCTCAATCCGGTCCATCACCCGGCTCACCGCCTGATGCTGGGTGTGGGTGATGTCCATGATATACTCCTTGGCCATATCCGTCTTTCCCATCTGCAAAAGGCCGTGGATCACATGAAGCTTGTTCATGAACTCGTGGGTGTAGGCCCGCATGGCCTCCACCATGTGCTGCACGCCGGTAAGGTTTTCCGCCAGACGGGTCATCTCCGTCCGGTCCCGGAAGATGGCCACGGCGCCGATCACCTTGCCGTCCTGGTAGATGGGCAGCCGATCCGACAGCACCCGGCCCCCGGGAAGGTCGTTGATGCTCACGTTGTGTTCCGCCTTCCCCGTCCGCAGAAGGCGGTGGAGGGTGGTGTTCCGGTTCAGCTCCTTGGCGGAACGGCCCACAGCGGCCCGGCGGTCCTCCAGACCGAAGAGCTTGGCCGCCGCCTCATTGATATAGATAACGCGGCCGCTGCGGTCGATGGCGACGATGCCCTCCTCCAGGCTCTCCAGTACCACCTCCTGCCGGTGAAAGAGGCGGCGGAAGTCGTCGGGCTCATAGCCCATGAGGGTGTGCTTGATGCGGCGGGTCATCCGCCGGGACAGGAGAATGCCCAGCAGACAGGCTGCCGCCGCCACCACCAGGAACTGGGCCACCGTGCTGCCCACCAGGGCTCGGATGCTGCGGGTGTAGATGCCCACCGCCACAAAGCCCACAATGGCGCCGCCCTCGTCCTCCACCGGCACAAAGGCGCACCGCTCCGCCGTCTCCAATCCCTCAGCGCCGGCGACGTACCGTTTCCCCTCCAGGATGTCCCTCCAGGCGCTGCCCTGGTAGGTCAGGCCGATATGTTCCGCCTCGGGGCTATAGAGGAGCCGGGCCTCCGTGTCCGCCACCAGGATGAGATCAATGCCGTCCACAGCGGAGATGGTGGAGTCGAGATAGCCTGTGAGCCAGTCGGCATCCGTCTCTCCGGTGAGGACCCGGCGAACCTGAGGCAGCTGGGAGAGCACCAGGGCGGAGTTGGTCAGGTTGGTGTCGATGGCCTGAAATTCCATCCGCAGGGTCAGAACCATGGTGCCGGCAAAGGCCAGGAGGGCCGTGGTAATCACCAGAATCAGGTTCATGTTGGTCAGTTGACTGCGTAGGGACTGGTTTCGCTCCTGCATGGCGCTTCCTCCTTCTTCTCTCCGGCGGCGGGACCGCCCGCCCCATGGACTTATATGTCAAGTATAGCCCCCCACAAAGGGTCCTGTCAATTTTCCTTAACACATTTTAGCAGATTTATTTTTTTTAGGACGGATATTTTCTTTACTTTGGAAAGGGTTTCCTTTTTTTCGGGAGGCGAGTAAGGTAATCCAGGCAAGTCAGGAGGTGAGATTTGTGGAACATATTAAGGAAGAGCTGACTGCCCAGCTGCAAAATCCCACGGCGTTCACCATCCCCGTCGGCGACGGAATTCCCGTAGCCCAGTCGGTGCTGGTCAGCTGGATTCTCATGGCGGCGCTTATCCTCATCATGTTCGCACTGACCCGGAATCTGAAGAAAGAGAAGCCGGGAAAGGTGCAGCTGGTACTGGAGTATTTCGTGGACTTCATGAACGGCTTCTGCGAAAACAACATCGGCCGTCATGGGAAGGATTTCGCCCCCTGGCTGGGGACGGTGGGGCTGTTCATCGGCGTTTGCAACCTCAGCGGGCTGCTGGGCCTGGTGCCCCCCACCAAGAACCTGAATGTGACGCTGTCCCTGGCCCTCACCAGCGTGGTGCTGATTTACGGCGCCTCCTTCCGCTACAACGGGCTGAAGGGCGGGCTGCACAAGTTCATTGAGCCCTCTCCCATCATGCTGCCCATCAACATCATGGAGATCGGTATCCGGCCGCTGAGTTTGTGCATGCGGCTGTTCGGCAACGTGATGGCCGCCTTTGTGGTGATGGAGCTGGTGAAGCTGCTGGTGCCGGTGGCGCTGCCGGTGGTGTTCAGCCTGTACTTTGATATCTTCGACGGACTGATTCAGACCGTCGTGTTTGTGTTCCTCACGGCGCTGTTCGTGGGGGAGTCTCTGGAGGAAGCGGAGAACTGATCTCCGCTCGGTTTGGATTGAATTTTATGGGAGGTTACGAACGATGAGTGTTGCAATTGGAGCTGCTGTCGCAGTGCTGACCGGCGTGGGCGCCGGTGTGGGAATTGGATTTGCCACCGGCAAGGCCACCGAGGCCATTGCCCGCCAGCCGGAGGCCGCCGGTCAGATCCGGAGCTCCCTGATCGTGGGCTGCGCTCTGGCTGAGGCCACCGCCATCTACGGCTTTATCACGGCACTGGTCCTGATTTTCCTGCAGTAAGCGCGGAGAAGGACTACAGGAAAAGGAGACGGGAAGACGTGCTGAATATCGATCCATATACGATCTTATTTACATTGATCAACTTGTTGATCCTGTTCGTGGCCATGAAAAAAGTGCTCTTCAAGCCCATCAACGACATCTTGGAGAGCCGGGCCAAGACCGTGCAGGACAACCTGGAGCAGGCCCGGCGCCAGCAGGAGGAAGCCCAGGCGCTGAAGGCCCAGTATGAGGAACAGATGGCCCAATCCCGCCAGCAGGCCGCCCAGCTGCTCAGCCAGGCCAAGGCCCAGAGCCAGGAGGTCTATCAGAAGACGGTGTCCGACGCCCAGACCGAGGCCAAGAAGCTGATGACCGCCGGCGCGGAGCGCAACCGCCACGACCGGGAGGTTATGCTCAAGAGCCTGCGGGAGGAGGTGGCCTCCCTGGTGGTGGAGGCCGCCGCCAAGGTGGCCGAGCAGAGCGATACCGCCATCGACGATTTTCTGCAGGAGGAGCGTGAGACCAAATGAACAGCTGTGTTCTGACCTGTGTGAAAAAGCCCGATCAGGTCCAGCAGCAGCGGCTGCTCACCTTCCTCAGGGAGAAGCACGGCACGGCGGCGGAGGCGCTGGAGGTCCGCATCGACCCCAGCATTCTGGGGGGCTTCGTCCTCACCGCCGACGGCTACACCTACGACTACAGCGTCAAGGGGCGCATCCGGCAGATGGGGGAGCAGCTGAAGAGCAACCCTGCCACCTTTGAGGACCCCAAGGAGCTGGTGGAATCCCTCCGGAAGGAGATCCGGGACTTCACCCCCTCCCGGGACCCCATGGAGCTGGGCGAGGTGACGGAGGTCAGCGACGGCATCGTCACTGCCAAGGGGCTGCCCCGGGCGGTGTACGGCGAGCAGGTCCTCTTTGAAAACGGCGAGCAGGGCATGGTAATGGATCTCCGGCAGGAGACCGTGGGCATCGTGCTGCTGGGGGACAGCGAAGGCATCGGCGAGGGCAGCAAGGTCCGCCGCACCGGCCGCACCGTGGAGGTGCCTGTGGGCGAGGGCCTGCTTGGCCGTGTGGTGGACGCCCTGGGCCGCCCCATCGACGACATGGGCCCCATTGAAAACGACGGCTTCCGCCCCGTGGAGCGGGAGGCCGGCGGCGTCATCACCAGAGAGCCGGTGACAGTGCCTCTCCAGACCGGTATCATGGCCATCGACGCCATGGTTCCTATCGGCCGGGGCCAGCGTGAGCTCATCGTGGGCGACCGGCAGACCGGCAAGACGGCCATCGCCGTGGACACCATGCTCAACCAGAAGGACACCGGCGTTCTGTGCATCTATGTGGCCATCGGCCAGAAGGCCTCCTCTGTGGCGAGAGTCCAGGAGACCCTCCGCAAGCGGGGGGCCATGGACCACTGCATCATCGTCTCCGCCGCCGCAGGCGACAGCCCCTCTCTACAGTATATCGCCCCCTATGCCGGCGCGGCCATGGGCGAATACTTCATGGAGCGGGGAAGGGACGTGCTGATCGTCTACGACGACCTCAGCAAGCACGCCGTGGCCTACCGGACGCTGAGCCTTCTTTTGAAGCGGTCCCCCGGTCGTGAGGCCTACCCCGGCGACGTATTCTACCTCCACAGCCGCCTTCTGGAGCGGGCCTGCCGTCTCACCAAGGAGTACGGCGGCGGCTCCATGACGGCCCTGCCGATTATCGAAACCCAGGCGGGCGACGTGTCCGCCTATATCCCCACCAATGTCATCTCCATCACCGACGGTCAGATCTATCTGGAGTCCGGCCTCTTCTTCGCCGGTCAGCGCCCCGCCATCAACGTGGGACTGTCCGTGTCCCGTGTGGGCGGCGCCGCCCAGACCCGGGCCATCAAGAAGACCGCCGGTACCCTCCGCATCGACCTGGCCCGGTTCCGGGAGCTGGAGGTGTTCACCCAGTTCTCCTCCGACCTCGACAAGGCCACCCAGCAGGTGCTGGACCACGGCAAGCGGCTGCTGGAGCTCCTCAAACAGCCCCAGTATCACCCCATGACCGTCAGCCGCCAGTCCACCCTCCTCTACGTGGCCACCCAGGGCCTTCTGGACGATGTGCCTCTGGAGAAGGTGTCCGACTTCACCGAGTCCTTCATGGAGCGGATGGAGACGGAGCACAGCGACGTGCTTCAGAGCATCGAGGAGACCGGGGCCATGAGCGGCGTGGCCGCCGAGACCATTCGGGAGACCCTGCTGTCCTGCAAGGAGAGCTTGGTATGACCTGCATACGCCCCAAAAGAGGAGGTGAGCGGCTGTGACAGGCATGAAGGAGATCCGGGACCACATCAAAAGTGTGCAGCAGACGCTGAAGATCACCAACGCCATGTACCTCATCTCCTCGGCGAACCTCCGCCGGGCGAGAAAGCAGCTGAACGATGTGCTTCCCTACTTCACCAAAATTTACAACGCCATCGCCGATATTCTCCAGCGCTCCCCGGAGCTGAGCCACCCCTACTTCGACCGGCGGCTCCACATTCCTCGGGACCAGCGGAAAATCGGCTATATCATCCTCACCGGCGACAAGGGCCTGGCCGGCGCTTACAACCACAACGTGCTGCAGCTGGCGGAGGAGCGGATGAAGCGGACCGTGAACCCCAGGCTCTTTGTGATGGGCCATGTGGGCCGGTCCTATTTTGAGGACCAGGGCTACGCCATGGAGCCTCCCTTCGGCTTCGGCGTTCAGGACCCCACCATGGCCCAGGCCCGGACCATCAGCGAGATCATGGTGGAAAAATTCCAGAAGCAGGAGCTGGACGAGGTCCATCTCATCTACACCGAAATGGTGACTCCCCTGGAGCTGCGGGTCCGGGAGCTGCGGCTGCTGCCTCTGGTGCGCAGCGATTTTCCCCGCCTCAAGGAGCAGGAGGGATTCCGGCGGACCATGGACTATGTGCCCTCGGTGGACGCGGTGCTGGACAACATTGTGCCCGGCTACGTCAAGGGCATGATTTTCGGCGGGCTGGTGGAGAGCTTCTGCTCCGAGCAGAACGCCCGCATGACCGCCATGCAGACTGCCAACGACAACGCCTCGGATATGCTGAAAAAGCTGTCCCTGTCCTACAACCAGGCCCGTCAGACCGCCATCACCCAGGAGATCACCGAGATCGTGGGCGGCTCCGGCCTTTTTACCCAATCCTAAGTTTCCGGAAGGTTGAGATCCTATGAACCAGACTGGTAAAATCACACAGGTGCTGGGGCCCGTGGTGGACGTGGCCTTTGCCCCCGGTCAGCTGCCCGGTATTCAGGAGGCCCTGCGGGTCTCCGGCACCGGCCAGGTGATGGAGGTGGCCCAGCATATCGGCAGCGACACCGTGCGCTGCATCACCCTCTCCCCCACCGAGGGCCTCGGCCGGGGGATGGAGGTCCTCGCCACCGGCGGCCCCATCAAGGTGCCCGTGGGCGAGAAGGTTTTGGGGCGGATGTTCAACGTGCTGGGCCAGCCCATCGACGGGCTGGGTCCGGTGACGGTGGAGGAGCCCTGGAGCATCCACAGAAGCCCGCCCCCCTATTCCCAGCAGCGGCCGGTGGTGGACATCTTTGAGACCGGCATCAAGGTCATCGACCTGCTGGCCCCCTACGCCCGGGGCGGCAAGGTGGGCCTCTTCGGCGGCGCCGGCGTGGGCAAGACCGTTTTGATCCAGGAGCTGATCCACAACATCGCCACCAACCACGGCGGCTACTCCATCTTCACCGGCGTGGGCGAGCGGACCCGCGAGGGCAACGACCTGTGGCGGGAGATGAAGGAGAGCGGCGTTCTGGCCAAGACCGCCCTGGTCTTCGGCCAGATGAACGAGCCCCCGGGGGCCCGCATGCGGGTACCCCTCACGGGCCTTACCATGGCGGAGTATTTCCGGGACCGGGAGCACCAGGACGTGCTTCTCTTCATCGACAATATCTTCCGCTATGTTCAGGCCGGCAGCGAGGTCAGCGCCCTTATGGGCCGGATGCCCTCCGCTGTGGGCTATCAGCCCACTCTGGCCGAGGAGATGGGCACCCTTCAGGAGCGTATCACCTCCACCGAGGACGGGGCCATCACCTCCGTCCAGGCGGTGTACGTCCCCGCCGACGACCTCACCGACCCCGCCCCCGCCACCACCTTCACCCATCTGGACGCCCAGACGGTGCTGAGCCGGAAGATCGTGGAGCAGGGCATTTACCCGGCGGTGGACCCCCTGGAGTCCACCTCCCGGATTCTGGAGCCCGACGTGGTGGGCCAGCGCCACTACAAGGTGGCCCGGGCCACCCAGGAGCTGCTGCAGCGGTACCGGGAGCTTCAGGACATCATCGCTATCCTGGGCATGGAGGAGCTGAGCGAGGCGGATAAGCGGTCCGTGGAGCGGGCCCGCCGGATCCAACAGTTTTTCTCTCAGCCTCTCTTCGTAGCCGAGACCTACACCGGCCTGGAGGGACGGTATGTGAAGCTGGAGGACACCCTCTCCAGCTTTGAAGCCATCCTGGGCGGCGAGTTGGACCACTACCCCGAGGCCGCCTTCAGCATGGCCGGCAGCATCGACGACGTGCGGCAGAAGGCCAAGGAGATGGGGGTGGAGTAATGGAGCGCACCTTCTTCCTGGAGGTGGTGACGCCGGAGCGCACCTTCTTCAGCGGGGAGTGCTCCTCCATGGTGCTCCCCACCCTGGACGGCCTCTACGGCGTGCTGGCGGGCCATGAGCCCATGGTCACCGCTGTGGAGAGCGGCGTATTCAAGTACCGCACCCCCGACGGCATGTGGCACTTTGCCGCCGTGGGCCGGGGCTTTGCCGAGGTGATGCCGGAGTCCACCATCCTCCTGGTGACCACCGCCGAGCGGCCCCGGGAAATCGACGAGCAGCGGGCCCGGCAGGCCATGGAGCGGGCTCAGCGCCGGCTGCAGACGCTTCCCACCGACGAGAAGGAGTACACCTTCTCCCGTGCGGCGCTGGAGCGGGCCAAGGCGCGTTTGGCTGCCAAGAGCCACCAGAAAAAGAAATAAGCGGCAGGGGCGGAGCTTCCCACAGGAGGCCCCGCCCCTTTTTGCCGTCTGATCCGGCAAAGGAGCCGGAACTTTTTGACAGCGCACACCGTCTAATAAAGAAAACAGCTGAGAAAATTTCCGGCGAAGGAGAGGAGTGACGGCTTGTGAGGCGGTGGCTGATGGTGCTGCTGGCCCTGGCGCTGGCGATAGCGCTGGGAGCCTGCGGGGAGGATTCTGCAGAAAGGGAGAAGGGGGAAGGCACGGAGACGCCTTCCACCCAGGAGGAGGGAGACCGGACGGATTTCGGACAGGAGGAGAAGGAGCGGCCCCTGTACATTTTTGTAGGCGGCCAGCTGGTAGGCAGCTGGGAGGACGGCGGGTGGGTCAGCGCCGTGTCTCAGGCGGGAAATCACCCCTTCACCATGGGGGAGATCCTGGGGGAGGACCACTACTGGACCTATGAAAAGGGGCTGCGCAAGGGGTATCTGATCCAGTGCGAATGCTTCACCCTGCCCCGGGAGCTGGGCGGCTTTCTGGATGAGGAGCGGGACACGGCGGCCCTGCTGGACCCCTACGCCGTCTATGTGCCGGAGGCAGACGCAGGCACGGACCGGCGGGTGTTCGCCCTGCCGGTGGAGCTGACTGGGGAGGCGGCGGAGCTGCCGGTGCCGGACTACGCCTTCTATCTCACCTTCGGCGGAACATATCCGGATTTGGCGGTGTCCCGGCAGCTGGAGGATACCTGGTCCAACTGGCGGCAGGAGGGAGATCCGGACTGGGACAGCTATGCCGCCATGGCGGAGGAGGCCCTGACGGACCGGGGGCTTACCGGACCTTATAGGCTGGAGGTGGCGGAGCTGTCCGGCGGGGAGCTGGTGCTGGTGATCAACGACAAGGACAGCGAGGACTACTGGGAGAGGGGTCCCGAGGGCGGAAAGTTCTTCAATCTGGTGTTATACTGGCGGGCAGACGGCGTTCTGGAGACGGTCTATGAGAATATCGTGGACTTCAACGGAGAGCTGACCAATATCATCCGAATCTCCCCCATGGGCGTCTGGGATCTCAACGGCGACGGTACCCCGGAGATCTGCCTCCAGGACGGCCGATGGGAGTGGGGCTACTACTATGTGATGGCGCGGGATGGGGACGGAATCTGGCGGCGGGTTCTTCAGGCCGACCATGGAATGTGAGAAAAACGGAGCGGGAATGCCCCGGACAAAGGAGCGCCCGGCGTCTTCTGAAGGGAAGACGCCGGGCGCTGTTTCTTTTTTCATCGTCCTATTTTGATCGCAATATGTATATGGTCAGCCGGTCTGGTTGATGGGCAGAAACCGCCCCGGATCGGGGCAGTCCGCCATGGTAGGCTGCACAGGCATCACGCTGCATTGGGTGCTGGTGGACACGCCCAGCATGGTTTTCTGAAAGGCGCTGATAATCCGGTTCAACACCAGCTCGGCGTTCTCGTAGCTGGCGGTAGGCAGAAGAATCAGGTATTGGGTGGTGCTATAGCGAGTAAACACATCTCCTGACCGGAGACTGCACTGAATGGAGGTCCGCAGCACCTCCATTGTGGGGGCGAGACGCTGGGTGGGGAGGGGAGAGCCGTCCCGGTCCAGCACCGCGATCATGGTCAGCTGGGCCACCTGTCCGCTGCGGGCATAGCTGCGGGCCATCAGGCGGTAAATATCCTGAAAAATACCAAATTCACAGAAAAAAGCGCCGTTGACGCGTTTCTGCTCAATCAACTGATCCCGGATGATTCCTAAATTCATCTCCGTACCCTGATTGGCCTTGGTCAGCTCCCGGTACAGAGCAACCATCTCCGGAGAAGGGGACACACCCAGCTGGTCCATCAGAAGGGCGGCCACATGGGTGTAGTGCTGGATGGCGGCCTGGGTGGACCCGGCTGCCGCCATGGCACGCATCAAAAGCAGGTGGCAGGTCTCGTCATAGGGGTCGGCCATGGTGGCATTCTGACAGATGCGGCAGGCCTCCTCATAGCGCTCCTGGTCCAGCAGCTTCTGGGCGGTTTCGGCGCAGAGCGCCAGATATTTGCCGTGATAGAACGTGCGCAGGGAGATAGCCCAGGGACTTCCGGAGGCGCTGGGGAGAAAATCCCCCGCATAGAGCGGAAGAGCTGCCAAAGCGCTGTCCAGACTGCCGGCCTCTGCTTCCTCGCACAGACGGTCGAAAACCTCCACATCCAGCTCCAGGCAAACGCTGCTGCTCCAGCTATAGACGCCCCGGCGGTAGAGAAGAATCTCCTTCCCGTCGGCAAAGCCCAGCTGCTGCATGGCGCTGCGTCCCCGGTGGAGCAGAGTTTTCAGGGTATTGACCGGATTTCCGATATCGCAGTCACCCCACAGCGCCTCAATCAGCTCCTCCTGGGTGACGCCCCGCTGGTGAAAGACGGCCATATATTGCAGAAACGCCCACAGCCGCTTGGAGGTGCTGTCCTGTTCGGTCAGGATCAGAGGACCCTCCGCCGTTTCCCGGCGCATGGAAAAAGTGCCGAGGAGAGAGACTTGAATGGATATGCGCTGTTCCATAAATTCTCCCTCCCCACATACAAGTACAGAATAACTATATCATAAACTTCGAAAGATGGCAAGAATAAACTGTCAGCATACTGGGGAGAGCGCCGGGCGGCAGGGCATAGAAATTGACGCCCTGTAACCAACTGGTAACGTTTGGAAGATATACTGAATACATATTCCTGCAGGCAGGTCAGCACAAAAGGCGGAGGTGAGGGAGATGGAGACTAAGGAGAGCGGATATGTCCTGTGCGGCAGAAACGCCGTGCTGCTGTCCGTAGCGTCCTACCGAAATAAGAAAATCTCCGGCATAGCGGTTTGCCCCGGCCTTCGCCGCCGGTGCGGCTTTGACAATTTGATGCAGCTTCTGCTGGTGATAGAGGATATGCTTGACGAGCTGAACGCGCCGCAGCGGTCCATGGATCTCCGTACCTTCGGCGGCTGGCGGGAGCAGCCACCCGTCCAAGAGGAGCGGGCGGAGGTCGGAACGGCTCTGGCCACGCTGAAGGTGACGGTACTGTTCCGGCAGAACGCCAGCTGGCAGGGGACTGTCGAGTGGACGGAGGGGCGGATGGAGGCCCATTTCCGCAGCGTACTGGAGCTGGTGATGCTGATGGACAGCGCCCTCACCGCCGCACAGAGCACCGGAGAGGGCGGCGGGCGGTAAAGGAAATCGAAAACTTTTTCCCGTGTAACCGATCTGAAACCTTCCGTGTGTATGATAGCTTTATAAAAGCCACCGCTCCCCGCTGCGGGGGGAGGCGGAAGCGAGCAGCCGCCGCAGCAAAGGGAGAGAACGCGCATGACCGAAAAAGAACTGAGAAAATTGAAGCGAGTGGAGCTTTTGGAGCTTCTGGTGGAGCAGACCACCGAGATGGAGGAGCTGCGAAGCCAGCTGGAGGAGGCGCGGAAGGCGCTGGCGGATCGGAAGATCCTGCTTCAGCGGGCGGGCTCCATCGCCGATGCAGCCCTTGCCCTCAACCGGGTTTTTGAGGCTGCGGATCAGGCCGCCCGGGACTATGTGGCCAGCGTGAAAGCCGTCTGCGACCGGCAGACGGAGGAGATTCAGGAGATTGCCGGCGGAGACAGGGAAGAGGGGGCGGAGCAATGAGCGTGCCCAAGCGGGAGCGCCCCACCCTGCCCCAGCTGAAGGCAGAGCTGAAGCGGGAGCGCCACAAGCTCACCTACGGCGCCACCCTGCGCAGCACCATTTACTCCCTGGTGACGGTGGCGGCGGTGGCGGTGCTGGTGGCCACGCTGCTGCTGCCGGTGCTGCAGATTTACGGCACCAGCATGTCGCCCACATTGGAGGACGGCCAGATTGTGGTCTCCGTGAAGACGGGTGAGCTGGAATGCGGCGACATTGTGGCATTCTACTATAATAATAAAATTCTGGTCAAGCGGGTGATTGCCGGCCCGGGCCAGTGGGTGGATATTGATGACGACGGCAATGTGTACGTAGACGGCCAGCTGCTGGATGAGCCCTATGTGGTGGAGAAATCTCTGGGCAGCTGCAACATCCAGCTGCCCTACCAGGTGGCGGACGGCCGGTGGTTTGTGATGGGAGATCACCGCTCCGTCTCGGTGGATAGCCGAGACCGCGCGGTGGGGTGCGTGTCGGAGGAACAGATCGTGGGAAGGCTGACCTTCCGGATCTGGCCGCTGAACAGCATCTCGTCGCTGAAGTGAGCGCCGGAAGATACAGGAAGGAGAGGAAATGCCTATGAAACAGACATTCTTAGCCAAGGCGGCTGAGCTGCTTCGCGCCAGCATGCGGCGCAAGCGGTGGTACCGGGTCTGCACCGGACTTGCGGCAGCGGTGGTGTTCGTCACCACCTACATGCTGATTTTGCCGGCCATCACCCTGACCAACGATCAGGGCTGGACAGTGCCGCTGGGTGTGGATCTGAGCGTCGAGCCGGACTACACCGCGGTGCTGACCCTGGCGGACGGCAGTGAGGTGACCATCGGGGTGTACGATCCCGACGGCCATGTGCCGGAGGGGGCCGAGCTGTCGGCGGAGCTATATGAGGAAGGCGGCGAACAGTACCTCCAGGCGGAGTCCGACCTGTGGGAGTACGGCGACGTAACCGGCTACGACGGCATGATGGCCATGGATATCCACTTTGCAGACGCCGAGGGCAACGAGGTGGAGCCCACCGGAGCGGTGTACGTGGATCTGCGGGCCTTGCTGCCCGAGAATGTGGATCCGGACAGCGTGGCGGTGCAGCACCATGTGACCAAGGAGTCCGAAGGCCTCTTCGGCTGGGTGTCCGGCGAGATCACCCGGCTTGACGTGGTGGCGGACAGCAGCGAGGAGACCGGTGAGATCGAAGTGACTCCTCCCACGGAGGAGGTCCAGCCTCCCGTGGAGGATGAGACCCAGGAGCCCCCCGTGGAGGGCGAGACCCAGGAGCCTCCCACGGAGGAGGATGTCCAGGAGCCTCCTGTGGAAGACGGGACCCAGCAGCCTGCGGAGGATGCCGAGGATACCGAGAGCGATGTGGAGCTGCCCGATGGGGATACGCCCACTACGGATACGCCTGCTGGGGAGACTCCGGAGACCAAGCCGGAGCCCAGTACGCCTGATGTGAGCAGCCCGGATACCGGTGCTTCTTCCGACAGCGGCACGGATACCGGTGCTTCTTCCGACAGCGATACGGATACCGGTGCTTCTTCCGACAGCGATACGGATACCGGTGCTTCTTCCGACAGCAGCACGGACAGCAGTGCTTCTTCCGACGGCAGTACGGACAGCAGTGCTTCTTCCGACAGCAGTACGGACAGCAGTGCTTCTTCCGACGGCAGTACGGACAGCAGTGCTTCTTCCGACGGCAGCACGGACAGCAGTGCTTCTTCCGACAGCGGCACGGACAGCAGTGCTTCTTCCGACAGCAGCACGGACAGCAGTGCTTCTTCCGACAGCGGCACGGACAGCAGTGCT
>CALXDC010000047.1 GCA_944386975.1 uncultured Oscillospiraceae bacterium | reverse complement strand
GTGATCGCCCTGGCCTTCGGCCTCAGCGCGGTGTTTGTAGAGCTGGGCACGGTGATCGGCGTCAGGCTGGATTTCCTCCAGCTCATCGGCTGGTTTGTGCTGGCCTTGTACATCATCAATGAGCTCACCAGCATTTTGGAAAACATGGTGGCCCTGGGGGTGGACGTGCCGGAGTTTTTAATCCGGGGTCTGGCCGCCGTGAAGACGGCGGTGGATGAGGCCGGAGACCGGGTGATCCCCCAGGAGGAGAAACCGGCGGAAGATACGGAGGAAAAGGAGGAGTAACATGGGACTGCTGACCGATGTGGCCGATATCATTAAGAACGTGGTGAATTCCGCGGTGGGGGGGAAGACCTCCTCCGGGAGCGGAGGGACCAAGACCTCCGGTTCCTCCAGTACCTCCGGAACGTCCGGAACCAAAGGAACCTCCGCTGCCGCATCCAGCGGCTATTATAATCCCAACAAGGATTATAGCGCCGCTATCCTCAACGCCCAGAAGAGCGGCGCCAGCCAGCAGGTCATCAGCCGGCTGCAGCAGGAGCGGCAGAACAAGATCAACGCCCAGTACGGCGGGGTAGACCCCTACAAGGGTTCGGAGGACATCATGGGGACAGGAGGCAGTGGGACTGGCTCCTCCGGTTCCTCCCAGTATGCCAGTGGGTGGACGCCGGGGGCCGGGTATACCGAGAAGTTCGACGCAGACGCCAACCTCAGCCGGGAGACCCTGGACAAGATCCAGAGCTTCCGGGAGCAGGCCAAGGAGGGCCTGATCTCCTGGAGCGAGGCCAATGCGGCGGCCAACGCCCTGCGGGCGGCGGAAGGCGGATATACCCTGGATATGTCCGGCAATCCGTCCTGGGTGGGTCCGCCGGAGGTGGAGATCCCCAGCTTTGAGGAGTTCCTGGAACAGACGGGGTATGACCAGTATAGCGAGGCCACCCAGCAGCGCATCCAGGCGGCGGTGGATCAGGCCATCAGCGGCTATAACGCTCAGATCGAGGCGGCCAACAAGGACAGCGATGCGCTGGCCCGGCAGGCCTATGTGGCCAAGATGCTGGGACAGAAGAATCTGGACCAGCAGCTCAGCGCCGCCGGGTATGCAGGCGGAATGGCCGACAGCCAGCGGATTCAAACGGAGATCAGCTATGAGAACAACCTCCAGGACATCGAGGAGCAGCGCCTGGCGGTGATCGCAGAGCTGGAGCGGGCCATCCGGGACGCCCAGCTCACCGGAGATCTCCAGGGCGCCCAGGAGCTGCAGGCGTATCTCCAGCAGATGCAGCAGAGCTGGCTGACCTATGTCCAGAACCAGCAGGCCATCCAGAACAGCAACTACTGGAACCAGCGGCAGGCGCAGAGCAGCGACTACTGGAACGACCGGCAGCTCAGCGCCGACGAGAAAAACACGGCATACAACCGGGCCTTGGAGCTGCTGAGCTTCGGCATCATGCCCGGTGAGGATGTGCTGACCCAGGCGGGACTCAGTCAGCAGGAGGCCGCCGCCATCCGGGACCGCCTGACGGCGGAACAGATTGCGGCGGCAGGTACCCGGAGCGGAACCTCCTCCGGAGGCGGGAGTTCCTCCGGCGGAAGCAGCCGGACGGCGGCATATAACAACGGCTCCCTGACGGTGGACCAGGTGAAGGAGATCCAGCAGTACATGGGGGTCACTCCTACCGGCATGTGGGACAGCAGCTCCTACGCCGCTGCTGGCAATCTGACGGCGGACGAGGCTTGGGAGGCGTTTATGAACAGCGGCGGAGATGGCGAAAACGATCCTGGCAACGAGAAGCGGATTCCGGTGGAAAGCTTGGTGTCGCAGATCAGAAACTTGATTGGGCGGAGCAGAAAGCAAGATGCGCTGAATGTGATCGCTGGGAACTGGCAGCGGCTGACCGCAGCGGAGCGGAACCGGATTCAGAGCGTTCTCGGAGAATACGGCTACACGTATGAGGAGTAAAAAATGGGTACTTTGAAGAAAATCCGGGAGGGCGGCTATCAGCCGCCTGATACCTCTGCCCAGGGAGGGCGGCTGACGCTGACACGGAAGGAACCGGCGGAGCAGACCGGGGCTGCCGCCCCGAGTGCGGGGTACCAGAGCCGGGGCGGAGGATTTCAGGGCGGGAGCGGCGCTTCCGCCACCTTCCAACAGGTACGGCAGCGGCGGGAGGAGCAGCCCTCCGGTCTGGAGCGGGTGGGCCTGACGGTCCTGAGCGGCCTGAAGGGGATGGGGACGGATTTCGCCAGTGCGGCGACGACCCTGTATGAGACCGGACAGAAGAACCGGGACGCCCAGAACCAGGAGCTGCTGGAGCAGTATCAGGAGGAGCTCAGCCGGGCCCAGCGGGACATGGAGACCATGCAGGAGATGATGCGGGAGGACCCGGAGACCTGGGGCAAAACCGACCTGCGGATCTTCCAGAACGCCGTGGACGAGGCCCAGCGGAAGGTGGACGCCATGACGAAGGTCACCGGGGAGAAGGTGCAGGAGAAGGCCACAGAGGCGGCGTATGCGGCGGAGGAGCAGTGGAGCGCCTCCGCCGCTTCTGACCAGGAGCGGGCCAAGGAGGGCCTCGGGACCCTGGGGCGGGTCGCGGTGGACGCCGGTGTGGCGGGGTCCCAGATGCTGGGGGACATTGGATTGGGCTGGGTCACCGGCGTCGGGACCATGCCGGTCATGGCGGGCCGGGTGTTCGGCGGCGGCGCCCGGGAAGCCAGGACGGAGGGGGCGGACCTGGGGGAACAGATCGGATACGGCGCCGCCTCCGCCGCCCTGTCCGTGGCCACCGAGCAGCTCTCCAACCTGGCAAAACCCTTTCAGAAGGCCTTTGGGAAGGGCTTTGCCGACGACATGGCCGAGGAGCTGATTCAAAAGACAGTGGACCGGCTGGCGGGGACGGCGGCGGGGCGGACTGCCCTCAACGCCATTCTCCGCACCGGGACCTCCGCCGCCGGCGAGGGCCTGGAGGAGATGGCGGAGGACCTCCTCTCCCCGGTGCTGAAACTCATCTACCAGAGCGACAGCCGGGAGAGCGCCCTTCAGAACCTGCGGCGGACCTACGGGGAGAACTTCGACGCCTCGGAGATGCTCTATGACGGCCTGATCGGTACGATCCTGGGCGGCGTGGGCGGCACCGTGGATACTGCTATGACCGCGCCGGAGAGCTACCGGCAGTACCGGCGGCAGGCGGCGGAGGACGCGGCGGGGGAGATCAACGCCCTCTATGACGGTCTCAGAAGCCCCTCCGACAGCGGGAAGCAGACCGGCGGCTCCGACATGGACGGAGCGGGAAATGCAGCCACGCAGGCTGTGCGGGATCCCTACGACATCACGCCGCGGCTGGATGAGGGGACGACTGCCGTGGAAAACGCGGATAGGATGGCTTTCGACGATCCTGGAACAGCAGACGGACGCGGAGCGGTATCCTTGCTGCGGGACAATATCCAGAGCATCTCAGAGATGGAGCCGGTGGCGAGGGTGACGGGCTCAGAGATCCCAAAGGACGGCCGAGCGACAGAGCGGGTAATGGCGTTTCTGCAGTCGCTGGGGAATAAGGTGAATCGTCCCGGCTTTGGGGATGTGCTGTTCTCAAAGTCGAAGGTCAAAAACAGCCTGGTGGGACATGGAACAGGGGAGACAAAGGTGGAGCTGTTCGCGGCGGTCCCGGATGTGATCCGGGAGGGCAGACAGATCGCCTATCGGGAGAACTGGAAAGGAAGAGGATACGATTCCTTCGTGTTTGCCGCGCCGGTGACCTATCGGGGTGAGACGGCTTATGTGACCACCATTGTCGTGCGGGATAATGCCAACCGCTATTATCTGCATGAGGCGGTAGATCAGGACGGAAATCTGATCTATGGACAGAAAAAAAGCCCGGATGCCGCCTCCGACGGGTCCGGGGAAGATCTCCGGAGCACCGTAGCTGACACCGAGCTTTCTATGGATAGTATACCCGATTTTGACCAGAGTGTCAACGCCGGGCAGACCGGCCGTGGAAGCGGGGCGCTGGATACGCTGGGAGTCCGTGTGGCCGGGGATCTGGGGGAATACCGGAACGCCGCCCAGCTGCGGGGTATGGAGGAGGGCCGGAAGAAGACGGTCCGGGCCCGGCAGCAGGCGGAGCGGCGGCTGGATCCCACCAGGGCGGAGAAGGCCTTTGCCAGGGGCATTGCGGAGGGGGACTATACCGCCTCGGAGATCCCCGCCTCCATGCGGAGGGCCACTGTGGAGGAGCTGGCGGACTACTACGCCGCGGAGGACAGCTTCAAGCAGTCCGGCGTCAAAATGCGGGGGCAGGAGATCCGCCGGGAGACGGAGCAGCTAGCCCAGGAGCTGATCGGAGAGGATCAGACATACCGGAAGATCCCCATGCTGCTGATGAATGAAAAGACTCCGGAACGGGTGATGCGGTTCCTCTTCGGATATGAGAAGGGGGAGGAGATCAACCGGAGCTATATCTACCCCGTTCAGCAGAACGAGGCGGAAAAGCTGCGTTTCATTAACCGGATGTTCGATGAAGTGCGTACCTTCCGGGACAGTAGGGGACAGGAGAGTGCCTTGACCAAGCAGGAGCGGTCTCTGGTCCAGCAGATGCTGGAGGATCGGTTCGTGGGAGAGACCGTGGCCTCCATGGAGATGGGGGAGAGCATCCGGAAAGCGGCGGAAAATATCCACCAAGGGAAGGACGCAGCCGACGCTGCCAGGGAGTTCGGTCTCCGGGGAGAGGAGAAGGAGCTGGCCCAGCGGCTGTCCCGCTGGATGGAGAACCAGGAGATCCTGGAATCCGGGAAGGCGGACAGTGTGAAGATCAACAACGCCGTGGAGGCCTACTCCAGACAGTATGATCTCTTCTATGACGCCATCAACGATTTTCTCACCGCCCACGGCTACAGCACCATCGGTTTCATCAAGGGGTATGCCCCGCACATGCAGGGGGCGGACATACAGAACAAACTCCAGTCCGTATTGCGCTCCATGGGCGTCAATACCGGGGCAGTGGAGCTGCCGGCATCGATTTCCGGCCTGACGGCGGAGTACAAGCCGGGGAAGCGGTGGAATCCCTTCTTCCAGACAAGACAGGGCAGCAGCACCGACTACGACGCGGCGGCGGGGTACGAGTCCTATGTGAGCTATCTGGCGGACATTTTCTACCACACCGACGACATCGCCCGACTGAGAGGTCTCTCCCGGTATCTGCGGAAGACCTACGGGCCGGAGGAGATCTCCCACGCCATCGACCACGCGGAGAGCCTTCGGAACATGGATACGGCCTCCCAGATGGAGGCGCTGAAGGATGCCGGGCGGATCAGCCGGGAGTCCACGCTGACGGCGGAGGACACCCGGGCGGAGCTGGAGCGCTACATCGACGAGCTATATGGAAATATTGAGAATATGACCCGGTATAGCGAGTTCGTGAAGTACATCGACAACTATGCCAATATCCTGGCGGGTAAGCAGTCCATGGCGGACCGGGGCATGGAGTATACCGCAGGGCGCACCAGCCTCAACGTGGGTAACAAGCTGGTGTCCGCCTTTGCCAGAGCGCAGGTGGCGGGGAACCTCTCCTCCGCCCTCAACCAGAGCGCCCAGCTGGCCCAGCTGACGGCGGAGGTGGACGGGCGCTCCATCGCCAAGGCAGCGGCGGAACTGGCCCGCAGTACGGGAGGGAAGCTCTGGAACATCAAGGCGGCGGAGCTCTTTGACCAGAGCGACCTCCTCACCACCAAGAAGGGCATCGAGTATCTGACGGCGGCGGACAGCAGGCTGGACCAGTTCGTTACGACGCTGTTCAAGCCGGCGGACACCATGGACAGCCTGATCTCCGCCCTCACGGTACAGAGCAAGTATGAGCAGCTGCGGAGCCAGGGCGTGGAGCACAGCGCCGCCATGGAGGAGGCGAATCGCTTCGCCACCTCCATCATGGCCTCCCGGGCCAAGGGCTCCAGGCCCCTGGCCTATGAGAGCAAGAACCTCATCAGCCAGATGCTCCACATGTTCCAGGTGGAGGCCGTCAACAGCTGGGATCATATTGCCCAGGATCTTTATCAGCAGCATAAGAAATTTGCGGCGGAACATGGGAAGAAAGCGGCGGCTCGGGCAGTGGCAACTGCAGTGACCAAAGGACTTCTGTCCGCCTTTCTGCTCAACCGGATCACCGAGGCAGCCTATGGCGGCACACCGGCACCCTTTGATGTGCTGGGGTGGATCTCCAACTTCGTGGCCTCCGGCCGCGGGATGAGCACCAACGCCTGGCTGCAGGCCCTGGTGGACGCCGGGTGGGAGAGGCTCACCGGAGAGCCGTTGTTCGGCGGGGACGATGAGGGCCAAAAGGAGGAGCCTTTCAACTGGGAGAGGGCGTACAACGACCTGAAATATAATGTCTCCAACGATATCCCGTTTGTTCGTAATTTGTCTGGCTTGCTGGGCCTCGGTGACCAGACCATGCCGCTGACGAATATCGCGGAGGCGGTGCAGGGCGTGGGACAAGCGGCGGACAACGCCGGGATCCTGTCCGGAGAGATGGGCGGGGCTCTGCTGACCCTCGGCGCTTCCATGCTGCCGGGCGGGCGTCAGCTCCAGAAGACGGCCCAGGGGGTGCAGACCATTCTGGACCGGGGGAGAATGTACGGGTATGGCGAGGATCAGCGCCTCCAGTATCCGGTGGAGCGAGACCCATTCAACATCGTGCAGGCGCTGCTGTTCGGCAACAGCGGTCTGTCGGAGTCCAGGGATTTTTATGCCTCGGGCGATACCGGCCTGTCCGCAAAGCAGACCCAGGTCCTCAAAGAGATGGGGGAGGGCGGAGCGGACCGGCGGGAGGTCTACGACGCCATCCAGGCCGTCCGCGGCGGCACTACCACAGAGGAAAAGCTGCAGGCCCTTTCGGAAGCGGCGCTCTCAGATGAGGAGAAGCTGCAGCTCTACGAGAGCCTGATCGCCGGCAGCGGGAGCCGGAAGCCGGGGGACCTCCGGACACTCATGGAGGCGGGAATCAGCTGGGAGGAGATCATGGAGACCTATCCCTTTGCCTCCACCAGTGACGCGGAAAAGTATATGGCGTATGTGGAGGAGTACGGATTCTCTCCGGAGACGGCGGCGGGACTTGTGGGCGCTCTGGGGAATCTGCGGCCCCGGGAGGGGGAGCAGTCCGTGAGCAGCCTGCAGCGGTACCGCGCCGTGGTGGACTACGGACTTTCCCAGCAGGAGCAGCTGGAGGTCCTCCGGGGGATGATGAAGGATTCCGAATATGAGAGTATGATGGAGGCGGTAAAGCGGGGCATCACGCTGGAGCAGTACATCACCTTCCGGGAGGAGACCTCCGGCCTCACCGCCGACAAGACTCTGGCCGGGACGTCGATCCATGGGTCGCTGAAGCGCAAGGTGCTGGACTACATCGACGCCATCCCGGGCCTGAACAACGCCCAGAAGAACGCCCTGTACTTCGCGGCGGGATATCCGGAGAGCACACTGGACGACGCGCCCTGGTACGGGCGGTCGGAGCGCAGCTGGGATATTGTTCCCAGGCTGGATCAATAGGGAAGGAGAGCCCCGGTGATCGGGGCTCTCCTTGAAATTTGACGGTGCTGTTCCCGGCAGGAGTCGTAGATCTTCTTGGTATGGATGCAAACGGCCTCACGCTCTTCACTGCAGCACTTGCTGCTCATGGGGCCGGGAATAACCTTTTCGGGCATGGGTAAAAACCTCCTGTAAGTAGCTTGAAAGGAACTCCTTTCACCACAGTGTATGCGCCGGAGGCGGGGAGGTGAAAATGGGGCTATACAAACGGTACCAAAGGGGGTATAATATGCTATAATATACAAAACTGAACGATCGGAGGCCCGTCCATGAGTGAATTCGCCGGTTTTATCAGCGATAAGCTGGAGATCAAGCTGCTGATCCTCTACATTGCCGACCGCTTGGTGGAGGCGGCGCCTTTCGAGGTGCTGCAGGAATTGTCCATGTGCGACCAGGGGGTGGATTACTTCGCCTTTTCCGACTGCCTGGCGGATCTGGTTCGGACGGAGCATCTCACCCTGAAGGACGACAAATACCTTATCACCCGAAAGGGGCGGGACAACATCCGGGCCTGTGAGTCCGGTCTGCCCTACACCGTCCGCACCCAGGTGGACAAGGCGGTGGTGGCCTTCAACCACAAGCTCCGCCGCAGCTCTCTGGTCACCAGCCAGGTCTCTCCGCGGCCAAAGGGGGGCTTTACCGTCTCCCTCTCCCTCAGCGACGAGCTGGACAATATCATGAAGATGGAGCTGATGGTCACTCAGGAGCGGATGGCCCGGCGGATCGAGCGCAACTTCCAAAGCTGGGCGGAGGACATTTATTCCCGCATCATTGAAATTCTTTATGAGGATGGGACGAAAGGCAAAGGGGACAAAGATTGAGAGCAGATTTGTCCCCCTGTGGCCGCGTTGTGACAGAACATAAAAAGAAGCAGGTCTCCGCACAGCTCAAGGTGCGGGGATCTGCTTCTTTGTCATATCGCCAAAAGACGGCGGGAAGGGAGTCCGGCTGCGCGGCTCCTCCACGCATGGTTTATTTCACAGCAAGCGCTTTTACAAGGGCCTCGTCTGGGGTGACGTAGGCGGTTTGATAGGGGTCATACACCACCATCCCCGGCCTTGCCCCGGCGGGCTTCTTCACATTCTTCACCGCCGTGTAGTCCACGGCGATCTGACTGCCGCCCCGGCCTTGGGAGAACCAGGCCGCCAGCATGGCGGCCTCCGTCAAACTCTGCTGGTCTGCAGGCGCACCCTCGGTGCAGAGGATCACATGGGACCCGTGAATCTTCTGGGTGTGCAGCCAGATATCCCGCTTGTCCGCCTCTCGGGTGAGGCGGTCGTTCTGACTGTTACTGCGGCCCACCAGAATCCGCAGCCCTGCCGAGGAACGAAACTCCCTGGGCTTGGCGGGCTTCGGACGCTGCTCCTTCTTTCCACCGGTCCCCTTGAGATACCCGGCGGCCTGGAGTTCCATCCGGGCGTCCCGGAAATCCTGCTCCAGCTCCGCCCGGCTCAGCTCATCCAGAATGCTGCTGAGATAGGCCAGCTCCTCCCGGCCCTTGGCGATCTGCTGGGTGAGGATGGTCTCAGCAGTTTTGGCTTTGTTGTACCGCTTGAAATACTTGGCGGCGTTCTGCTGGGGGGTCAGCAGGGGGTCCAGGGGGACCTCCACTGTGGGACAGCCCTCCTCATAGTAATTCTCCGCCTGCAGCACCCGCTGGCCCCGCTCCATCCGGTAGAGGTTGGCGGTGATCAGCTCTCCTCGGAGCCGCAGTTCCTCCCGCCGCTCCGTCTCTGCCAGCTCCTTCTCCTGCATAGCCAGCTTCCGGGCCACCCGGTCCCGGGCGGTGGTAGCGCAGCGCAGCAGGTCCTGGCCCCGCTGGCGGACTCGCTCCTGCTGCTCCCGGGTCTCAAAATAGGTGTCCAGCAGGGCGGAGAAGGTATCCGCGGTCTGCTGGGCCACCGTGGCGCCGTACTGGGAGATGGGAAGGTAGGTAAAGTCAGCCATAGCCCCGTCTCGGAGGAGAATCGTGGGGGTGAAACGGTTTTCCTTCACATCACTCTGCCAGGAGAGGAAAGCGTCCTGGAGCCGCTTGGAGGCGTCGGGCCCGGCGGTGAGGAGCCGGGCGTCGCTGTCCCCCCAGGCCCGGGAGGCGATCTCCCGGCAGACGAGAGGGGAGAGGCCGAAGAAGGCGTCCAGCAGCAAAGCGTCTCCGGTCTTTTCCGGATTGCTACCGGCGATGATCGCCTCCAGCTCCTCCGGCTCCACGGCCAGGGGGTCCGCCTTCTCCACGGCGGGGGGGAGGCGGTAGAAGAGGCCCGGCAGCACCTGGCGCTGGGGACTCATCTCGAAGTCCACCCGGCGCAGGCAGTCTAAAATCCGGCCCTCCCCGTCCAGCAAAACCAGGTTGGACCGGCGGCCCATGCACTCCAGCACCAGCTGCCGCTGACCGGAGACCCCCAGCTCATCCAGTACCCGGAAGGTGAGGATCACCGCCCGCTCCAGTCCCGGCTGCTCCATGGACACCAGGGACCCGCCGGACAGGTGCTTGCGCAGCAGCATGCAGAACATGGGGGGCGCGGCGGGGTTCTCCCGTTGTAAGTCCGTCAGGTGGATGCGGGCCTGGCTGGCTCCGGCGCAGAGGAGCAGCTTTCGGTTGCCCCGGAAGGTGAGCAGCACCAGATCCCGGGCGGGCTGCTGGATCTTCTCCAGACGGAGGTTCTCCAGCTGGGGCTTCAGTTCCTGCACCACGCCCCGCAGGCATACGGCGTCCAAAGGCATCGGTCATTCCTCCATCATGCGGCAGAATAGTTCGTTGATCCGCTGGGTCTCCCCCTTGAGGTAGAGGTAGCCCAGCAGGCTCTCCAGGGCGGTGGCCCGGAGGTACTCCCCCCGGCTGGCGCTGTGGGGGATGGAATTGACGTGGGCATTGCGGCCCCGGCGGAACACTGCCGCCTCCTCCTCAGTGAGGAGGGGAAGGATGCGCTCCGCCCTTGCGGACTGGCTTTCCGCCCGCACCAGCTCCACCGTGGCCCGGTGGAGGCCCTTGCCGGTGGCCTTCCCGTGGCTGCACAGGTAGGATCGGACCAGCAGCTCATACACCGCGTCCCCCAGGTGGGCGAGACCGATGCTGCTGATGGCGCGAATCTCGTCCTGGGGCAGGCGGAGGTCAAAGTAGTTCTCCATAGACATTCCCTTTCCTGGGGGACCGTTTTGATCCCCAGAGCACCATATTATACCGATTTTTGCCGGGAAAGTCAAGAAAAGGGGGGCGGAGCTCGTTTCAGCTAAATACCGAAATGGAGGACAACCTTATTTTCCTGTATCGCTTCTGTCAGCAGGTGTTTCAGCTTGTTGCACTCCTCGCTATGGTCCTTCACCAGCTCCAGCTGGACCAAAAGCGCCTGGGCCATAGCGGGGGAGAGGATGGAAGTCCCGTGGTACGCCAGCCCGTGGGCGCGGTTTCTGTAAAAATCGACATACACGTCCACCGCGCCGAACACCTCCGGCCAATGCTTACGGGCGAAATCGTCCGAAATCCGCGCCATGGCGGACCGGTCATAGTCGGAATATCGGATTCTCTCCGGGACCGTTTCGACGAGAAGAAAGTCATGGGACAGCATAAAATCCGCTCTTTCATTTGAGGATAGGACTATTGTAGCGGATTTCTCCCCAGGCGGCAAGAGGTTGGCTATACGGACGGGAGCGGACAAAAATTCGGAGGCAGAGGGCATATCAGGGGCAATTTTTCGTCTTATAGGATAGAAGAAAACAGAAGGAGGCGTATGGGATGAAAAAAAGAGCGGCAATCTTACTGGCGGTGTGCGCCGCCGCGGCGGTGGGACTGGCGGTCGTTCTGCTGAAGGAGCCGGACCCGGTGCGGCCCTTTCAGGATCTGAAGGGGGAGGACATCGCGTCCGCCTCCGTGGAGCTGCTGCCGCCGGGGGAGACGGTGGAGGTGGAGGACCTGGAGGAACTGGCGGCCCTCCTCCGGGAGGCGGTGGTCTATGAGAAGGATGACTCCTACGGACAGTACGCCGGGCAGGCGGTCACCTTCACCCTCACTATGGCGGACGGGACAGAGACCCGGATCATGGCGTACACCCCCTTTCTGGTCCTTGACGGGGTGGGCTACCGGGCGGAGTACGAGCCCTGCGAGGCCCTGAACGCCTACGCAAATCTCCTGCTGGAGGGACCGGCTGTTACCCGGAAGGAACCGCCGACGTGTGCGGTGGAGAGCGGCGGCGCATCGGTTCAGGCCATGCGGGGCGGGTTCTCCTGGACCTGGGAGTCGGAGGAGGGGATGGAGGCCATGATCGCCGACAGCGCCCACCCCCTGGACTGTCAAGAGCTGCTGCCGCCCTTCCGCACCAGAGAAGGGACTGCGGTGCTGCAATTTGAAGAGCTCCCCACTGCCTTGGAGAGCATCCGGTGCTGGCCGGACAGCTGCTGGGGAGAGCCCACCGCCGCCGGGGAGGAGCTGCCGGCGGAGAGCAACGTCATTTCCTTGAAGGAGGGCGGGTGGATCTATGAGATCCAGGCCCGCTGGGACGGGGGAAACGGCAGCGGCGGTACCGTGGGCTACGCGGTGTATATCGTCTATGACGCCGCTTCGTGAGGCGGATTGCGGCCGGGTCCGTCCTGTGGTAAAATGATCCTACAGGAAGATAGGGAAGGAAGGGATCTGTCAAAAAGGAGGAAACTTGGATGAAACAGATGAAAATTCTCTTGCTTTTGGTCCTCTGCGGGGTGCTTTTGGGGTCCCAGACGGTCTTTGCCAACATGGCGGCCCCCGACGACCCGGATGTGGGGTCCTCCATTACTTTTCAAAAAAACGACGCCATCGCGGTGACGTCGGAGGTGCTGGACATCGAGGTCCACGGGTCCACGGCGGACATCACCGCCGCCTACACAATGGAGAACACCACGGACGCCGCCGTCTCCACACCGGTCATGTTCCTCTCCCCCAACGTGGAGGAGGGCGGCACGGCGGTGACGGCGGACGGCGCGGCCCTGGCCTTCACGGTGGAGGAATACGCTCTGCGGTATGACACGGAGATCCGGACGGAGGAGTGGCGGTATGCCGTGCTGTCCGAGGCCGAGGCGGAGGAGGTGGAGCAGACGGTGGACGCCGTATCCTTCACCCTGGACTTCGCCCCCGGGGAGACCCGGGAGATCGCCGTCTCCTACACCTACCGCCTGGGGGGCTACCCGGATTACGACTATGACGTGAAGTACGGCCGCATCGAATACTACCTGGCCCCTGCCGCTCTCTGGAAGGACTTCCAGAACCTGACCATCAACCTGTATCTCGATGAGGGGATGCCGGTGATCAGGGACAGCAGCGTGGCGTTTGAGGAGGTGGGGACCCGGACCTACCAATACGTCTCCGACACCCTGCCGGAGGGGAACCTCATCATCACCATCGACGAGAGCAGATTCCAGGAGATCTTCAGTTCCCTGCGGAGCCCCTATCTGTGGATGGGTGTGATCCTGTTCCTGCCGGTCCTTGTGCCCCTGCTGCTCGTCATCCTTGCGGTGGTGATCTGGCGGGTCAGAAAGAAGAAAAAGGCGAACCGGTTGGAGCCGTGACCTTACCGAACAAAAAGAGGCGGACGCAGCGCGTCCGCCTCTTTTCTTTCTTTTCAGTTAGGATAGTTTCTCCTGGATGTAGGCCTCCGCCGCCTGGAGGACCTCCACATCGGTGGCGAAGGTGACCAGGGGGTAGGCCTCCTCGAAGGTGAACCAGCCCAGCTGCCGGATCTCCTCCTCCTGGGCCTGCTCCGTGCCGCCGGTGGGCTGGGCGATGAAGAAAATCACGTCCTTGATGACCCCGGGCTTGGGGTAGTAGGTCACCACCTGGCGGAAGCTCTCGTCAATGGTCACGTCCAGGCCCGTCTCCTCCCGAATCTCCCGCAGGGCGGTCTCAATCTCCGTCTCCCGGCCCTCCACATGGCCCTTGGGGAAGCTCCAGTGGCTGGCCCCGTGCTGGGCCAGCAGATAGGCGTGGCCCGACTCCGTTTTCTTCCAGATCACCGCGCCGCAGGATTTCTCCTCCGCCGCCTTCTCAAAGGTTCCCGGGGAGCCCCAGGTCCACACGCCGCCGTGGGCCCCGATTTCAAAATGGTACTTGGCGATGCCCAGATCAATGTGAGAGAAGCTGCCCTCCTCCACAATCTCCGCGGTCACCGCCCCTTTTTCATAGGTGAAGCGGATGGGCTGGCGGTTCATGGCGGAGGGGGCACGCTGCACCGCCGCCACGCCTGCCATAAACCAGTCAGGTCCGTCGCCCATGCCCCGGGCCAGCTCGGAGAGGGCCTTGCTCTTGTGCTGGATGGTGCCCCGGACCAGCTTCTCCTTTACGCTGCGGCTGTCCGCCACCGGCCCGATGGCAATGACACAGCAGAGAGCGTCGGTGCTGAGGATTTTCTGCTGGCACAGCTCCTTGTCGTAGGTGCCGCCCAGCCAGCAGGTGCCGAGACCCAGCGTGGTGGCCAGAAGCACCAGCTGCTGGCCGTAGTATCCGCACTTCTCCATCAGGTCCGGGTCCCCGGCGGGACCCGCCATCTCAATGTAATTGCGGACGCCGGACAACATACCGTAGCTCTTTCGCAGGGAGCGGAAGGCCTCCGGCGCCTCGCGGACCAGCCGGGTATGGAGGCCGCTGTCCCGGTTGACCTGAGCAACAGCCTTCTCCAAAATGGTTACGTCCTGGGGGGACAGGGGAATATCCAGATATTTCCGGTTGGAAATGCGCTGCAAAATCGCCTGATCGAATGTCATACCCATCACTCCTCCATTCCAACATGCGGAAGTCAAATACCTTGATTAAATCATAGCATGATGCGGCAAATTTGTACAGGGCGAATTGTGTCGAGGCAGGAAAAGATTGTCACCATTTCGTCATAGCTTTGTTGCTTGCAAATCCATGGGAAGCCCGCTACAATATTACGGGAAGAGGCTGGGAAAGGCTGAAAAAATCGTGAGTTCTGACAAGGGAACTCCCTTGACGGCAACCGGTGGATCCCATATAATATAACGTTGTCGAACCTCTTTGAAGGGGCGGCACGAAAAAAGAAAAATTTTGCGGCGGAGAGAAAACTTTCCTCCCTCCGCCGCCGTCTAATAAGTACAATGCGCGCAGAATACGAATTTGGAGGACAGACCATGCGCAACGACACAAGAAAGACGATCCTTTTCAGCAGAGCCGTCGGCTGCCGGCTGATGGCCCTGTTATTGGCGGCGGGGATGGCGGCGGCAGCCAGCGGCTGCTCCGCGGAGGCTCAGGCCATTGACGAACAGGGCTCCCAGAAGGGAGAAGAGACACAGCTTCAGTCCGGCAGCGAGGTTCGGGAGGATGACGCCATGGACGGCATCAAGGAGCCGGATCTGGCGGATGCGGCGGAGGAACCGGAATCCCTGGATCCGGCATCCTATGATTTCAGCCAGAGCGTGCCGGAAAATGGAGAAGTGGACGACTCGTATTTTGATGACGCCGTCTTCATCGGCAACTCCCGCACCGAGGGCTTCAAGCTCTACTCCGGGCTCTCCAACGCTCAGTATTACACCGCCATCGGCCTGATGGTGGACACCATTTTCACCAAGCCCTATGCCGAGGTAAACGGGGAAAAGACTACCATCATGGAGGCGCTGAAGACCACGGATTTCTCCAAGGTCTACATCATGCTGGGCATGAATGAGCTGGGCTGGGTCTACGGTTCGGTGTACCAGGAATACTACGGTCGGATCATCGACGGTATCCGGGAGATCAACCCCGACGCAGTGATCTATATTCAATCCATCCTGCCGGTGAGTGCGGAGAAGTCCGCAGGGGACGATATCTACAACAATCCCCGGATTGATGAGTTCAACGGCCTTCTCCGTGAACTGGCGGAGGAGAAAGAGGTCTACTATGTGAATGTGGCGGAAGCAGTGGCCGGTGAGGACGGGTGCCTGCCGGAAGGAGCCTCCTTTGATGGGGTCCACCTGACGCCGGACTACTGCGCCAAGTGGCGGGATTACCTGAAAACCCATACTGTAATAGTGGAGAGTGCGGAATAATGAGACGATGGATTCCTTTGATGGCGCTGGCGCTGGCGGCCCTGCTGGCCGGATGCGCAGGAGAGCAGGCGCTGGAGCTGGACAGCCGGCAGCTGGCCCGGGATCTGATGGACGGCGAGGTGTTCGGCGAGACGTTGTATGAGCTGGACGAGGCTGCGGCGGACCTTCTGGTGGGGACGGAGCTGAACGGGGAGGAGACGGTGGCCTATGTGGGCACCGGCGCCACCTCCGAGGAGCTGCTGATTGTGAAGTCGGCGGATGAGGCGGCGGCGGAGACCTGCCTTGCCACCCTCCAGAGCCATCTGGAGGATCGGAAGGCCCTGTACGCCAGTTATCTGCCGGAGGAGTCCTTTAAACTGGAGAACGCCTATCTGGCCCAGGAGGGGCAGTATGTGATCCTCTGCGTGGCGGCGGACAGCGACAAGGCGGCGGAGATCATCGGCGAAGCCATCAAGGAATAGGGAAGGGGTGCGCCGGGTCTTGACCAGCGACCAGGAATTTGTTTCATTTGTCAAAGAGAATCAGGCCCGGTTCTACCGCCTCGCCTTCAGTTATGTGAAAAACAGCGACGACGCCCTGGATGTGGTGCAGGAGGCGGTGCTGAAGGCCTACGAGAAGCGCCACACCCTGCGCCGGGAGGAGACCATGCGGACCTGGTTTTACCGGATCCTCGTCAACGCCAGCATCGACGCACTGCGCCGCAGGCAGCGGGTTCTCTGCACCAACGCGGTGCCGGAGGAGAGCGGCGGTGGACCGGAGGCGGCGATACTGGACGCCGTGACGCTCAACGAGGCCCTGGAGCGGCTGAGTCCGGAGCTGAAGAGCGTGGTGCTCCTTCGATTTTTTGAAGATATGAAGCTCTCGGAGATTGCCCAGGTGTTGGGCATCCCCCTGAGCACTGTAAAAAACCGGTTGTACCGGGCACTGTCCCTGCTGCGGATGGACCTGGAGACCGAGGAAGGATGTGAGCTGTCATGAACGACCGGTGGAGAGAAGCGTACGAGAGCATCCCTGTTCCGGAGGAGCTGGACAGCGCGGTGGACGCCGCCATCCAGAAAGGGAGGAGAAGGAGCCGCCGTCGGATGCGGACAGGGTTCCTGGCGCCTTTGGCCGCCTGCGCGGCCTTTGTGCTGATGCTCAACGTGAATGCCGCCTTCGCTTACGCGGTGTACGACATTCCCGTGCTGGGGGATCTGGGCCGGATCGTCACCTTTCGGGAGTACCGGGAGGAGACGAATACCTTTATCGCCGACGTGAAGATCCCCAACGTGGATGTAAGCGACCTGGAAGGGAACGCCGCCTGGGCGGAGGAAATCAACGCCACCATCACCGAGACCATGGAGCGGAGCGTTTCCGAGTCCATGGACCGGGCGGAGGAGTATTACAAGGCCTACGTGGAGACCGGAGGAGACCCGGAGGAATTCCACCAGATGCTGATCGACGTGGACTACGAGGTAAAGTATAGCGCCGAGCATGTGTTATCCTTCGTGATCTACAAGTGTGAAACTCTGGCCACCGGATACCAGGAGAACTATTATTACAATATCGACCTGCGAACCGGGGAGGAGATCACGCTGGAGGACGTTCTGGGTCCCGACTGGGCGGCGATTGTGACGGAGCAGGTGGAGGACCAACTGGACCAATTCCCGGAGGAGGACAAGGGGATGCTGTTCACCGACTGCCTGGATATTCGGGATGTGGTGGAGAACCGGGAGGGCTCCTACTACCAGATCGGCTTCTACCTGAATGAGGCGGGGAATCCGGTGGTGGTTTTCCCCAAGTACACTTTGGGAGCAGGGGCTCTGGGATTGCTGGAATTCCCCATCACGGCGCCCCATACAGAAGCATAGACTGCCATCAATCTGAAAGGGTCCCGACACTCAGTGCCGGGACCCTTTTCTGTATGTGGCAGAGCCTTATTTCCGCAGGGCCTTCACCATGGCGATACCGGCTTTGGCACCCTCGTAGACCGCCTTGGAGATCTGAAGGAGCCCGCCGGTGCAGTCCCCGGCGGCATAGAGGCCGGGGACGTTGGTGGCCATGTTCTCGTCTACAGAGATGGCGGTGCCTTCGGTGAGAGCACCGATTTTCTTGGCCAGGGCCACGCTGCCTGCCACGCCCAAGGCCACGAAGAGGCCGTCGGCCTGGACGAGCGTTCCGTCCTTCAGCCGCACGCCCCCCAGCATCCCGCCGCCCTCCACGGCTGCAATCTCCCCGGTGACCATCCGAAAGTGCTCCGGGAAGGCCGCCGAAGGGGTCTGGCCGTTGGTGAGGATGGTGACGGACCGGGCCACCGCCTCCAGCTCCCGGGCCTCGTGGAGGGCGTACTCTCCGCTGCCCAGCACAGCCACGTCCCGCCCCCGATAGAAAAAGGCGTCGCAGACGGCGCAGTAGCTGACGCCCCGGCCCTCGAAATCCTTGAGCCCGGGGATGGGCGGAGCCAGCCGGGAGGTTCCGGTGGCCAACAGCACTGCGTCGGCGGCGTGGCGGCCCGCAGTGGTGGAGACCACCAGACTGTCCTCAAAGCCGATGCCCACGACCTCCTCCTCCTGGAAGGAGACGCCCAGGCGGCGGGCCCCCTCGATGCCCCGGGTCATCAGCTCCTCGCCGGAGACAGGCTGGGGAAAGCCGTAGTAGTTTTCAATTCGCTCCGCCTTTTTCAAGGCGCCGCCGCCGTTGGAGAGTACCAGCGTCTCGATGCCCGCCCGAACGGTGTAGAGGGCGGCAGACACGCCGGCGGGACCGGCGCCGATGATGATGACCTTTGCCATAGGAGATCCCCTCTTTCTGTCTTTTTGTTGTCAGTATACCCCGAAGCCCGCCGCAGGTTCCGTGACGAGGTCACCGTAGTGGGGGAGCAAGGAGGATTTTTTCAGGATCATAGCACATTTTCTCCTCCACCACAAGGCGGCGGCAGGGGAGAGGTTGAAATTTTCTTCAGAATACGGTATACTGACGATACTTGTGTGGCAGGATTTCAGGAGAGGAACCATAAGGAGAGTATTACTTTGAGTAAGATGAAACGAAAATTCCGTGTACCCCGCAGCAAGCCGGGAAAGATTCTTCTGAATGTACTGGTGACGCTGGTGCTGGGGGGGATCTATTTCTACGTGACGCTGCCGGCGCTGAACTTCCAGTCCGGAGACTTCTATAGCTTTGTTGGCTTTTTGTGTGTGGTCTATGTAGTGTGCGCCTTCCTCACCTCCGGTTTCCGTATGGATACAGAGGTGGTGATGGCCCCGGCGGAGCGGGTGAAGGAGTACCTCCGCTTCATCAAGCAGCAGTGCTTGCCGGTGGGGCTTTTGTTTGTGGCCTTCATTGCCGTGGCCCTGGTGGGAGAGATTCTCTCCATGCCGATTTTCCGGGCCGGCTCCTATCGGGATCTCCTCCAGGTGGAGGATGGGAACTTCACCGAGGACATCACGCAGATCTCCTTTGATAAGATTCCCACGTTGGACCGCTCCAGCGCTGAATATCTGGGGGACCGACAGATGGGCACCCTCAGCGATATGGTCAGCCAGTTTGAGTACCCGGAGGGGGAGTCCACCCAGATCAACTACCAGGGACGCCCGGTGCGGGTGTCGCCCATCGCCTACGCGGATCTCATCAAGTGGTTCACCAACCGGGGAGAGGGCCTGCCTGCCTACGTGCTGGTGGACATGGTGACCCAGGAGGCCAGTGTGGTGCGGCTGCAGGAGGGCATCAAATACTCCTTCTCCGAGCCGCTGAACCGGAACATCATCCGGCATCTCCGGTTCCAGTATCCCACCTACATGTTCTCCACCCCGCGCTTTGAGATTGACGAACAGGGCCAACCCTGGTGGATTGCTCCCCGGCTGGTGAAGACCATCGGCCTCTTCGGCGGAACGGACATCCGGGGGGCGGTGTTGTGCAACGCCGTCACAGGTGAGAGCACCTACTATGACATCGCCGATGTGCCGAGCTGGGTGGACAACGTGTACACCCCGGACCTCATCATGGAGCAGTACGACTACCACGGTACCTATATCAACGGTTTCTTCAACTCCATCCTGGGTCAGCGCGGGGTGACCCTCACCACCGACGGGTACAACTACATCGCCCTCAACGACGATGTGTATGTGTACACCGGCGTTACCTCCGCCAATGCGGACCAGTCCAATCTGGGATTCCTTCTCAGCAACCAGCGTACCAAGGAGACCAAATTCTATGAGGCTCCCGGCGCCACGGAGTACGCGGCCATGGGTTCTGCCCAGGGCGTGGTGCAGGATCTGAAGTATACGGCGACCTTCCCGCTGCTGCTGAACATCGCCGGGGAGCCCACCTACTTCATTCCCCTGATGGATGCCACACAGTTGGTGAAGAGCTACGCCATGGTGAATGTGGCCCAGTACCAGGTGGTAGCCACGGGTACCACCGTGTCCCAGTGCAACCAGGAGTATATCCGTCTCCTTTCCGACAAGGGTATCACCCAGGATGAGGAGCTGCCCCAGACGGAGGCCAGTGGGGTGATTGCCGAGATTCGCTCGGCGGTGCTCGATGGCAACACCTATTATTTTATTCGCCTGGAAGGGGAAGAGGTCTTTTACTCCCTGTCTGCCTCCACCAACGAGCTGGCGGTGATTCTCAATGTGGGGGATCGTGTGACCATTGAGCACGAGGCCACGGAGGAGGAGAAGCCCATCCTGGACGGCTATAGCATCATCGGTTATGAAAAGGCGGCCTCGACGGAGGCTGCCTCCGACGGAGAGGACGCCGGTGGGGATGTCTCCGGGGAGGAGACCCCCGAAGCCTGAGGGGTTCCAATATCTCTGCAGAAGAGGTCCTTCTGCAGAGATATTTTTTTGTAAGCGAAAAGCACCGGCTGTGCCGGTGGTTCCAAAAAGCTTTAGCTATGCACAAAAAAAGTATCCTCCTTTGGTAGAATAGTAGAGG
>CALXDC010000046.1 GCA_944386975.1 uncultured Oscillospiraceae bacterium | reverse complement strand
CTTGGTTCTAAGCGGACTTTTGGTGACTTTTCTTCCGCGAGAAAAGTCACCCGCCGGAGGCAGAACACCAAACGAAACACCGCCGGGTACCGACAAGAAAACCAAGCCCCCTGTCAGAGGGAAAACGAACTCAGAGGGTAAAGAGGCTCCTCCCCTCTTTGATCGTCTCCACCACCTGAATCTCCCGGAGGGCCTCCGGAGGGACCGCCAGGGGATCTCGGTTCAGAATCACAAAATCCGCCTTCTTCCCCGGGGCGATGGTCCCCTTCTCCCTCTCCTCAAAATACTGCCACGCCGCCGTCCGGGTCACCGCCGCCAGGGCATCGGTGGGAGCGATCCCCTCCGCCAGCGCCGCCCCAGCCGCCGTCCGCCGCACCACCGCACACCACACCGTTTCCAGCATGTCCGGCGGCAGCACCGGGGTATCCTGATGGAAGGTGAAGGGAATCCCTTTCGCCAGCGCCGACGCCGCCGGACTGATGCGGCTCCCCCGCTCCCATCCGAAGTTCCGGAGATGCACGTCTCCCCAGTGGTACACGTGAGCCGGGAAGAAAGAAACTGCAAAGCCAAATTCCTTTACAATATCCAGTTGATCTATGCCCAGCAGCTGCCCGTGGACCAGCACCGGCCGCAGAGGCCGCAGGTCCGTCCCCTCTTTTCGAAGGGTGGCGGCGCACCGCAGCAGCTGTTCCGCTGCGGCGTCGCCATTGCAGTGGGCCAGCAGCTGCATCCCGTTCTCCGCCGCATGGCGGAGAGCGGCGGTGACCTGCTCGTCCGTCAAGGTGGGATACCCTCGGTAGTCCGCATCCCCCTCATAGGGACGGCGCATCCAGGCGGTACGGCCCTGAGGTGAGCCGTCCAGAAAAATCTTATAGCCTCCCAGCTTGAAATGATCCTGATACCGGCGGATGCAGCTTGGGAAGGCCGCCTCCACCTCCCTCGCCGACGCCTCCTCGGCGTAGCCCACCAGGTCCACCTGGAGCAGCCCTGAGGACAGAAGCGCCTTGTACAACGGTACCATCTGAGAAGCCAGCAGCCCCTCCTGGACGGTAGTGATTCCATGGGAGAGATAGAGCTGTTGGGCCTGCCTGTATGCCTCCAGCATGGTGGAGAGATCGGCCATAGGCACCTTCTTCTGATAGAATACGAAGGCGTTCTCCTCCAAATATCCTGTGAGGCATCCATCCTTTACACCAATTGCGCCACCGCTGGATGGCTGGGTCTGAGGGGTGATCCCCAGCAGCTTGAGGCCTTGGGTGTTTACCACCCCCATGTGTCCCGACTTGTGCTGGACCAAAAGGGGATTTTCCGGAGCCGCCCGGTCCAAAAGTGCCAGGGTGGGGTGAGATCTTTCCTCTAAAGCGTTCTGGTCGTAGCCCTGGGCGGTGACCCACTCCCCCGGTGGAATCTGCCGGTCCCGGAGGAAAGCCTGGAGGGTCTCCTCTATCTCCTGGAAATTGACGCACTCCGTGAGATCCGCCTGAAGAAAGCTGTTTGCGGCGGCGGTAAAGTGGCTGTGGGAGTCCAGAAAGGCCGGAAGCATGGTCCGGCCCTGAAGGTCGATCCGCTCCAGACCGGTGAGATGCTCCACCTCCCACAAGGCCCCGGCGCAGCGGATGACCCCATCCTCCGCCAGCACCGCCTCTACCGTCCCTGCCGGACCCATGGTGTGAATGGTTCCGTTCCAATAGAGCTGCCGCATACCGATTCCTCCTTTAAGAAAACAAGCGCCCTGAATGTTTGTTTCAGAGCGCTCATTTTTCCTCTGTATGAATAGAGTGGCCCAAAAGCTGCAGGATTATCCGCCAATCCAGCTCTCGTCGACCTCGCCCCGGCGCTGCCGCTGCATCAGCTCCTCCACCACGTCCCGCACCGGGCGGTCCTGGTAGAGCACCTCATAGGCGCAACGGCAGATGGGCATTTCCACCCCCACCTTCTCCGCCAAGAGGTAGGCGCTTTTGGCGGCGAAGTACCCCTCCACTGTGGCCCCCACCTGGCGCATAGCCGCCTGAGCGGTGAGACCCTGACCAATGAGGATCCCCGCCCGTCGATTTCGGGAGTGCATGGAGGTACAGGTGACGATCAAATCTCCAATGCCGCTGAGCCCGGCAAAGGTGTCGGTGCGGCCCCCCAGGGCCACCCCCAAACGGGCCATCTCCGTCATGCCACGGGTCATCATCAGGGCCTTGGTGTTGTCCCCCAGGCCCATTCCGTCGCTGATGCCGCAGCACAGGGCGATGACGTTTTTCAGTGCGCCGCCCAGCTCCACACCTACGATGTCCGGGTTGGTGTATACCCGGAAGCGGTTGCTCATAAACACGTCCTGGACCTGCTCCGCTGTTTCCAGCTCCTCAGCGGCGGCCACTACCCCTGTGGGGATACGGCGGCTCACCTCCTCTGCATGGGAAGGGCCGGAAAGTGCAATTGCTTTACAGTTTTTCCCCACCTCCTGGCGGAGAATCTCCGTCATGCGCAGGCCACTCTCCGCCTCGATGCCCTTGGTGGCGCTGACCAGCAGAGCGCCCTCCTCCAGATAGGGGGCGGCCATGCGGGCGGTCTCCCGGATGGCGAAGGAGGGGGTGGCGAAGAGCACCAGGGGGCAGCCCTTCACGCAGTCGATGCAGCTGGTCTGCGCCATGGCGGGGGGAATGGGCACCCCCTTCAGGGCGGGATTCCGACCGGTGGATTCGATCTCCCGGGCCCGCTCCTCCCGGTGGCTCCACAGCGTCACCTCATGTCCGTTGCCAAAGAGCAGGATGGCCAGGGCGGTCCCCCAGGCGCCGCTGCCCAATACGGCGATCTTCATAGCGCACCTCCTTATCCGACTCCGCTACTCCTTTTTCTTGTGAAAGCTGAACTTGTTTTCGTTGCCGTGGATGAGGCGGACAATGTTTCCCCGGTGCTGCCAGAGGATCAATCCGCCAATGACGATGGCCAGAATGGTGAGGATGCGGGATTGATAGATGAACCAGGTGGCGAAGGGGAAACTGGCCCCAGCCCAGCAGGAGCCCAGGGACACATACCTGGTGAGGATGGACAGCACCAGGAAGCCGCCCCACACCACCAGGGCTACCCGCCAATCCAGCATCAGGGCGATGGTACCGCCGGAGAGAATGCCTTTCCCCCCCTTGAAGTGAAACATACAAGGAAACATGTGGCCCAGAAGGCAGAAGAGGCCCGCCCAGTACCGTCCGAACACCGGGTCGATGAAGGACAGCAGCCACACGCCCAGCAGCACGGAAAACACCGCCTTCAGCACGTCGCAAAGGATCACCACGAAGGTCAGTGCCCCGCCGAAGGTGCGGTAAAAGTTGGTCAGTCCGGCATTACCGGAACCGTGGTTGCGCACGTCGTCCCGCAGGATGTACTTGGAGACGATCACCGCCCCGTTGAAGCACCCCAAAAAGTAGGACGCCACGGCAACGGCGGCCATCATCCCCGCCACAGGCCACACAGAAATCTCCATAAACATACGTTACCCCTCCTTATCGCCTTTTTGGCGAATGGTGATTTTGATGGGCGTGCCCTCCAGCCCGAAGGTACTGCGAAGCTGATTTTCCAGATACCGCTGGTAGGAGAAATGGAAGAGCCGTGCGTCGTTGCAGAAGAAAACGAAGTGAGGGGGCTTCACCCCCGCCTGAGTGACATAATAAATTTTCAGCCGCCGCCCCTTGTCCGTGGGAGGCTGGACCCGGGTCTGCGCGTCCTCCAGGACGTTGTTCAGCATGCCGGTGGTAATCCGGGTGGCGGCCTGGTCGTTGACATAATTGATAAGCTCGAAGAGCCGATCCACCCGCTGGCCGGTGAGGGCGGAGATGAAGAGGATCGGGGCATAGGTCATGTAGCTGAGGTCCCGGCGGATCTCCTGGCGCATCTTGTCCATGGTTTTTCCGTCCTTCGCCACCAGGTCCCATTTATTCACCACAATAATGCTTGCCTTCCCCGCCTCGTGGGCCATGCCCGCCACCTTGGTGTCTTGCTCGGTGACGCCCTCGGTGGCGTCGATGAGGATGAGGCACACGTCGCAGCGGTCAATGGCCATTTGGGAGCGGAGGACGCTATACTTCTCGATGGCCTCCTCCACCCGGGATTTCTTCCGCATACCGGCGGTGTCGATGAAGACGTACTTGCCCTTGTCGTTTTCAAACCGGGAGTCGATGGCATCCCGGGTGGTACCGGCCACATCGGAGACGATGACCCGCTGGTGGCCCAAGATCTTGTTGGTGAGGGAGCTCTTGCCCACGTTGGGCTTGCCGATGATGGCAACCTGAATGGCGTCGTCCTCCGCCTCCTCCTCGTCCTCCGGGGGGAAGTACTTGACGCACTCGTCCAGAAGGTCGCCGGTACCGTGGCCGTGGACGGCGGATACGGCGATGGGGTCCCCGAGGCCCAGATTATAGAACTCGTAGACGTCGGGGCTCATGCCCTGGTCCACCTTGTTCACCGCCAGCACCACCGGCTTGCCGGACCGGAGGAGCATGCTGGCCACCTCCTGATCGGAGGCGGTGATACCGGTCTTCACGTCAGTGAGGAAGACGATGACGTCGGCGTGTTCCATAGCGATCTCCGCCTGCTCCCGCATAAAGGCCAGGATCTGATCGTCGGTGCGGGGTTCAATGCCGCCGGTGTCAATGAGGGTGAATTTGCGGCCGTTCCAGTCGCTCTCGCCGTAAATGCGGTCCCGGGTGACGCCGGGGGTGTCCTCCACGATGCTGAGGCGCTGGCCGATGATCTTATTGAACAGCATGGACTTGCCCACATTGGGCCGGCCCACGATGGCAATGACAGGTTTTGACATGATTCTCCTCCTTTGAGGGCGTTTTATTGGTTCTCCCGGCCTCCCAGGGCCGGCCTTCGGCGCTTTTGCGCCGTCAATTCGCAGGCGTGCCGCGCCGGAGAATTGGGTTGAGAGAATTCATTTCTCACAACCATATATAAATCACAGGGCTCCCGCCGGATGGCACATCCGGTGGGACCGGCTCACGATGGCAATGACAGGTTTTGACATGGTGTATGATTCTCCTTTGCGGATTCTTTCTTCTCTCTTCCTTACCCTCTCGCCGAGGGGTTGTAGCGGTAGTATTCCCCGTCCTCCGGGGGGAGATCCTCGGGCACCGGCAGAGGCTCCGCCAAATCCAGCATAGCGTCCACCAAAGCGAAGCCATCCTCCGCCGCCACCACGGTCACCGGCACACCCAGGGCCTTGGACACCTCGTCTACGGTGACGTCGTCCAGAAATACCTGCTCTCCGCTGCGGAGCATGTTGGAGGGGATCAGCAGCCGCTGCCCCAGGTCCTTGTCCCGGAGCTGGGCCATCAGGTCCTTCCCTGTGACAAGGCCGGAGACGGTGATGGTGTGGCCGAAGAAGTCGTTGACGATGGGGTACACCGTTCCCCGCAGAGCCGGGCAGCTCCTCTGTACCAATTCCGCCGCCTGCCGGATATAGGGGGCCGCCGACACGCCGGTGGCCACGGCGAAGGGGGACGGAGTCAGGTGGGAGAACTCGTCCTCCGCCGCCAGCTCCGCCTGGCTGAGAAGGAGCCGCAGCATGCCTACGCCGTTTTCCAGCTGGTCCATATCCTCATAGTAGCCCTTCTCCGGCAATTCCCGCCCCGCTAAGAGATAGAACTCGTCGGAGCACCAGGCCAGACTGGTGCCGTGCTGCTCCAAAAATTCCTTGGCGAAGGCCTCCACCTGGTCGATGAGGGCGGCGGCCTGCTCCCCGGTATAGGGGTGAATCTCCGGGAGGCCCTCCCGGTAACGGGTCACCCCCACCGGAACCACGGCCACGCTCTCCACCGCCGGGTGCAGCTCCCCCAACTCCCGGAGGGTCCGGTCAAGGGCTGGGCCGTCGTTGAGGCCGGGGCAGGCCACGATCTGGCAGTTTATGGTGATGTGGGCCTGGGCGAACCGGCGCATCACGTCGATGCTCTCCCCCGCCCGGCGGTTTTGCAGCATCCTGCACCGCAGCTCCGGGTCCGTTGTGTGGACGGACACGTTGATGGGGCTGATGCGCAGGTCGATGATCCGTTGAATCTCCCGTTCGCTCAGGTTGGTGAGCGTCAGGTAGTTGCCCATAAGGAAGCTGAGGCGGGCATCGTCGTCTTTGAAGTAGAGGGTCTCCCGCATGCCGGGGGGCATCTGGTCCACAAAGCAGAAGACGCACCGGTTGGCGCAGGAGCGGGCCTTGTCCATGAGGTAGGTCTCGAAGTTGAGGCCCAGGTCCTCTCCCTCCCCCTTCTTCACCCGCAACTTGCGGCTGCCGCCGCCGCTCTCCAGGGTCAGCACCGGGTTCTTGTCATATCCGAAAAAGCGGTAGTCCAGCACATCCTGGATGGGGTGGCCGCCGATGGCCGCCAGCCGCTCTCCGGGCCGGACGCCCGCCCGCTCCGCCGGGGAGCGCGGGTCCACTGAGGTGATGATATTACTCATAGTTTCTCCCATTTAGACACAGTAATCTATAATATAGTATATCGAACTTTTTCAGGATTGCAATGGGCAATCCCACCAATCCTTACCCCTCCGTCTCTCAAGATTCGCGATTGCCGAATGATTATTTTAATATTACGAACGCTTCGCCTTGCCGCCCGCCCTGCCCCGTGGTATAATGTGGCCAATATTAATGAAGGCAGCGTGTTCTTTTGAGAGGATCACGCTGCCGCTGGGAGGATACCGCTATGAAACTGATTCCCACCCGGGAGGCTGTGGGCCATGTGCTGTGCCACGACATGACCCAGATCATCAAGGGCTCCTACAAGGACGCCCGGTTCCGCAAGGGCCATGTGGTGACGGAGGAGGACATCCCTGTACTCCTCAGCATGGGCAAGGAAAACCTGTACGTCTGGGAGATGGTCCCGGGCATGGTCCATGAGAACGACGCGGCAGAGCGGCTGCGGGCCATCTGCCAGGGGGACCACATGACTCCCTCCGCCGTGAAGGAGGGCAAAATCGAGCTGAAGGCCGACTGCGACGGCCTCTTCCTGGTGGATGTGGAGCGGCTGGACCGGATCAATCTGCTGGACGACATCATGATCGCCACCCGCAACTCCGGCACGGCGGTGCAGGCCGGGGACAAGCTCTGCGGCACTCGGGTGATCCCCCTGGTCATCGAGGAGGAAAAGCTGCTGGCGGCGGAACAGATCGCCGGGGACCGGCCTCTTCTTCAGGTGCTGCCCTACCGGCTGAAAACCGCCGGAATCATCACCACCGGCAGTGAGGTGTTCAAGGGTCTCATCCAGGACACCTTCACCCCGGTGATCGTGGAGAAGCTCCAGACCTACGGCATCACCATGACGGAGCACCTGACGGTAGACGACGGCATGGACCACGTGATGGAGGCCATCGCCGAGATGCGGCAGAAGAAGGTGGACCTGATCCTCTGCACCGGCGGCATGAGCGTGGACCCGGACGACAACACCCCCGTGGCCATCAAAGGAAGCGGCGCTCGAATCGTCACCTACGGCGCCCCGGTGCTGCCGGGGGCCATGTTCCTTCTGGGCTACTACGACGACGGTACCCCGGTGATGGGGCTCCCCGGCTGCGTGATGTACGCCGGCGCCACCGTGTTTGACCTGGTGCTGCCCCGTGTGGCCGCAGGCGTCCCAGTGTCCAAGGCCGAGATCGCCCGGATGGGCAACGGCGGCCTCTGTCTCGGGTGTCCGAGCTGTCATTACCCACTTTGCAGCTTCGGAAAGTAACCCCCCTCTCCGGCCGCGGCGCCGACTTCCCCCGGCGCCGCGGCTCTTTCTTTGGAAAATAACCTGCGGTTTTGTGTTCCATGCTTTATTCTGAAAGGAGTATCACGATATGAAGAAGTATTTATCCCTGTTACTGGCGGCTGTGCTGTGCCTGTCCCTGGCCGCCTGCGGCAGTGAGTCCAGCGGGAACGACGGCCAGACGGACCAGGACGGCGAAGCCGTGGAGCTGATCGTCTTCGCCGCCGCCTCCATGCAGGAAACCCTGGAGGAAATTGCAGACCTCTACAAAGAGGTTGCCCCCCAGGTAACTCTGGTATACAACTTCGACTCCTCCGGCACTCTGCTGGACAACATCGAGGCGGGGGCCGACTGCGACCTCTTCATCTCCGCTGCCCCCACCCAGATGAACGCCCTGGACGGCACCCTGGCGGACGACACGGAGAAGAACCCCGACGGCCAGGACCTCCTCCTGGCAGGCACCCGGGTGGACCTTCTGGAAAACAAGGTGGCCTTGGCGGTGCCGGAGGGGAACCCCAAGGGCATCGAGAGCTTTGACCAGCTGGCGGAGCTCCTCCAGAGCGGCGACGTGTTCCTGGCCATGGGCAACAGCGACGTGCCCGTAGGCCAGTACACCCAGAAGATCTTCGCCTACTACGGTCTCGACGAGGCCCAACTGAACGAGGCCGGGGTGCTGACCTACGGCACCAACGTCAAGGAGGTCACCAGCCAGGTCAGCGAGGCCGCCGTGGACTGCGGCGTCATCTACGCCACCGACGCCTTCTCCGCCGGTCTCACCGTGGTGGACGGGGCTACCGCCGAGATGTGCGGCCAGGTGATCTACCCCGCCGCCGTGCTGAAAAACTCCCAGCACCCCGAGGAGGCCAAGGCCTTCCTCCAGTACCTCCAGACCGAGGAGGCGGGGGCCGTCTTCGAGAGCGTGGGCTTCACTCCCCTCACCGGGTCGCCGGACAGCCGGGAGCTCTCTGCGGACCTCACCGGCCAGTCCCTCCTCATCTACTGCGGCGCTGGGATGCAGGAGCCTTTTCAGGTCATCGCCCAGACCTTCCAGGACCTCACCGGCTGTGAGATGAACGTGACCTACGCCAACGCCGCCCAGATCCAGACCCAGATCCAACAGGCCCAGGAGGGGGCCTACTTCATCGCCGGTTCCGCCGACGAGGTAAAGCCCGTCAGCGACTATGTGGCCGACAGCGTGGATCTGGTCAAGCACATCCCCGTACTGGCGGTGGCCGAGGGCAACCCCAAGAACATCACCGGCATCGCCGATCTGGCCAACGCCGATATCGTCACTGTCACCGGCGATGCGGAGTCCACCCCCATCGGTAAAATTGCCGTGAAGGCCTTCAGCGATTTCGGCATCACCGATCAGGTGAACCTGGCTGCCACCACCACCACCGCCCCCCAGCTGGCCACCCTCATCGCTCTGGGGGAGGCGGACGCCGCCATCATTTGGAAGGAAAACTGCAATGTAGACGGGGTGGAGATCTGTGAGAGTGGGGATATGGACGCCTATGTGAAGACCATCCCCGCCGCCCGCCTCTCCTTCAGCGACGGCGACCAGGCTGCCGATGTGTTCGGCGACTTCCTGGCCACCGATACCGCCCGGGAAATCTGGACCAGCTTCGGCTACGAGCTGGTGGGATGATGGGGCGGAGCGGCTGGTTTCCTCTGGTCTGCGGCCTGCTGACTGCGGCAGCCCTGGCCCTGGTGGGAAGCAATGTGGCGGTGATTGCGGTGCGGGGACTCGGGAGCCTTCCCGCCTGCCTGACCCAGCCGGAGGTCCGCTTCGCTCTGGGGCTCAGTGTGAAAAGTGCCTGCATCTCCACGGCCCTCTGCTTCCTCCTGGCAGCTCCCACCGCCTATACCCTCACCCACGCCGCCTTTCCCGGGCGGCGGGCGGCGGAGGTGGTATTGGAGCTGACCATGTCCCTGCCCTACATCGTGCTGGGCCTCAGCATGCTGATTCTCTTCTCCTCTCCGGCGGGCAAACAGCTGAAGGAGCTGGGCTTTCCCGTGGTGTTCCACCAGAATGGGGTGATCCTGGCCCAGCTGGTGGTGAACCTCCCCTTCGCCGTCCGGCTCTGCGCCGCCGCCTTCCGGGGGGTGGACCGGAAACTGGAGTGCGTGGCGGGGCTGCTGGGGGCCTCCCCCGCCCGGCGGTTTTTCACCGTCCTCCTCCCGCTCTGTAAAAACGCCCTCATCAGTGCTGTCATTCTGGTGTGGTCCCGGGCTCTGGGGGAGTTTGGCGCCACGCTGATGCTGGTGGGGGTCACCCGGATGAAGACCGAGACCCTCCCCGGCAGCATCTATCTGGCCGTCAGTACCAACAACCTGGACGCCGCCCTGGCCAGCGCCTTCCTGCTGCTGGTCATCTCCGCCCTGTCCCTTATCACCGCCAACCTGCTGAGCCGAACAGGCAGACAACGAAGCCGCTATGGATAAACAACCATCCCAGCAGGTCCTCCGGCTGGAAAACGTCACCGTCCGCCGGGGGAACTTCCTGCTCAACCAAATCTCTTTCTCTGTCCGCGCCGGGGAGATTGTGGCCATTCTGGGCCGCACCGGCGCGGGCAAGACCCTTTTATTGGAGACCATCGCCGGGTTCTCCCGCCCGGAGGCAGGGCAGGTGTTCTGCCGGGGGACGGACGTGCATCAGACCCCCCTGCACCGGCGGAACATCGGCTATCTCTACCAGGACTTCAGCCTCTTCCCCCACATGACCGCCGCCGCCAACATCGGCTACGGCCTGAAGCTGCGCCGCCTGCCCCGGGAGATGATTCGGGCTCGTGTGGAGGAGATGGCCGGGCGCTTCGGCATCTGCCGCATCCTGGAGCAGTACCCCGGCACCCTCAGCGGCGGAGAACAGCAGCGGGTGGCCCTGGCCCGGGCCCTGATGCTGCAAACGCCCCTTCTGCTTCTGGACGAGCCCTTCTCCGCCCTTGACCCGGTAACCAGGGAGGGGCTCTACCGCCTTCTCCGGGAGGTCTGCGGGGAGTTTCAGTGCGCCGTGGTGCTGGTGACCCACGACTTCCGGGAGGCAGCAGCACTCTCCCACCGGGTGGGGGTGCTGCTGGAGGGGTCCCTGCGGGGAATTGTCCCTGCCGACAGCTTATTCGATGCCCCATGGGACGAGGAAACCAGGCGCTTTCTCGGCCTGGAGCCAGTGAAAAAGGAGTGATCCATTATGACCAGAGAGGCCTTTTACGCCGCCCTGCAATCCGCTTTTGCGGAAACCCTCAGGCAGCACCGCATCGGAGACGAGGCGGTGGAGATCACCTGCCGGGCCCTCAGCCCTGAGGAGGCCATCGGCGCCACCGTCCGCCGGGACTTTCCCATTCTCACAGGGAAGGACGTGATGATCCAGGCACGCTTCCGCTCCAGCCTGGGCCAAGCCTTCACTGAGGCCCCCCTCACCTTCCAAGGAAGCCTTTCCGACGTGCTGGCGGCGGACCTGGTGGGAGATCCCCACGCCCGTGGGCTCTACATCGCCACCCTCAACGCGGTGACCCGGGAGCTGGGCCTCTGCCAAGGCACCGTCCACTGCCGCACCCAGGGGCCGGAGCTCTGTGCCGGGGACATGCTGGCCTACCTCCGGGCCCTCTACCCGGACAAACGGCGGGTCGCCCTGGTGGGCTACCAGCCCGCTCTGCTGGAGGCCCTGGCCAACAGTGAATATGAAGTCCGCGTGCTGGACCTGAACCCCGCCAATGTGGGCCAGGTCCGCTTCGGCGTCACCGTGGAGGACGGGGTCCGGGATTATGAGGCCGTTGTTCTGAAGTACGCCGACCTCATCCTGTGTACCGGCAGCACCATCTGCAACGGCACCATCACAGACTATCTGGATCTCCCCACGGAGGTGGTATTCTTCGGCACTACCATCTCCGGGGCTGCCGCATTGCTAGGGCTGAAGCGGGCCTGCTTCGCAGACCGGTACGCCTGAGCGCCTAAATCCACACAAGAGGACGAGAATATGGACTGGTACCCCCTTTTCAACTCCCTGCGGATCGCCGCCATTCCCCCACTGCGCTGAAGCGCAGCGGGGGCCCCAAATCAAGTTTGCCCGGCCAGGCAAAGCCCGCCCGGGCCAAGGGTCCCCGTCAGGGACCGCTTGTACGCTGCCGCGTTCCGGGCCATAGGCCCGGCGTGGCAATGGCGTCAGAAGCCCTCTCATACAAAGGAGGTCCTGCGATGGACTGGTATCCCCTCTTCAACTCCCTGCGCATCGCCGCCATTCCCCCACTGCGCTGAAGCGCAGCGGGGGCCCCAAATCAAGTTTGCCCGGCCAGGCAAAGCCCGCCCGGGCCAAGGGTCCCCGTCAGGGACCGCTTGTACGCTGCCGCGTTCCGGGCCGGAGGCCCGGCGTGGCAATGGCGTTAGAAGCCCTCTCATACAAAGGAGGTCCTGCGATGGACTGGTATCCCCTCTTCAACTCCCTGCGCATCGCCGCCATTGCCACGGCGGTGATCTTCTTCACAGGGATTTTCTTTGCCTATTATATTGCCAAACTGCCGCCCCTCTGGAAGGGGCTTCTGGACGTGGTGATGACCTTGCCCCTGGTGCTGCCCCCCACGGTGGTGGGCTACCTGCTGCTGCGGCTTCTGGGCCCCACCCGGCCCTTGGGGGCCCTGATGCTGGACCTCTTCGACGTCAAGATGGTGATGACCTGGTGGTCCGCCGTCTTCGCCACGGTGGTGGTGTCCTTCCCTCTCATGTACCGCACCGCCCGGGGGGCCTTCGAGTCCTTCGACCCGGACCTGGCCTACGCCGCCCAGACCCTGGGCAGAAGCAACACCTGGATCTTCTGGCGTGTCCGGATGCCCTGCTGCCGCCAGGGGATTCTGGCGGGGACGGTGCTGGCCTTCGCCCGGGCCCTGGGCGAGTACGGGGCTACCTCTATGATTGCCGGATACACCCCCGGCCGTACCGCCACCATCTCCACCACCGTCTACCAGCTGTGGCGCACCAACAACGACGCCCTTGCCTTCCGGTGGGTGCTGGTAAACATCGCCATCTCCACCATCGTATTGATGGCGGTCAATCTATTGGAGCGTCGGAACCGGACGCGGCGGAAGGAGGCGGCAGCATGCTGAAGGTGGAGATCGAAAAGAATTACGGAACATTTCACCTCCAGGTGGACTTTCAGGCGGAGAGGGAGACGCTGGCCCTGCTGGGGGCCTCCGGCTGCGGTAAGAGCCTGACCCTCAAGTGCATCGCCGGCATTGAGCGGCCGGACCGGGGCCGGATTGTGCTGGACGGCCGGGTGCTCTTCGACAGCGCGGCCAAGGTCTGCCTGCCGCCCCAGAAGCGGCGGGTAGGGTACCTCTTTCAGCAGTACGCCCTCTTCCCCCACATGACGGCGGAGCAGAACATCGCCGCCGGTATGAGCCGGGAGAGCTCCCGGGACCAGCGGCGGCGGCGGACGGAGGAGCTGATGGCGCGGCTGCGGCTGGAGGACTGCGCTGGAAAGCGGCCGCGGCAGCTGTCCGGAGGCCAGCAGCAGCGGGTAGCTCTGGCCCGGATCCTGGCCGCGGAGCCTCAGGTGATTTTGCTGGACGAGCCCTTCTCCGCTCTGGACAGCCACCTCAAGTGGCAGCTTGAGCTGGAGCTGCGGAAGCTGCTGTCCTCTTTTGAGGGGACGGTGCTGTGGGTGTCCCATGACCGCGGGGAGGTATTCCGCAACTGCAGCCGGGTGTGCGTGCTGGACCACGGAAGATCCTCCCCGGTGATGGAGATGGAAACGCTGATGAACGCTCCCGGCACGGTGAGCGCCGCCCGGCTGTCCGGGTGCCGGAATCTGGCGGAGGCCTCTCCCGCCGGGGAGGGGCAGGTCCAGGTGCCCGCCTGGGGTGCAACTTTGCGTTGTGACGCCCCCTGGCGGGCCGGCGTGACCCACGTGGGCATCCGATCCCGGCACATCCGTCCGGCGGCAGCGGGGACGGAAAACACCCTTTCCTGCCGGGTGGTCCAGGTGTGGCGGGATGTGGACGCCGACATGCTGGTGCTGCGTCCGGAGGGAGGACTTGGGGAGATGCTATACATGGAGGTTCCCAAGGGGAAGGTCCCCTCGGAAGACTGCCTGACAGTGGCGCTGCCGCCGGAGCATCTGCTTCTGCTCTCCTGATCTGATACGACGAAAGGCTTCCCCCTGCGGGGGGAGGCCTTTTTGTCCCTCCGGCCGGGACGGGCCGCTTTTTTTGCCCGCTGACAAGGGCGTTTTCGTTTTGTCGGCACCCGACGGTGTACTGTCTGGTGTTATGCCTCCGGCGGCCTGCTTTTGTCGCTGAACAAAAGTAGGCAAAAATCAGCTTAGAACCCATGGTTCTAAGGACTCCTTTTACCCTGTTATGGGGAGTCTGTCCCGTTTGTTTCGGTGGTTTTCTCGGCTGACGGATGCAAGAGGGTGACAGATTCCTCTGTTTCCGCGCGACCGCGCGCTCCCTTGGTGGCGGTAGGGGCCTCTGCTTCGTTAGCCTTCCCCAGGTTTGGGACTATCGTCTACCCACCGTATGGGCGCGCGGTCGCGCGGCGCAGAAGCAGAAGATGACCCAAACAGGCGTTACCCGTACTAAACCGCAGTTCATAAACTTCTCTGATTGCCAGATTTCGGAGGGCGGTAGACGAACCTGCCCCAACAACCACCAGGGCAGCGCGCTTAAAGCGCGGAAACAGGGGAACTCCAACCCCCTTGCAGTGTCAGCCGCACAAAGCCAGCGACATAAACGGGACAGACTCCCCACAATAGGATAAAAGGAATTCTTAGAACCATGGGTTCTAAGCTGATTTTTGCCTACTTTTGTTCAGCGACAAAAGCAGGCCGCCGGAGGCATAACACCAGGCAGTACACCGTCGGGTGCCGACAAAACAAAAATGCCTCCGTCAGCAGAAAAAATGGCCCGTCCCGGCCGGAGGGACAAAAAAAAGCCGCCGCCACAGAGGGCGTCTTACGGCGCGCTCCGCAGCGGCGGACTTCTTTTATTCTTCCTCCTGCCAGGGGAGGGCCTCCTGGGCCGCCTCCTGAGCCGACTGCTGCTCCGGCAGGGGCTCCTCTCCCCCACCGCTGCGCTTCATCTGCAGCTCCTGCCACTGGGCCTTGGTGATCAGCAGCTGGCGGGGCTTGGAGCCCTCGAAGGGCCCCACAATGCCGCGCTCCTCCATCTGGTCCACCAGACGGGCCGCCCGGGAATAACCCAGCTTCAGCCGCCGCTGGAGCATGGACACAGAGGCCTGTCCCGTCTCCAGCACCACGTCCACGGCGGCGGGGAACATCTCGTCCCCCTCCATGGCCTCCACCTCGGCGGTGGTGCTGCCGTCGTAGCGGTCCTTCTTTCCGCCCTTCTCCTTTTCGGCCAGGGCCTCCTCGATCTTCCGCATGACCTCGTCGGAATATTCCGCCTCGCCGGACTGCTTGACAAAGTCCACCACCCGCTCGATCTCCTCCGGGGAGATGAAGCAGCCCTGGACCCGGCGGGGCTTCCCCTCGCCCAAGGGGGCGTACAACATGTCGCCCCGGCCCACCAGCTTCTCCGCGCCGGGGGTGTCCAGGATGATCCGGGACTCCAGGCTGGAGGCCACCGCAAAGGCGATGCGGCTGGGGATGTTGGCCTTCATGAGGCCGGTGATCACGTCGGCGGAGGGCCGCTGGGTGGCGATGACCAGGTGGATGCCCGCGGCGCGTCCCATCTGGGCCACCCGGCAGATGCTCTCCTCCACCTCCTTGGCGGCCACCAGCATCAGATCCGCCAGCTCGTCGATGACCACCACCACGGTGGGCATCTTCTTCAGGTCCTCCCGCTGCCTGACCAGACCGTTGTACTCCTCCAGCTTCTTGACCCCCAGCTCCGAGAAGGTCTTGTACCGCTTCATCATCTCAAACACCGCCCACTGCAGGGCGCCCGCCGCCTTCTTGGGGTCGGTGACCACCGGGATCAGCAGGTGGGGAATGCCGTTGTAGGGGGCCAGCTCCACCATCTTCGGGTCCACCATGATGAAGCGGACCTCCTCAGGGGTAGACTTGTAGAGAAGAGAGATGATGAGGCTGTTGGTACACACCGACTTACCGGAGCCGGTGGTGCCGGCGATGAGCACATGGGGCAGCTTGGCAATGTCTCCCACGATGTCCTGGTTGGCGATGTCCCGGCCCACCGAGAAAGCCACGCAGGACTTGTGGCGGACAAAGGTCTGGCTCTCCAGCACGTCTCGGATCAGCACCGGGGACACGTTGCGGTTTGGAACCTCGATGCCCACCACGGAGATCTTGTCCGGCACCGGGGCGATGCGGACGCCGCTGGCCCCCAGGGCCAGCGCAATATCGTCGGCCAGATTGGTAATCTTGCTCAGCTTCACTCCCTGCTCCAGCGTGAACTCGTACCGGGTGATGGCGGGCCCCCGGATCACATCGCCCGGGGCCGCGTCCACACCGAAGCTGGTGAGGGTCTCCGCCAGGCGCTGGGCGTTGGAGCGCAGCTCCGCCCCCGCCTCCATGTGGTTGGCGTCGCCGCTCTGGTTGAGCAGCGTAATGGGAGGATAGGTGTAGGTCCCGCCGGTCTGGGCGATGCTGCTGTCGATTTCGGCGGACACCTCCGCCGTGGCCTGCTCCATCTCCGCCCGTGCCTCCTCCCGCTTGCTGCGGCGGGGGGGCTCCGGGTCCTCTGCCGCCGGATGGGCCGGTTCCGCCGCCGGAGCGGGGATGGGAGCGGGCTCCGCAGCCGGGACATGCTCCGCCGCTGCGGGGTGCTCCGGCTGGATCACAGGGCGCTCCGCCGGCTTGGGCTGGGGTGCAGACAGGGTGGGATACTCCTCCACCACCGCGTCGGTGATGTCCACCGGCTCCTTCCGCCCCGCCTCCCGCAAAAGCTCGTCCGGAGTCCGCTGGTCCTTGGACTTCTGGCGGAAGAACCCGCTGAGAACGCCAGGCCGCTTCTCCTTGGGCGCGTCGTCCAATGGGATGTTGATGTCCACCCGAGGCTTCTCCGCCGTCCGGGGCCGGGGGGCGGGCTTTTCCTCCTCCGGCTCATACTCGTACTCCAGCCGCTCCCGATTGCGCCAGGCTTCAATGAGAAGGCCGATCAGCCGGTGAAACACCACAGTGAAAGCCGTGACCAGCAGTACAATCAGCAGCACCATGGCCACCACCTGGCCGAAAACAGCCCGGATGCCCTGGGCAATGAGGCCGGACACCACGCCGCCGGAGGCGAGAGTGGCGCCGCTCTTCCACAACAGGGGCAGCACACCCACCGCCGTGGTGAGGGTTCCCTTGTACACCGCCGCGTGGCCAATTCCCCCGGCCAGCACCGGCATCATGAGGGCGCAGGTGGTCCGCAGGGCCACCGGGCGGCCCTTATGGGTCAGCAGAATCCAGGCGGCGATGGCCAGGCCCAAGGCCCATACATAATAGCCGTAGCCGGTGAGGCCCTTCCAGAGTGCGGGCAGCAGGTTGATGAGCCACCCCTCCCCCTCCCCCTGGAAATAGCTGATGAGGGTGCACAGGGCCAGAAGGGCGCAGATCCCGCCGCCGATCTCCCGGCGGTAGGGCCGCTTTCTGGCGGTCCGCTTGGGCTCCGCCTTTTTGGCCCGGGTGGTCTTCTTCCGGGCCGTGGAGGCGGATTTCTTTTGCGTTGTTGCCATATTGGTCCTCTCTCCTTACAGTACGGCGGTCAGCAGAATGGTCACAAGGCCCACCGCCCAGCAGTAGTACGCGAAGCATCCGAACTTCCCCTTGTCGGCCACCAGCCGCACCAGGAAGATGGAGCAATAGCCGCTGACAGCGGCGGTGACCACACCCACGGCGTAGGAGGGCAGCAGGGCCGGGGCGATGCCCCCCTCCGCCACTACATCCGCAATGCTGAGGATGTTGGCCCCCAGCACCGCCGGAATAGACAGCAGGAAGGCGAAGCGGACGGCAAACTTCCGCTCATAGCCCTGCATACAACCCACGGAAATGGTGGTGCCGGACCGGGAGATACCCGGAGCGGTGGCGATGGCCTGGCCCACGCCCACAAGGAGGGCGCTGAGCATGGTGGCGCTCTTGGCGTTCTTCCTCCCCTTCTGCAGCCGGTCGCAGAAAAACAGCAGCAGTCCGGTGAACAGCAGAGCTCCGCCTACAAAGAAGGTGTTGGCGCTGAGGCTCTCCAACCAGTCCTGAAGCGGCAGCACAGCAAACAGGGGCAGGGTGCCCACCACGATCATGAGAATCAGCCGCCGGGCCGGGGGCACCGGCGTGGGGGTCTGCCTCCTGGCGATGTCCCGGATGCCCAGGAAGAACTCCACCACCATCTCCTTGATGTCGCTCCAGTAGGCGGCAAACACCGCCACCAGAGTGCCTAAGTGGAGCAGAATGCTGAAAAAGGCGTCATCGGCCCCCTTGGGGCTGATATGGAACAGATTCTGGGCGATGGCCAGGTGGCCGGAGCTGGAGATGGGCAGAAACTCCGACACCCCCTGGATGAGGCCCAAAAGGAACGCTGAAAACAGTGACACAGCCGTACCTCCTTGTCATATTCAAGCGCAATGTAACAATGTATTATATCATGTCCGCCGTCTTTTTACCACCCCTTTTTCCAGGGGGCGGCAGGACAAGGGGACCTGCGCGGAGCGTGTCCGCGCAGGTCCCCCTCTGGTTCTCTCTCAGGCCTCCCGGCTCAGACGCGCCAGGGCGTCCCGGGCGGCGGCCTGCTCCGCCTCCTTTTTGCTGTGGCCCTCACCCTCACCGGCCCGCTGGCCGTTGATGAGGACCTCGAAGCGGAAGGTCTTGTTGTGGTCGGGGCCGCTCTCCCCCGCCAGCTGATAGGTAAGGGTTCTCCCCTCCTCCCGCTGCACCAGCTCCTGGAGGGTGGTCTTGTAGTCCTTCCGCTCCTCCACCACGTGGGCGTCCGCCTTGTCCAGCAGCACCCGGTGGATGATGGCGGAGATGGACTGGATGTCGCTGTCCAGATAGATGGCGGCGAATACCGCCTCCACCGCGTCGGCCAGGATGGACTGGCGCTGCCGGCCGCCGCCGGACTCCTCGCCCTTCCCCAGCTTCAGATACTGCCCCAGCTCCAACTGGCGGGCCACCTCATAGAGACTCTGCTCGCACACCAGAGCCGCCCGGATGCGAGTCAAATCCCCCTCGGGCAGCTGTCCGTAGGTCTTGAACAGGTGCTCGGCGGTGACAAAGCCCAAGATAGCGTCTCCCAGAAACTCCAACCGCTCGTTGCTGGTTACGCCGCCGCCCCGGTGCTCGTTGGCATAGGAGCTGTGATTGAGGGCCTCCGCCAGAAGGGACGGGTCCCGAAACGTATATTGAAGCCTTTCTTCCAGCTTTTTCATGGTACTTCCTCTCATAAGATCATAAGAAAACTCCGCCTTGGCGGAGTTTTCTCTCATTGCTTTGGTTATTTCAGTTTGCCGACCAGATAGTTGACACAGTTGCCCACCGTCTTCAGCTCGGCCAGATCCTCCTCGGCCACCTCGCCGATGCCGAACTCCTCCTCCATGGCCATCACCAGCTCCACCAGATCCACGGAATCGGCGCCCAGATCCTCATCAAAGGCGGTCTCCATGGTGATCTCGTCCATGTCCACGGCGAATTGCTCCGCGATCAGCTCCTGCATCTTGGCGAATACTTCCTGTGCGTTCATCTCCGTCTGACTCCTCCTGATCAAAGGTATTTACTGGTGTGATCATATGCTAAATCCCAGCCGGTGTCAAGTGGGTTTTCTGTTTTTTCCCAAAATTGCCCAAAACTCCATCAGAGGGCGGTCTCCACCTTCATCTCCTCCACGTGGGCCTCGATATCGGCAATGACACCGCTGGCGGCCACGGAGGCGGCCTGATAGACGGCGTTCTCCAAGGCCGCAGCGCCGGAGGAGCCGTGGGCCTTGATCACCGGGCGGCTGATGCCGAGGAAGGCGGTGCCGCCGATTTTGTCCGGGTCCATCTGCTCCTTGAAGGACTTGAGGCCGTCCTTCACCAGCAGGGCCGCCACCTTGGTCTTGAGGCTTTGGAGGAACATCTTCTTGATCTCCTTGCCGAGGAAGGAGGCCACGCCCTCAATGGTCTTGAGCATCACGTTGCCGGCAAAGCCGTCGGAGACGATGACGTCGCAGCCGCCCTTCACCGCGTCCTTGGCCTCGATGTTGCCGATGAAGTGGAGGCGCCCCGCCTCCCCCGCCGCCGTCAGGGCCTTCCATGCCTCCTGGCGGAGGGTATCGCCCTTGCTGGGCTCGGCGCCGATGTTGAGAAGACCCACCCGGGGCTTCTCAATCCCCAGGACCCGGCTGGCGTAGAAGCTTCCGAGGTACGCAAACTGGAGCAGATACTCCACGGTACACTCGGCGTTGGCGCCGCAGTCAATGAGCACCGCCCGTCCACCGGCGGTAGGGATCACCGGGGCGAGAGCCGCCCGGCGGATGCCCTTCACCCGCTTGACCAGCAGCGTGGCGGCGGAGAGCAGGGCCCCGGTGCTGCCGGCGGAGACAAATGCGTCCCCCTCCCCGTTTTTCAGCATGGTGAGACCTACGGTGATGGAGCTGTCCTTCTTGTGCTTGAAGGCGGTGGCGGGGTCGTCGCAGATCTCGATGACCTCCCGGGCGTTCACCACCTGGACCCCCTCCTTCATGCCGCCGGCGGCGGCGGCCCGGATGTCCTCCTCCCGGCCCACCAGCACGATCTCGATGCCGTTTTTCCCGTGGGCCGCCAGGGCCCCCTTCACAATTTCGCCGGGGGCGTTGTCACCGCCCATGGCGTCTACGATGATCTTCATAACCTCTTACTCCTTTTCGTTTCTCTCTCCCAATGACTTGCCGCAAAATCTCCTCCCGGAGATTGTCGATGACCTCCAGGCTCCGCTGGCTCAATACGGCATTCTTATTCCGCTTGTTTCCCCATGGGACCAGTCCCATGGGGACCCCGATTTGATTTGTTCCGGGCGGAATGAATCCGCCCTGCACCAGGATTTTGCTGCGCAAAATGCCTGTACGCCGCACTCGCGGCGAATGGCAAGCGGAACTACCGCAAGATCTCCTCCCGGAGACTGTCGATGACCTCCAGGCTCCGCTGGCTCAATACGGCATTCTTATTCCGCTTGTTTCCCCATGGGACCAGTCCCATG
>CALXDC010000045.1 GCA_944386975.1 uncultured Oscillospiraceae bacterium | reverse complement strand
TCGCCCATGTAGGTGTCGGGGATGCGGACCTTCAGCTCGCCGATGGGCTCCAGCAGCACGGGGGACGCCTCGGGCAGCGCCGCCTTGTAGGCCAGCTGAGCGGCGGTCTTGAAGGCGATTTCAGAGGAATCCACGGGGTGGTAGGAGCCGTCCACCAGGGTGGCCTTCAGGTACACCACGGGATACCCCGCCAGCACACCGTGGAGGCAGGCCTCCCGCAGACCCTTTTCCACAGCGGGGAAGAAGTTCTTGGGCACGCTGCCGCCGAAGACCTCCTCGGCGAAGATCATATCCTCGCTCTCGTCCTGGGGCTCGAAGACGATATGCACGTCGCCGAACTGGCCGCTGCCGCCGGTCTGCTTCTTGTGGCGGCCCTGCTTGCGGACCTGCTTGCGGATCTTCTCGCGATAGGCCACCCGGGGCGTATCCAGCTCCACATCCACGCCAAAGCGGCTCTTCAGCTTGCTGACCAGCACGTCAATCTGGATGTCGCCGGCGCCGGTGACCACGGTCTGGTGGGTCTCGGCGTTGTTCACCACGGTAAAGGTGGGATCTTCCTCGTTGAGACGGTTGAGGCCGGTGCCCACCTTCTCCTCCTGGCCACGGGTCTTGGGAGCGATGGCCCGGGAGTAGCAGGGCTCGGCAAAGGGTACGCCCTGAAGCTTCACGATCTTCTTGGGGTCGCACAGGGTGTCGCCGGTGCGGACGTAGTCCATCTTGGCAATGGCGCCGATGTCGCCGCAGGCGATCTCCTTGACCTCCTCGGTCTTCTTGCCCCGGAGGGTGTAAAGACGGCCCAGCTTCTCGGTCTTGCCGGTGGTGGTGTCGTAGAGGGACATATCGCCGGTAATCTTGCCGGAAACCACCTTCACCAGGGAGTACTTTCCATACTGGTCGGAGATGGTCTTGAACACCACAGCAGCGGTGGGGCCGTCGGGATTGTGGGGGACGTCCACCGGCTCGCCCTTCTCATCCTCGCCCACAGCGGCCCGGATGACCAGGGGAGAGGGAACCAGCTCCACGATGGTCTGCAGCAGCATCTCGGTGCCGAGGCCGGTGAAGGCGGAGCCGCAGAGCACCGGGGTGACGGTGCCGTCCCGCATGCCCACCATCAGGCCCTTGCGGATCTCCTCCTTGGTGAAGGGCTCGCCGGAGAAATACTTCTCCATGTACTCCTCGCTGGCTTCGGCTACGGCCTCCATCAGCTGGTCGTAGAACTCATCCACCACCTTTACCTTGTTCTCGGGGATGGGAATCTCCTCCCGCTTCTTGGAGGCGTTGATGCGGTAGGCCTTCTTGTTCAAAACGTCAATGATGCCGATGGTGCGCTTGTTGTCGTCCCAGATGGGCACCACCACGGGGGCCAGAGAGCTGCCCAGCTTGGCGCGCAGGGCCTCCAGCGTGATGGAGAAGTTGGCGTTCTCCTCATCCTCCTTGGAGATGTAGATCATGCAGGGACGGTTTGCCACCTTCAGATACTTCCAGCAGCGCTCGGCGCCCACGCTGAGGCCGTCCTTGGAGGCGCATACCAGAATGCCCACCTCGGAGGCCCGAATGCCGGACTGCACCTCGCCGGCAAAGTCGAAGTTGCCCGGGGTGTCCAGCACATTGATCTTCACGCCCTTGTAGGTGACGGGGGTCATGGCCATGGAGATGGAAATCTTCCGCTTGATCTCCTCAGCGTCATAGTCACAAACGGTGTTGCCGTCCACAGTCTTGCCCAGACGGTCGATCGCACCGGTAATATACAGCATGCTCTCCACCAGGGAGGTCTTTCCGTTGCCGCCGTGTCCCAGCAGACAGATGTTGCGAATTTCCATAGTTAGGTCTCCTTCCGTTTATAGCATTCCCTTCCGGGATTTGGCCCAATGTGTAAATTATAACCGATTTGCCATGGATGCACAAGTTGTTTTTTTGGCAAATTTCACATCCCCCTGGTTTTGTGAGAACAGCCAAAAAGCGCCTGCCCGTTTTGGTAAAAATCCATACGGGCAGGCGCTTGACAGGGATCAGGAGGGCTATAGGTGGTCGGCGTTCCAGGCCAGCAGCAGCACGGGGAGGGTCCACAGCAGCAAAAACAGCATCAGCTGCTCCGGGGTCAGCAGGGTGGTGCGGCCCAGGAACATGAGGTAGAAGGACAGCAGGGCGCCGGCCAGGCTGCCTGTCAGGGAGATGACGCTGCCCCACCGGGTGGCCCGGCACAGCCGCTTGCCTCCCGCCACCGCCTCCAGGTAGGGCGCCAGCCCCTCCCGGTAGAGCAGGGCGTTGGGCCGGAGGTCCCGGTATTCCATCTCAGACAGGTTCAGCCGCTCGTTGAGATCCAGCATCAGTCCGCCGCCGTCGCTGCCAAAGAAGGACTTGATGCCCCGGAGAGTGAGGTTGGGGTCCCGGGTAATGAAGAGAGGGGTGATGCCGTTGCGGCGCATGGCGTGGAGGGCCCAGCGGACGCTGTCCGCCGGCTTGTAGTCCAGGGGATAGATGGCCACCAGCTCTCCGTCGATGGCCAGATACAGGGCGTTCTTGCGCTCCAGACTCTTGGGCAGCCGCACGGACATTCGCCGCAGCAGGGCGGCCCGGCCCAAAATGGCAGTCTCTCCATAGATGGAGGCGGAGACCCCTCCCTCGTCGTGGACATGGAAGTGCTCCAGATGCTCCCTCTGGCCCCGCTCATTGGTCATGTAGGAGGCAAACAGGCGGGTCCAGCCGCAGTCATAGGCCAGAGCCAGACTGCCGGCGTAGGAGGCGGCCTTCCGCCGGTCCTCACTGATGATCCTGGGAGTCCCCAGGCGGATGGTCCCCGGGGGAAAGAGATCCTGGTCGGTGACCAGCAGCTCCTTGCTGTAGCTCAGCTGCTGGGCCCCGTAGAACCCGGCCACGGCGCTGCCGGATACGCCCATCCGCTTGGCCAGGCGCAGGTAGGGCAGACTATAGACAAAGGGCAGGGACAGCGCGGAGGCGGCGGTGAGAATGGCGGACCAGCACCAGAGGAAGTTTTGCCCCTTCCCCTGGCCCACGGAAGCCAGCAGAGCAAAGATGAGGGAGCCCACAAACACCACCGGCAGCAGCAGGTGCTGCCAGCGGGTGGCGGTGTCCTCCTTCATGGTACGGTTGTAGAAGGTGGCGGCGTTGCCGCTCTGCTTGACGGCGCCATGCTCGGTGAGGTCCACCACATAGGCGGGCTGTCCCAGAGCCACCAGGCGAAAGCCCTCCCGAAGAGCTCCGGCCCGCCAGCACTCGCCCCACAGGGCCAGAGCCATGGCAACTGCGGCCACGGCGCTGAAAGGAACGGCGCTCCACCGCTCCGCCAGCACCGGCATAGTGGCAGTATCCGCCAGGGTTACCAGGGCGGCGGTGGACACCAGGGTGAAGCAATTGATCCGCCGTCGGCCAAAGCCCGCCACAAAGATGGGGAATCCGGCGATGCATACGCCTGCCAGCAGCGCCGCGGCCAGAATGGTGCGGGCCAGGGGCATGGCGGTGAAGAAGGGGATGACCACGCCGAAATCCTCAATGAGGGGCGGCGTCCAGCTGAGGAGAGCCAGTACTGTGGCGGCCACGGCGTTTTTCCGCAGCCGGAGGTAGAGGCGCTTCTGCCGCACGGTGGCTTCCGCCAGGGAGGGCTCCTCCCCGGACAGGTCCACCGTATCCGTGGCCCGATCGCTGTGGGAGCGGTGGATTTTTTCCTGCTCCTTCTGGGTCCGCTTCCGCTGCTCCTGATAGCGGCGCTGGTCGTCCTTCCGCTCCTCCATCACTGCGTCTACCGTGGAGGCCACCACCGTGGCCACGGAGATGGGCTCCTCCGCCGGGGTGGGGGCGGAGGGGGCTTCCGGCGCCGGGGAGGGTGCGCTCTTTCGGTTCTTCCGGAAAAGAGGCTTGGGGGAAGTTTCCTCCCGGGAGGCGTGCTCCGCCTCATGGGCGGGCGGCGCCTCCTCCTCCGCCTGCGCCTCCTCGTCCTCGGCGTGTTCTTCCTCCTCGTTCTCCTCATTTTCCTCCAAGCGACGGGAGAAGAGGTCCGAGAGACGGAAGCGATGCCGGGGAGCGGGAATGTCCTCATAGGGCGGCTCCTCCTCCTCCTCCGGAAGGTCCTCCGGCGCCCCGGGGTCCGGGAAGGAGCGGGGGGCGGGGGGATCAAACAGCTCCTGCGGGGGCAGGAAGGCAGGCTCCTCCGGTTCCTCCGCCTCCTCCCACAGAGCGGCGGGGGTGGGGACCGGCTCCTCCTCCGGCGGAGAGACGAGTTCTTCCCGGGGGGCGGCGGGCTCCTCCGGCGGCGTCAGGGACAGATCATCATCGTCATCGGCGCTCAACACGCCGAAGTGGGCGGTAAATTCCCCCAGGTCCAGCTCGTCGTAGGACGGCTTATGTTCATGTTCTTTCATGGGTCGCTCCTTTGCTCAGGGTCAGGCCAGCCGTTGGCGCAGAGCCTCGTACAACAGAATGGCCGCGGCGGCGGAGGCGTTGAGGGAGGAGATGTGGCCCTTCATGGGGATGCTGACAAGAAAATCGCAGTGTTCCCGGACCAGACGGCCCATGCCGTCCCCCTCGCTGCCGATGACAATGGCGGCGGGACCCTTCAAATCCGCATCATAAAGGGGAATACTGCCCTCGGCGGCGGTGCCGAAGACCCAGACTCCCGCTTTCTGAAGCTCCTTCAGCAGAGCGGGGAGGTTGGGCACCCGGGCCACAGGCATGTAGCTCACCGCTCCGGCGCTGGTCTTGGCCACCACGGCGGTAAGCCCGGCGCTGCGGCGCTTGGGGATGATGACTCCGTGGGCTCCGGCGCACTCGGCGGTGCGGATGATGGCCCCTAAGTTGTGAGGGTCGGAGATCTCGTCGCAGACCACGATGAGAGGCGGCTCCCCCCGCTCCCGGGCGGCGGCCAGAATATCCTCCACCGTGGCGTAGGCCTTGGCGGCGGCCAGGGCGATGACCCCCTGGTGGCTGTGGGTCTCGCTCATGGCGTCCAGCTTCCGCCGGTCGCACTCCACCACCACCACACCGGCCTTCCGGGCCTGAACGGCCAGAGCGGAGAGGGTCCGGTCCGTCTCCCCCTTGGCAATGTACAATTTGTCCATGGGCGTGCCCGCCCGCAGGGCCTCCGTCACGGCGTTGCGGCCCTCAATGACGCCCTCCGCGGGGCGCTCCTGTTCCTTCATGATATGCTCCTTCTATCTTTTATCGTCCGCCGGGGCGATCCGACAAGTTTCCAGTGAATGGTTCTGATAAGTATACCACAGACGCGGTACCATAGAAAAGAGGATTCACAGAAATTTCATAGAAAATCCATCAGCGGTTCTTGTTACTTTTCCCGTTTTGTGGTAGCATGTGGTAGCGTAGCAAAAGACTGCTGTTGAGGCGGAGGGTCCGCTTTTTCGCAGCGGTAAGGAGATAGACATGGATAATAATCAAAACAAAAACGACCGCGACAACAAGAACAAACGGAATATGAACGCCCTTTTGACGTTGGTGCTGTGGGCCCTGGTGCTGACCATCGGGCTGCAGTATCTCAACAACTATCTGGGCAGTCCCCGCAGCTCCGCCACCAGTCATGAGATCATGTATACCGAGCTGAAGGATCTCATCCGGGAGGGGGAGATTGAGAAAATCACCATCAAGGACGGTATGCTCACGGCCTATCCCAAGGAGGGGTACGCCTATACCGACGAGGACGGCAAGACCTACACGGACAATTATACCCTCTTCACCATGGACGTGGGGGACCCCCAGTTCTATGAGCTGGTGGATCAGTACGATGTGGACCTCACCAGACCCTATGTGCCGGAGATGCCGGTGATTTTGGAGCTGCTGGTGGGCTATCTGCTGCCGGTGGTGGTGATGGTGCTGGCCTTCAGCCTCCTTTTCCGCTTCATGGCGAAGAAGGGCGGCGGCTTCGGGGGCCTCGGCAGCGTGGGCAAGTCCAACGCCAAGGTCTATATGGAGAAGCAGACCGGCGTCACCTTTGCCGACGTAGCCGGACAGGACGAGGCCAAGGAGAGCCTGGAGGAGATCATCGACTTCCTCCACAACCCCGCCAAGTATACCGCCATCGGCGCCAAGCTCCCCAGAGGCGCGCTGCTGGTGGGCTCCCCGGGTACCGGCAAGACCCTTTTGGCCAAGGCCGTGGCCGGCGAGGCCAACGTGCCCTTCTTCTCCATCTCCGGCTCCGGCTTTGTGGAGATGTTTGTAGGCGTGGGCGCCAGCCGGGTCCGGGATCTGTTTCAGGAGGCGGCCAAGGTGGCCCCCTGCATCATCTTCATCGACGAGATTGACGCCATCGGCAAAACCCGGGATACCCGCTTCGGCGGCAATGACGAGCGGGAGCAGACCCTCAACCAGCTGTTGGCGGAGATGGACGGCTTCGACCCCTCCAAGGGCATCATCGTTCTGGCGGCCACCAACCGCCCGGAGGTGCTGGACAAGGCCCTGCTCCGCCCCGGCCGCTTCGACCGGCGGATCACGGTGGACCGGCCCAATCTGGCCGGACGGCTCAAGACCCTCCAGGTCCACACCCGGAAGATCCGGCTGTCCGAGGATGTGGACCTCAATAAGATCGCCCAGGCCACTGCCGGCTGTGTGGGCGCGGACCTGGCCAATATGGTCAACGAGGCTGCCCTCCGGGCGGTGCGCCACAATCGCCGGGCGGTGAACCAGGAGGACCTGCTGGTGTCCTTCGAGGTGGTCATTGCAGGCAGCGAAAAGAAGGGCACCGTCATCACCGAGGCGGAGAAGCGGATCATCGCCTACCATGAGGTGGGCCACGCCCTGGTAGCCGCCAAGCAGAAAAATTCTCAGCCCGTCACCAAAATTACCATTGTGCCCCACACCCAAGGGGCCCTGGGCTACACTCTGAATCTCCCGGAGGAGGAGAAGTTCCTCATGAGCCGGGAGGACCTGCTGGCGGAGATCCGTACCCTGCTGGCCGGCCGCAGCGCCGAGGAGGTGGTCTGCGATACCCAGACCTCCGGCGCCGCCAACGACATCGAGCGGGCCACGGAGTTGGCCCGGAACCTGGTGGCCCGGTTCGGCATGTGTGAGGAGTTCGACATGATGGCCCTGGGCACCGTCAACAGCCAGTATCTGGACGGCAGCTACTCCATGACCTGCGCCCAGGAGACCTATGCCGCCGCCGACCGGGCGGTGGTGCAGATCATCCGCCAGTGCCATCAGGAGGCGAAGGAGCTGCTGGAGGCCAACCGGGAGATGTTGGACGCGGTGGCCCAGTACCTTTTGAAGAAGGAGACCATCACCGGTCAGGAGATGATGGCCATTCTGGAGGGCCGGGATCCGGAGAAGGCGGAGTATTTCGGCATTACCCCCGGCGCCGCCCCCAGAAGCAACCGGGAGGGCATCGAGCCCCCCGCCCGTTCCATCCGCATGACCAGCCAGCCGGTGGAGAAGCCTGCGGAGCCCTCCCAGGAGCCCCCCGCCTCCAGCGGGGACGGGGCGGAGGATACCGGTGAAGGCGAAACGAAATAACCTGTCAGACGGTCAGCCCCCAGCCGGCGTTTCCGCCGGTCTGGGGGCTTTCCTCTGAAATTTACGAATTTGCGAAAAGGAGGAACAAACCCCCGGTATTTTTCGTCTATGAAAGGGAACAGCCATTGACGCGAGAGAAAAAATTCAGTATTATGTTAAGCAGGATACAAAAGTTCTGGGAGGTGCCCGCCATGGAGATGCGTAAATGTGAGACCTGCGGTGAGATGTATTCCACCACCTACCGCACCTGTCCCTTCTGCGAGGAGGAGGAGGCCATGCGGAAGGGGAAGCCCATGCACCGCCACGCCTCCGACTTCCGCAACAAGCGGGGAGGACACGCCCTGGGCGTGCTGGCCCTGGTGCTGGTGCTGGCGCTGGTGGGCGGCGGAGGCTGGATGCTTTTCGGGGACAGCATCTCCTCCCTGGTGGGCATTCGGGAGACCTCCGGTATCAGTGACAGCGATCAGGAGGACCCCCCTGCAGGCGGCGAGGACGGCAGCGGTGGTGAGGACGCTGAGGGCGGCGGGGTTTCCGTGCCTCTGACCCTGGATCAGAGCGAGCTGGCCCTGGAGGCCGGAGCGGTCGGCACTCTCACTGCCTCCGGCGGCGGGGAGAGCTACACCTGGAGCAGCGACAACGAGGCCGTGGCCACGGTGGATGAGAACGGTACTGTGACTGCCGTGGCCGCCGGGGAGGCGGTGATCTCCGTCACCGATGGCGCCAACACCGTCCAGTGCGCCGTTCAGGTGGCCGCCGTGGAGGTCGACGGAACGCTGACCCTCAACCGGGACGACTTCACCATGGGCGTGGGGGAGAGCTGGCAGCTGAAGGTGTCGGGCACCGACGCGGCCGTTACATGGTCCATTGAAAACAGCGCCGTTGCCACCATTGCCGCCGACGGCACGGTGACCGGCGTCAGCAGCGGCGTCACCACCGCCTACGCCAAGGTGGGCGGCCAGACGCTGGAGTGCATCGTCCGCATCAAGTGAACGCAGAAAGCCCCGGGCGGAGAGAGCCGCCCGGGGCTTTTCCTGTTTTGCCGGCGGGTGGGGCCGCCGCAGGAATGGAAAAAGCAGAGGTCCTCCGCGGGGTACATTCCCGCGGAGGACCTCTCCTTATCCGTTCTGGGCAATGGTCTGAGCAGTTTTCAGCGTCACGTCGTGATAGCCGCCCTCTACGATGGAGGTGGAGGACACCAGGGTCAGCCGGGCCTTCTCCTGGAGGTCGGGAATGGTGATGACCCCGCAGTTGCACATGGTGGACTTGACCTTGTAAAGGCTCTTGGCTACGTTGTCCTTGAGACTCCCGGCGTAGGTGACGTAGGAGTCCACGCCCTCCTCAAAGGCAAGGCCCGTCTTGCCGCCGAGGTCGTACCGCTGCCAGTTCCGGGCACGGTTGGAACCCTCGCCCCAATACTCCTTCATATACTGACCGTTCACCATCACCTTGGCGGTGGGGCTCTCGTCAAAGCGGGCGAAGTACCGGCCCAGCATCACAAAGTCCGCCCCCATGGCCAGGGCCAGAGTGATGTGGTAGTCGTGGACGATGCCGCCGTCGGAGCAGATGGGGATATAGATGCCGGTCTCCTTATAATACTCGTCCCGGGCCGCCGCCACCTCAATGACGGCGGTGGCCTGGCCCCGGCCGATGCCCTTGGTCTCCCGGGTGATGCAGATGGAGCCGCCGCCGATACCGATCTTCACAAAGTCGGCCCCGGCCTCCGCCAGAAAGCGGAACCCGTCCCGGTCCACCACGTTGCCGGCGCCCACCTTCACGCTGTCGCCGTACTTGTCCCGGATGAACTTCAGCGTCTTGGCCTGCCAGCAGGAGTAACCCTCGGAGGAGTCGATGCACAGCACGTCGGCTCCGGCCTCCACCAGAGCGGGTACCCGCTGCTCATAGTCCTTCGTATTGATGCCGGCTCCCACCAGATACCGCTTGTGGCCGTCCAGCAGCTCGTTGGGGTTCTCCTTGTGCTGCTCATAGTCCTTGCGGAAGACAAAGTACAGCAGCCGACCGTCGTCGCTGACGATGGGCAGGGAGTTGAGCTTGTGCTCCCAGATGATGTCGTTGGCCTCCTTCAGACTGGTATCCGCCGGGGCGGTAATCAGCTTCTCCAAGGGGGTCATGAAGGTGCTCACCACCGTGGAGGGGTCCATGCGGCTGACCCGGTAGTCCCGGCTGGTGACGATGCCCACAAGCTTTCCCTGGTTGGTGCCGTCGGCGGTGATGGCCACGGTGGAGTGGCCGCTGCGCTCCCGCAGGGCCAGTACGTCCGCCAGGGTGGCGGTGGGGGGTAGGTTGGAATCGCTGACCACAAAACCGGCCTTGTATTTCTTCACCCGGGCCACCATGGCGGCCTCACTCTCCACAGACTGGGAGCCGTAAATGAAGGAGATGCCGCCCTCCTTGGCCAGAGCGATGGCCAGGGTGTCGTTGGACACGGACTGCATGATGGCGGAGACCATGGGGATATTCAGGGTGATGGGGCTCTCCTCCTCCCCCTTCCGAAACTTCACCAGGGGCGTGTGAAGGGTTACATTAGCGGGGACGCACTCCGGCGAGGTGTAGCCGGGGATGAGAAGATACTCGCTGAAGGTGTGGGACGGTTCCTGATAATAGTAGGCCATGTCGGTTCCTCCTGCTGCAAATTTGAACTTATCCTATCACCGGAGTCGGCGTTTGTAAAGCATTTCCATGCGAAATTTTCAAGAATTATGACAAATGCGAAAAGAAAAGGGGGAGACAAGGGGCGGTTTCTGTTACGTTCTGCCCCTCTGCCGCTGGGCCACCCACTTTTTCACGCTGGGATAGGCCTGGGTGGCCATGCTGGGGATGGCCGCGGCGGCCTGCATGGTCTCCACAAAATTGGGGATGGCCCCGTACTGGATATACTGCATCCGATCCAGAATGCCGCCGATCTCCTCCAGGTGGCTGCGCTCCAGAAGGAGACAGAGACAGCCCTCCAACGAGCTGTTGCCCACGCAGGCGATCTTCTCCGGGGGAATGTCCGGATAGAGGCCGATGGTCACCGCCGAGCGGGTGTTGATATAGGTGCCGAAGGCTCCGGCCACGCAGAACCGGTCCACGTCGGCAAAGCGCATGCCCACCGCGTCCATCATATAGGCCACCATGGTGCTGGCGGCGGCCTTGGTATCCAAAAACTGGCGAATGTCGCTCTGATAGAACCAGAGGGGTTGTCCGTCCACGGTGCGGGAGGCGTCGGCGTAGCGGTAGGCCCACTCCCCCTCCACCTTCTCCACCCGCTCCGACTTCTCCGGACAGAAGACCCCCCGGAAGTCAATGACGCCCTCCAGGAACAGCTCCGCCAGAAGGTCCACAATGCCGCTGCCGCAGATGCCCTTCACCTTGCCCTTGCCGATGACGGAGAGGCGGATCTTGTCCTTTCGGATGGACACGTGCTCCACCGCCCCCTTGGCGGCGGCCATACCCGTGCGGATGACGCCGCCCTCCAAAGCAGGGCCCGCCGCCCCGGCCCCGGCCACCAAAAAGTCCTTGCAGCCCGCCACCAGCTCCCCGTTGGTGCCGATGTCGAAAAACAACAGGATTTTCTCGCTGCGGGAGATGCCGGTGGCGATCATGCCGCTGATGATGTCGCCCCCCATGTAGTTGGCCTTGGCAGGGAAGAGGTACACCGGTCCCTCCAGAGGGAGGCCCAGCTCACGGGCGGGGAGAAAGCCTGGGGCGGAGACCACAGGAGCGTAGGGGGAGAGGAAGAGGGGATAGGCGTCCAGGCCCATGAGGAAGTGGATCATGGTGGTGTTCCCCGCCAGCACCAGCACCGAGGCCTGGGCCGCGTCCACGCCGGACTGCTCCGTAAGGTCCCCCATGAGAAGGCGCAGGGTCTCCGCCGTGGCCTCCTGAAGCTCCTTCAGGTGGTCCGGCTGGTCCTTGCCGTAGAAGATTCGGGTGAGGATGTCGTCGCCGAAGGCGCGCTGGAGGTTGTAACGGGTGGCCTTGGAGACCACCTCCCCCCGGTTGAGGTCCACCAGCTCCATGGTGACGCTGGTGCTGCCCAGATCCGCCGCCAGCCCGTAGTGGCAGGCGGTGGTGTCCCCGGCTTCCAGCCGGGTGAGGTGCCAGGCATCCCCTTGCCAGATCATGGTGGCGGTGACCTGCCCGCCTTGGCTTCGGCAGGCGGGGTAAAGCATCCGCATCACGGAAAGGCCGATCCGCAGATCACCGAAGCCCGGACGCAGGGCGTCCAGCACCCGTTCGTAGTCGCTGCGGGGATCGTCCTCCGTGGGAAGAGGGATGAAAAAGGTCAGTTTCCGGCTCAGTGGCTTCATAGGGGCCTCCTTCATAAAGCGCACTCGGGGAGAGTGCGCCGAACTTGTCCTGGTTCTTCTGTATATCAATATTATTATACGCCAGTACCGTCGGTTTGTATAGAGAAATCGTGCAGCCTCTTGCGGGAAAAATCCGAAAGGGGTACAATGGCCGCAGAGAACGACAGAGAGGAGGCGGGCTTATGGCAGTGCGCCCGGGCCGCTGGAGACATTTCAAAGGGAGGGAGTACCAGGTGCTGGCTGTCGCCCTCCACTCAGAGACCCTGGAGGAGATGGTGGTTTACCGGCCTCTCTACGGAGAGGGCAGGCTCTGGGTCCGCCCTGCCGCCATGTGGGAGGAATTGGTGGAGCGCAACGGCGTACAACAGCCCCGGTTCATGTACGTGGGAGAAGAATAACTGTCCGTGTACATTTGTATACAATGGACACATATGTTGCGTGAATTAGAAAAAACGCGGGGATTTTTGGGAGTAAGAAGAACTTTTTAGCCTGTTTTTGTTTTGTAAACATATTGTTGTTGCATTTTTCCAAACTTTCTGCTATAGTGTACTGCATAGAAAGCCTCGCCGGTTCCGGGGAGGCAGAGCATACCGGCCAGAGGAGGCCTGGAGGCGCGTCAGTGAGAGGGGGGCGCCGGCAGGCGGATGGCGTTCTGGAGAATCCCGCAGGTCTGAGAGGGGCCGGCGGGTGCCGAAGGTGTAAGCAGCACAGCGATCTCTCAGGCGAAAGGACAGAACAGACCCGGCATGCGGCCGTCCCGACTCAGCGGAGGACGGCTGGACTGGACTTTTTCAAGAGGGAGCGCCGTGCGTTACGCGGCGCTCCCTTTCGCCCTTCTGGCCCAGGAGAAAAGGAGAGAGTCTATGGAGAACTTCATCGCAACAGTAGAAAAAGTCAACAGCGCGATCAACGGCGTCGTATGGGGCCCCATCATGCTGATTCTGCTGGTGGGCACCGGCATCTACCTGACTCTTCGCACCGGGTTTATCCAGATCACCAAGTTCCCCTATGTGATGCGCAACACCATCGGCACCCTGTTCCGCAAGAAGGATAAAAGCGCGGACAAAAGCGGGGCAAAAAACCTGACGCCCTTTGAGGCGGTGTCCACCGCCCTGGCCTCCACCGTGGGCACCGGCAACATCGCCGGCGTCACCGGCGCCATCTTCGTCGGCGGCCCCGGCGCGGTGGTGTGGATGTGGATTTCCGCCCTGTTCGGCATGTTCACCAAGTACTCCGAGATCGTCCTGGCGGTGAAGTACCGCCAGCTGGCGGACGACGGCACCCACTTCGGCGGCCCCATGTACTACATTGAGAAGGGCCTGAAGATGAAGTGGCTGGCAGTGATCTTCGCCATCCTGGGCGGCATCGCCTGCTTCGGCATCGGCAACATCGCCCAGTCCACCGAGGTCTCCGGTGCGGTCAACAGCCTGCTGGGTCTCATCGACATCTCTGTCGACCCCCTGGTGGTCGGTATCGTTCTGGCCATCATCGTGGCCATCGTCATCATCGGCGGCGTCAAGCGCATCGGCCAGGTGGCCAGCTACATGGTCCCCTTCATGGCCTGCTTCTACATCCTGGCCGGCATCGCCATCATCATCCTGGAGATCAAGCATGTGCCTCACGCCTTCTCCGTGATCTTCCAGAGCGCCTTTACCTCTGAGGCTGTGGCCGGCGGCGCCACCGGCTATGCCATCATGCTGGGCATCCGCCAGGGCGTGGCCCGCGGCGTGTTCTCCAACGAGGCCGGCCTCGGCTCCGCTCCTATCGCCCACGCCGCTTCCGAGACCAAGGACCCTGTGGAGCAGGGCATGTGGGGCATCTTCGAGGTGTTTGTTGACACCATCGTCATCTGCACCATCACCTCCCTGGCCGTGGTCCTCTCCGGCGTGTATGACGGCGCCACCATCGGCGAGGCCGGCACCTACGTCTCCAACGGCGCCGCTGCCGCCGCCGCCTTCAACACCATCCTCCCCGGCACCCTGGGCGGCATCGTGCTGCAGATCAGCCTGCTGTTCTTCTCCCTGACCACCATCCTGGGCTGGAGCTACTACGGCGAGCGCTGCTGGGGCTACCTGACCAACAACAACAAGGCCGTCAACCTGATCTACAAGATCATCTTCGTGCTGGTGTGCATCGTGGGCGCCGTGGGCAGCGGCAACCTGATGTGGAGCATCTCCGACACCCTGAACGCCATGATGGCCATCCCCAACCTGATCGGCCTGCTGCTGCTGAGCGGCGTGGTCATCAAGATCACGAAGGACTACTTCAAGGATCCCGCCAAAATGAAGCGCTGAATCCATCGCATACATAAGGCTCCGCCGCAGGACGTATGTCCTGCGGCGGATTTTTTTGCCGGGAAAAGCGCCCTTTCGGGCGCTTTCTCGCAATATGTATTAGTCGGGGAAGAGCTCCTCCGGACTGACCTTGAGGCCGAAGCGGTCCTCCACCATTTTCTGCAGGTCCTCCCGGCTTTCCGCCTTGATGTTCAGAATCTCGCCGTTCCGGTGCTCCGTCAGGGTATCCTCCGTCAGCGCCAGGCTCCCCTCCTCGGTGCGGCGGTTCAGCAGCCGCTTCTGGGTGAAGACGGAATCCGGACTGTTGGCGCAGTAGAAATTGTAGGGCACAAAATAGGAGGCGGGCATGGGGGTGGTCAGGAATTCAAAGACCTTTTCCCGCTGGCCGCGGCTGTTGATGCGGTCGATCCCCCACCAGTCGCCCTCCCGCTTCTCACACAGGAAGGTCTCTCCCAGGATGGTCCGGCTGCCGCCCAGGGGAACGGCGCCGCCGGGCTGGGGGCCGCCGTAGCCCACGTCGCAGTAGTAGTGCTGCTCTCCGATGCGCACCATCACACCGCGGTGGAGCATGGGGGGGATGAAGTCCTTGCCCCGGAGAATCCGGCAGGACACCGCGCAGGCGTCGTAGCCCGCTCCCTGCAGAAAGGCGCACAGAAGGGCGTTGAGCTCGAAGCAGTAGCCGCCCCGACCCTGGTTGACAACCTTCTCGTACAGAGCCGGAATTTCCAGGGAGGGAGTCCGCCCCTGAGCGTAAGCCTCCAGATTTTCAAAGGGGATGTTGCACTGGTGGCGGAAGAGAATTTCATCCAGCGTCTTGAGATCCGGCGTCAAGGGCCATTGAACGCCGATGCGCTTGGCGTAGGCGGCGCAGTCGGGCAGGGGGGTATACAGAGCTTCGTACATAGAATGCCTTCTTTCCGTTTCCTCCGCTTCTTTGGGAGGAACCTGTCAAAATTTCATATCTTTTTTATTATATCATCCAAAGGACTTCCGCACAAGGGACAATGTGTATAGTGATTTTGCATAGCGACAGAACGTATTGTAGAATTGAGCCGCCATTTTTCCCATGGTATACTACAAGCAGGTCCGTATGTCGATAGTCCGGCGGCTCAGGCCGCCGAAGGATCAAAGTAATTATGGAGGAGGACACAATCGCTATGACACCCAAGGAAATTCTTCTGGAGACTCTCAAGCGCGATGGAAAGCCCGAGCGCCTGTTGTGCCAGTATGAGGCTTTCGTCCCCATCATGAACGACCCGCTGCAGAAGTTTACCCGCGGCAACCGCAAGAGAGGCTGCACCAGCTATGACAAGTGGGGTACTGAGATCCTCTTCCCTGAGGACGCTCCCGGTCCCATGCCCCATGTCACCGCCAGCAACAAGGTCTGCCCCGACATCACCTGCTGGCAGGACACCGTGAAGGTGCCCGATCTGGTGGCCAACTGCTCCGAGGGCTGGGAGGAGGCCATCGCCTCTGCTGCCGCTGTGGATCACGACCAGTATCTCACCATGGGCTTCATGGGTACCGGCATCTTTGAGCAGTGCCACTACCTTATGGGCTTTGAGGACACCCTGGTGAACCTGCTGCTGGAGCCCGACGACATGCACGATCTGGTGGACGCCATCGCCGAGTACCGCTTCCAGTACGCCAAGCTTCTGGTGGACAACCTGAAGCCCGATGTGATCCTCTCCCACGACGACTGGGGCTCCAAGACCAGTCTTTTCATGAAGCCCGACGTGTGGCGGGACTACTTCAAGGATCACTACAAGCGGATTTACGGCTATATGAAGGACCACGGCGTCATCGTTATGCACCACGCCGACTCCTACTGCGAGCCCATCGTGGAGGACATGGTGGACATCGGCATCGACATCTGGCAGGGCGCGCTGCCGGAGAACGACATCCCCAAGATCCAGAAGCAGCTGGACGGCCGGATGGTGCTGATGGGCGGCCTGGACGCCTCTGTGGTGGACCGTGTGGACTCCACCGAGGCGGAGATTCGGGCGGACGTGCGCCGGGCCTGCGAGACCTACGCCCCCGGCGGCCACTTCATCCCCTGCATCACCTACGGCCTCAAGGGTACCATTTATCCCCATGTGGATCCCATCATCGACGACGAGATCCAGCGCTACAACAAGGAGCACGCCTGACGGCTTGACAGACCGGACCGGCGGCACGGGAACTCCGTGCCGCCGGTTCTTTTGAAAAGGGACCTCCCTTGACAGCGCCTGCCGCCCGCGATAAGATAGAGGAAAATTTTTGTCCTTCCGGACAGTCTGGAGAAGGGAAGCTATGGAAAAACATGAGCCGGTTTCGCAGCCCCTCCCCACGCTGCGGCTGAATCTGCAGAGCTTGGCGGACGGATACAACGACAGCTTTCTGGAGCCGTCCTTCTGCAACCGTCAGAGCGACAAGGCCAAGCTGCTGGGCGCCATGGTTTACTACGGCCAGCAGGAGCTGAAGGAGGAATATGTCTATCTGGGGGCGGCAGAGGTCTTCCGGGCCCACCCCATTGACAATCAGGACATCGACATCGTCTCCATCGGAGATCCCGGCCCCTGGTATGAGAGCAACCCTATGCTGATTCTGCCCCAGCCCATGGACCCGGCTCTCCTTTTGAACCTTACCAACCAGATCTTTCAGCGGTACTTCACATTCGACCTGCAGCTGCACAAGGCGCTCTGCACCGGCGGCCTCTCCGAGCTGGCCGCCGCCGCCCTGACCTTCTTTCAGAACCCCCTCTTTGTCCACGACGAGAATTGGATCATGCTCTGCCGTCCCCAATATGTCTCCGGGATGACCGACGTGGACGTGGATGAGCGGACCGGGGTGGCCATGTTCAAAATGGACCTCATCAACCAGTTCAAAAACGACCAGGACTATATCAAGACCCTGTCTGTCCGGGGGGCCAGTCTGTGGATCAAAAACAGCCGTCCCTACTACACCCTCTACCGGGTGCTCTACGTCAATCTTTTTGACGAGGCCGGCAGGTACAAGGGGAGAATCTGCATCAATGAAATCAATTCCCCCCTCCAGCCCAGTCACTTCCGGATGCTGGAGCATTTTGCCCACTTTGTCAGCCGGGCCATCGCCCGTTCCCCCGCCCCCCGGAAGAGCGAGTGGACCACCTTCACCGCCTTCCTCCGCAAATATCTGCGGGGACCGGAGCCTCCCAGGGAGACGGCCCTGCGCTTCCTCGGCTTCAACAAGTGGCAGGAGCACGACGCCTACCTCTGCGCCAAGGTAAAGGTAACGGAGCGGGATATCACCGTCAACTGCGTGGACAACGCCGTGCGGACCATCGCCCTGTTGTTTCCCAGGTGCTGCGTCTTTTTTGAGGAGGGCTTCATCTGGATCACCGACGATCTGACCGTGGAGGAGTTGACGGCGGAGGCGTTCTCCGCCAAGCTGCGCCACTTTGCCGAGAGCGGCATGTTCCTGGCCGGGGTCAGCGACGTGTTCCACAGCTTCTTCCGGGTGCAGAGCGGCTTCTCTCAGGCCGCCATCGCCCTGGAGTACGGCCATAAGCGGTTTCCCCACCAGTGCTTCTTCTCCTTCCTGGACCACGTGAACAGCTTTTTCATGTACTGCGCGGCGGAAAAGGCCGCCTATACCGATCTCTGCCAGGAGAAGCTGCTGGCGCTGCTGGAGGCCGACGCCGAAAAGGGCACGGAATACTTCAAAACTCTGCGGGTTTATCTGGAAAACGAACGGAATCTTTCTGAGACCGCCCAGGTCCTCCATGTGCACCGCAGTACCCTCCAATACCGGATCGACAAGATTCACGAGACCCTTGCGCTCTCCCTGGACGATCCCAATCTTCGCCTTTACCTTCTTAATTGCTTTCACATGCTGGAGCTGCTGCAGTAGTCCTCACTCGGGAGGCAGGGACAGGCAGCGCGACAGACAGACGGCCGCTGCAGAACCCCTTGGTTCTGCAGCGGCCTTTTTCGTCAAAACAGGCGGGGAAGGGAGTGGATTTTCCGCGCAAATAACGAATCCCTTTTACAAAATTCTCTTTATAATGACAGATAGAGACAACGATTTCCCACTTTTTACAATGAAAGGAGAACTTTTTATGGCACGAATTCCTTTTTCTGAGAGTGAGCTTCAGATCGTCGGCTCCTATCTGCTTCCCGGCGTGTACGGCGTGCCTGCCGTGGAGCGCCCCCGGTACGACTATCCCATCACCCCCAAGGAAAACATGACCATGATGATGCGGGGAGAGAAGCCTCTCTGGATTCCCAACCAGTGGCGGGATAACAACATCCTCTGCCCCTATGTGGTGCCCGATTTCTACGCCAGAGCCTACGGCGGCACCGACTGGTTCGGCATCCAGTGGCAGTACGAGCCTCTCTCCCAGGCGGCCATGGTAAAGCCGGGCACCCGCCGGCTCAGCGACATCACCAACTGGAAAAAGGAGATCGTCTTCCCGGATCTGAAGGCCATCGACTGGGAGAAGGACGTCCAGGACAATTTCTCCATGCTGCCCAACGACCGCTTCACCTATTTCGTCATCCAAAACGGCATCTTCGAGCGGATCGCCGACCTGACCAGCTTTGAGGATGTGTTTGTCTATCTGCTGGAGGAGCAGGAGGCTCTCAGCGAGTTTTTGGACAAGCTGGTGGATTGGCATATTGAGTTTATCAAGGTCATCAAGAAGTACTACAATCCCGACATGATCCTCTGGCACGACGACATGGGCTCCCAGAAGGCGCCCTTCTTCTCTCCCGCCCTCTTCAAGGAGCTCTATACGCCCCAGTATCAGCGGATCACCAAGACCTGCCACGATCTGGGCATGTTTATCTCCCTCCACTCCTGCGGCAATGTGGGGCTGCAGATTCCCAACTTCATCGAGTCCGGCTTTGACGCCTGGGAGGGACAGGATTCCGCCAACGACCGGGATGCCATCATGGAGCAGTACGGTGACAAAATCTACCAGGTGGGTAACTTTATCATTGAGGGGGATCTGGCCGACGAGCAGGCGGTGGAGGAAATCCACAAGCTGGTGGAGGGCCGCGCCCGGAACGGCCGCTTTGCCTGCCGCTTCAGCGATGCCCGCCCCAACAAGGGCGGCACGGACCTGGAGGCCGAGCTCTACCGCTATAGCCGCCAGTTCTATGCCCGGTAAGCGCGGTTCCGTGTCCGTCCGCTTCACTTCCTGATATAAGGAGGATTGTATGTTATGAACAGTGCTGTCAGTGTGCTTTTTGCCCTGGTGATGCTTGCGGTGCTGGTGTGGGCCATCATGAAAAAGTTCCACCCGGTTATGACACTGTGGGCCGTGGGCACCATATCGCTGATCCTGCTTGCCGTTGTCACCCACACCGGAGCCGCGGCCGCCTCCAGCGGAAACGTGATTCTGGACGCCTTCGAATATTTCAAGGAGTGCTGCGGCTCCCAGTTTTCCGGCAACGCCCTTCTGATTATGTCGGTGATGGGGTATGTGGGCTATATGAATTTCCTAAAGGCCGGAGATTTGTTTGCCGTCTATGTGGCCCGTCCTCTGCAAAAGATTCAGGCAAAATGGATCGTGGTGGGGCTGACGGTGTTCCTCGACTGGGTGTTTGTCATGGTGCTGCCCTCCGGCATCGCCACCGTGGCGCTTCTGTTCGGTACGTTGTATCCCGTCATGATGTATCTGAATGTGGATAAGCTGACTGCGGGCTGCGCCATCGTCATCGGCGTGGGCGTTTTCGCCACCCCCGCCAACTTCTTTCCCGCCCAGATGCTGCTGGATTTGGGGATGGAGGAGAGTCTGGCGGAGGCATTTGTCCGGTACATGCTGCCCATCGGCCTGGTGATGGAGGTCTTCTTCGTCCTCGCCTACGTCTTTGTCTCCAAGGCGGCCAACAAGAAGGCCCACGCCGGGGAGGAGCAGACTGCGGAGATTCCCGACGCCGCATCCTTCGGCATCCCCTGGTACTATGCCCTGCTTCCGCTGATTCCCTTTGTCACCATCATCGGCTTCAGCAACCTGGTCTTTGAGGATATTTCCATCAGCGTGGTGGCGGCTAATATACTGTCCTTTGCCATCGCCTTTGTGGTCCGGCTGCTCTCCTCCAAGAGCTCCTTCAAGGACACCTTCAATGAGGGCTTCCAATTCTTCCAGAGCATCGGCAACTCAGTGGCTCCCGTGGCCATGATCCTCATTGCCGGCACCTTCTTCGCCGGCGCGCTGGACGCCACCGGCGGCATGAGCGTAATTGTGGACGTGTTGGTCAACAAGATCTCTCTGCCCATCCCGGTGTTCCTCATCTTCGCTGCCGTGCTGGCTGCGCTGATGTACGCCGCCACCGGCAGCTGCAATCTGGGACTCTACTCCATCTGCCCGCTGGTGGCCAACGTCGTCCTGACGGCGGGGGAGCAGTACGTGATTCCGGCGCTGTGCATCATGACCATTGCCTCCAACATTCTGGGCGCCGCCCTGTCCCCCATCTCTGCGGCCAACATGTTTGCCGCCGGATTTTTGAAGGTGCAGGTCACCGACATCATCAAGCGCTGTGCGCTGCCTGCCGCGGTGGCCTTCGTCGTGTCGGCGGCGGCCACGCTGCTGATCTTCTGATCTCGCCTCTCTGACCGCATTCCCGTCCGCCTTTGCGTTTTCTTTTCTCCAAGGGCATGCACCCGCCGGACACCTGCCGGCGGGCGCATGCTGCCTGAAGACGCAAAAAATCCCGAACGAAATCGTTCGGGATTTTGGCGCGGAAGGAGGGATTTGAACCCTCGCACGTTGTTTAGACGTCTACTCCCTTAGCAGGGGAGCCCCTTCGGCCACTTGGGTACTTCCGCATGTCAAGTTCATATCATTTTCAGGTTCTTGAAAAAATGGCGGAGAGAGTGGGATTCGAACCCACGGATGCTTTCACATCGCCGGTTTTCAAGACCGGTTCCTTAAACCGCTCGGACATCTCTCCCAATCGGTTTCAGGCGCAGTAAAAATCGTACCACAAAGCGGCGAATTTGTCAACGAAAAAATCTTGTATTTTTTCGCAAAAAGGGCTTGCAAAATCCAGCAGGATGTGGTATCTTAGTTAGGCTGATAAACAACATCATATCCGGGTGTGGCGAAGTTTGGTATCGCGCCTGAATGGGGTTCAGGAGGCCGCTGGTTCAAGTCCAGTCACTCGGA
>CALXDC010000044.1 GCA_944386975.1 uncultured Oscillospiraceae bacterium | reverse complement strand
AAAATGCCGACCGCCATCTCATTGCCTGTGCACTGAGATGGCGGCCTTTTTATACGCCGGGAGATTTGACGGTTACGTTTTGCCTACACTTGCCAACATTTAAGTGTTCCCTGCCCCTGCTCCTCCGTCTTTTTCCGTCCCTTTTAGTAAATCGGATACCAACTCCGGCCGACTCTGGATTAGTGCTTTCAGCTTGCTCAGCATATCGGCGTCTACCTCTTCAACTGTCGACGCAGCGCCGACCTTTGCAAAGAATCCGGTATCCATTTCATGGGCAATCAGCTTGCGGTCTGCATCGAACCCGTGAGCGTATGTATCTGTCACCATCCGGGCCTCTGCATGGCCGGTGTCGCCCTGGACGGCCTTGATATTGCCCCGGCTCAATTTGAGCTTCAGGGATGTGCTGCTGTGACGCAGGCTATGGAATACGACCGGGCGGAAATTGTTTTCTGTGATAAGCTTGTTAAACGCCTTGTCGATGATACGGATTTCATAGGGGCGGCCATTGAGCTGGGCCACCACCAAATCATAGTCGCGGTATTCATCCCCCATTAGACGCTTGCACTCCGCTTGCTGGGCCTTCACCTGACGCAGTTCCTCAACGACGGCATTTGGAAGGTATATCGTCCGGTTGCTGCTCTCGGTTTTAGGAGCTTTCAGCACAAGGGTAGTCGTGGCTTTCTTTGGCATGACGATAGGAAACTTATAAATGATCGTGCTGCGGTTCACCCGCTCCAACGCCTCGATGCTTTCATTATTGCACCGATGTAGTTCCCGATCCACCTTAATGAACGCAGTACCTTCCGTCACCAATTCATCTTCGATATGCACATTGGCCCACTATAGCCCCAGGATCTCTCCCAGGCGCATACTACAGCCTAGAGCAAGATACAAGCAGATGCGAAGGGGCTGCTCCTCGCAGGCGGAAAGGGCGGCAACCGCCTCGTCATCTGACCATACCTCCCTCTTCTCCGCTTTGGCTGTAGGAAGAGTAGCCCCTATGGTGGGATTGACAGCGGTGTACTCCCATACCACAGCTTTTCCGAAGGCACTTTTGAGCAGCTTATGGATACGACCTACCGTATGGGCCGTAATCTTGGCTCCGGTGTCCAGGTGACCGGATACCACAACAGCCGGCTTGTCCAGGAGCATAGTATAGTAGGAGTCCATATCTCGGACTGTAAGGGAACGCACGTACCGATCTCCGATGTAGGGCTTAATATAATTTCTGATAAGGCCCGTACTCATGGAATAGTAGGAGTTCCCCCACTTCTTCAGTCCATAGACCTCCACATATTCATCCAGGAAATCGCTGACAGTGATTTCCTGCTTGGCCCGAACAGCACCCTTGGCAATTTTAACGGGCGGCACAAAGGTACCGTTTTTCTTGGCCAGTTTAATTTGCATATCCCGAATCAGCGCCTCGTCTTCGGATTTGAAGGTCTCAGTGCGAGGAGAGTTTTCTCCGGGGCAGCGATAGACTGGTCGTGTCATTTCATTATGGGCGATGCTATCTGATTCAGCAAAATAGAGGTAATTATGCACAAAAGGTCGAAAAGGCCCTGTAAAGAGGTTGTACTACATGAAATGAGATCAACCTCCTGGTTTTTATTGTCGTGAATTGTTTGTGAATTTTCGTGCATTGTATTGTTTTCTTCGTGCAAGCGGCATATAATATAAGTGCCAGCAGGAAGGAGATGATTCTATGGCCGGTTCTACCACCAATATTAGTATTCGTATGGATTCTGAACTGAAAGCACAGGCCGACGCACTGTTTGCTGAACTCGGCATGAACCTGTCCACCGCATTCAACATCTTTGTCCGGCAGTCCCTTCGGGAGGGCGGGATTCCTTTTGAGATCAATTTGAATCAGCCCAACAAGGAAACGATTGCTGCTATGCTGGAGGCGGAAAGGATTGCAAAGGACCCGTCTGTAAAGGGGTACACCGATATGGATGAGTTATTTGCGGATTTGAAGAAATGAGCCAGACAAAATATGTGGTCAAATTCATCACACAATTCCGGAAGGATTACAAGCTGGCGATGAAGCGTGGCTTGAAAATCGAATTGCTGGAGCGGGTCATTATGCTCTTGGCTGCGGGAGAAGCATTGCCGGAGAAAAACAAGGATCACGCACTTACCGGCAACTGGGTCGAACATCGAGAATGTCACATCCTGCCCGATTGGCTCTTGGTCTACCGGGTTGAGGATGATGTTTTGGTACTGACCCTGACCCGTACAGGAACCCATAGTGATTTGTTTGGGAAGTAACCAATACGAAAAGGCCGTCGTAGTTTTGAGTCTACGGCGGCCCTTTGAATATCCAACGATTTACTTTACAACTTCAACTTCTCCAGCCACTCATCAAACGACGTTTTGGAAATACGGATTGCCGTACCGATGCGCACGGTCTTGAAGTGACCTTCCTTCACCAGCGTATAGGCTGATGTGCGGCCAATGTTGAGTATGGCGGCCACATCTTCTACGGTGTAAGTGCGCGCTTCCGGTAGCGGACGCTTTTCATGATTTTCCATTGTTTAACCTCCATGATTTGCTCGGTCAACAAGGCTTGAAGTGAGAAAAACGGTACTGCATCCGAGCTGATTCCTGCTAAGAATTTGCTAATAGGACATCTTAAAAAGCGCGTCATAATGCAGCCTTTTGTGCAATTTTCATCACAAAAACCTTGTACCCAGAGATATATTTTGAAAGAGAAATAATGGGAAGTTACATTCGGTCCGTACATCACTGGTCACGCCAAACTCCTAAGCGGCAGGCTGCCAGTTCGAGTATGGCCAGAAACATCAAACGGCAGCTCCAAATAGGGTTTTCCCCGTTTGCAGCTGCCGTTTTTTTGCCGGACAATACGATGCTCACCCCAGGCGCTGCGTGCTCAGCTGGATTTGTTCCACTGGAAGCGTCTGCTCCCCGCTCTCCTGCTTTCGCAGCGCCTCAAGGGCAGAATCATATACGCTCAATATGATCGCGTCGCCTGTCTCCAGATCGGTAAAGGCAATGTCCCTTACCTCTCCGGTGTCGTAGCTGCAATAGATCAGCTCAATATCTCTGCAGTCAATTCTGCACGACTCGCCCAAGAGGTCCTCCTCCCCCGGGTCCCGCACCAAAATCGTCATCTGCTCCGGATCGATCCCGACAATGACCGCATTGACTCCCAGATGCAGGGCTTCCTCCCCCGTTCCGCAGGATATCAACATGAACGCGCAAACCAGCGCAACAATTCCGGCAGCGATCTGTTTTTTCATGGTACGTTCCTCCTTTTTATGGTTATACCGTACCATAACGCATGTAAAATTTCCACCGTGGCGCACTCCTACCGACGCGATTTTACGAAAAACGGTTGTGCTTTTCTCCACTGGGCGATACAATAGAAACAAAAATGTGAGCACACGATTGGAGGGGCACAGCATGGAATACACCCTGGACGAACTGCTGCGGAAGAAAAAACCTGTCTATTCCCTGCGGGCGCCTTTGGCGGCCGCAGCCCGGGAGAGCGGTTTGAAGACCAAGCAGCAATACCGCACCGAATTCATGCGTGACCGGGACCGGGTGCTCTACTCCAAAGCCTTTCGCCGTCTGGCGGGGAAAACCCAGGTGTATTTGTCAGGTCTGGACGACCACCGGCGGACCCGTCTGATCCACACCCTGGAGGTCTCCCAGATCGCCCGCTCCATCGCAGTCTCCCTGCGGCTGGACACCGACCTTGTGGAGGCCATCGCCCTGGGCCACGATCTGGGCCACACTCCTTTTGGCCACGTGGGAGAGCGGACGCTGCATGAGATCATGACGCCGGGGGTGGGCCATGTGCTGGGGAGAGACTGCCCCCTCAACCTGCGGCAGGACGAGGCCTTCGACGAAGAGCTCCTCCCCTATCTCGGGTTCAAGCACAATCTGCAGAGCCTGAAAAACGCCATGGCCCTGGAAAAAAATTACGGCGACCATGGATTGGACTTGACCAACTTTACCCTGTACGGCATCCAGGCCCACTCCAAAAGCGTCTACTCCCAGCGGGTTCCCAATCACGATAAGCTGGGGTACTATGAAAGCTTTCTCCGACGGGGCTGCTGCTTGACAGAGGGAACGCCTGCCTGGTCCCTGGAAAGCTTTGTGGTGGCGGAGGCCGACGAAATTGCCCAGCGCCACCACGACGTGGAGGACGCCATTCGCGGAGGACTGATCGCCAAAGAAGAAATCGTCAAAATCATCAAGGCGGATTTCAGGAAATATCTGCGTGCCAGTGATAAAAAGCAGCTGCAATCCGCCGCGGCCCTGGATATGGAGACCTTCATCGCCATCATATCTCGGATCATCGTCAATATGTTCGTCACCAACCTGCTGCATGCCTCCATCATCAACATCAATGCCTTCATCTACCATGAAAACCTGACCCAGACCAGCTTTGCCGACTATATCAAGACCCATCACCCGGAAGATGCGAACATCGCCGGACTCATCGGGTATGGAGCCCCGGGAGCCACCGGAGATTTTAGTGCCCAGGCAAAGGCGTTCGAAAAGACAATTACGCGAAGAGTCCTGTCCTCTTACGACATCCAGAGCGCGGACGCCAAGGGAAATTACATCATCCGAAAGCTTTTCCAGGCGTATTATCACACCCCTCAGCAGCTGCCAAACCACTGCGTTCAGGAATTCCTTACCGCCTATGATTCCGCCCGGTACTCCCAGAAGGCCCTGCTCCAAACGGCCCAGGCCGAGGGAATCGGCAAGGTGCGGGAGATTTTCTCCTCCATCGTAGAGGGGCTGTCGCCCCGGCAGAAAAAGGAGCGGCTGCTGTTGATGCGGGTCATCTGCGACCACATCGCCGGCATGACGGACGCCTATGCCCAGAAAACCTACAAGGACCTGTACGAGTAGCGCGTCAGGCCCCTTTTTACTAGAAAAGACCGCCCGCAGGCGGTCTTTTCTCCTGTTTTTACAGATTGGGTGCTCAGGGAACGATCACCCAGGCCGAGCCGTCCGCCTGCTCCACAGACCCGTCCGCAATGACGGCGTACAGATCCAGAAGCCAGCTCTCGGCAAACACATCCGGGGCGGCGGACATCCGCCCATTTCGGATGGCGGGGGCGTAGTACATCTCCACGGCCTCTCCATCCACCAGAGCGGTAGTCTCCCCCTCGGTGAGAACAATGGTCACGTCCCGGAAGGTCACGACGGCGCTGCGGCTGTCGTTGTCCCACGTACAGACGCCCCCCAATCCCTCGCACAGAGCCCGCACCGGCACCACAAAGCCGTAGCCCTCCGCGATCCGGTCCACCAGGGGCAGCTGGAAGGGGACGGGTAGGCCGGACACGTCCACCGCGTAGGGCGCGCCCCCATCCAGGGGGTAGGCCATCCCCTCGAAGACCACCGCCTCCAGGGCGGAGAGGTCCCGGACGCTCCGGAAGGCGTACTTGGCGGAGACCGCCGTCGCCTCCCCCTCCGGGCGGCTCAGGCCGCCCTTGGCCAGGTCGGACACCAACTGGGACCAGGTGTACACCGTCCCGTCGGTCCCCAGGAAGGCGGGGACGGGACGGGCCTCCTCCTCAGAATAGGTGTAATCCAGGGTGAGGCCCAGGGGGGAGAGGGTCACGGTCCGGAGGGTGACCGGCCCTCCGGCAGCATTGTCATAGGTCCCGGCGCCGGTCCCCCGGGCGTTCACCGCCACGGTGACGGACTCCGCCAGGGTGAGGGGCGCCTCCAGCCACAGGTCCTGCTCCATGGCCCCCAGGCGGATGGACACCGTCTCCGGGGTGCTGCCCAGGCGGAGCTCCATGTGCCAGGTCCGGGAGTTCTCCGTGCGGAGGGCCTTCTCCTCTCCTGTGGACAGGGAGGCCAGCACAACGTCGCCCACGGTGTTCTCCTCTGTGTGAGGCACCTCCACCCCCCAGGTGTTCATGTTCTCAAAGTCGTCGGCCATGAGGGCCTCCGCCGCCTCCGGCGTTTTGGCCGTCACGGTGACGGTGAGATAGGCGGCGGCACCGTCGGCCAGGGAGCTGGTGACGGTGAGGGTGTAGTTGTCGTCGCTGACGGAGTAGGGCTGATCGTTCATCAGTGCCTCCCCCTCCTCCGAGCTGCCGCCGAAAAAGGCGTCCAGCACGGTCCAGTTCCGGGCTGCCGCGAACACGGAGCCGGTGAGGACCAAAAGGGCGGCGGCCAGCAGGGCCGCGGTTCTCATTTTCTGCCGCATATGTCGTCTCCTTTCCGAGGGGTCGGCGTCCAGGGCCTCGTTGACCATCCGGGCCACTTCCCCGGGCCGCGGCGTGGGGCAGGGTCCACCCAGCGGCATCACGTCGTCCCAGAGTTCCCGCATCGGGGCTTTCATGGCGCATCCCCTCCTTCCATCAGTTGCTGCCTGAGCTTCTGTCGTCCCCGGAGCAGCCGCTGCTTGGCGGCGGAACCGTTGAGGCTCAGGTCCCGAGCTACATCCTTCAGCTTGTCCCCCTGATAGTAGTAGCGGAAAAACAGGGTGCGGTCCGGCTCCCCCAGTTCGTCCACTGCCGCCCATAGCCGGGCCGCCTGGTCCCGCTGCTGAGCGATCTCCTCCGGTGTGTCCTGATAATCAACGGGCAGGGCATCGTCCAGGGGGAGGGTCTCCCGCCTTCGACGCAGCCAATCCTTGGCCCTGTTCCGGGCCACCGTCCCCAGCCAGGGCCGCAGGCCTTGGGCCGGGTCCAGTTCCTCCCGATGGGCCCACAGGGTGAGAAAAACGTCGGCAGACAGCTCCTCCAGGTCCTCCCGGCAGGCCCGGCCCTCCAGTACGCCCCAGAGCACCGCCCCCACATAGGGGGTGAACTGGACCACCGCCCGCTCCAAGGCCGCCCTGCTGTGGCGGTTCAATTTTCGTACCAGCGCCGCCTCCTCCATGGCGTCCCTCCTCCCCGGGTGCTCCTCGGTATGAACCCTCGCGCGATCGGTTCTATCATACCATACGTCCGAAACAGGAAAAGGTCACGGAAGTTTCCCCGGTTTTTTCCAAAAAAGCAAAAAAGGAGAGGCCGCCGTTCCGCGGTCTCTCCTTTTGCCGGTTCTGTACCGTCTCAGGGCTCCTCCCGGAGGAGCCAGGCAAAGCTGTGGGGGTAGAGGGGCACTGTCTCCAGGCCGTCCCGGCACACGCCGTACATGAGGTCCCGGTAGGTTCCCTGCCGGTCCACGGAGGCCTGGACGAACTCCCCGCTGAAGTTGAAAAGGCAGATGAGCTCCCGGTTCTCCAGCCGCCGGCACACTGCCAGCACGTGGCAGCTGCCGGAGTCCTCGGTGGACACCTCCGCCTCCGCCGAGAAGCAGGGTTCCTCCGCCCGGATCTTCTCCATTTTCCGAAGAGGCAGGAACTGCATCCCCTGGCGGGTGGCGCCGTCGGTCCTCAGCTCCGCCAGATCCCACCGGAAGGCCCCCCGGTGGATGTAGCGGCTGTCGTCCGCCTTCTCCGGGTCCTGATGGTAGCTATAGTCGTTGAGCTGGCCGATCTCATCCCCGCTATAGAGAATGGGGATGCCGCTCTGGCTGAGCATCCAGGCATGGAGCATCAGGTCGCAGGCCACCGACCGCTCCAGCTTGTCCCGATCCCCCTCGTAGTCGGCGGCCTCCACCCCACACAGGGAGGCGGTGGTACCGCACAGCCGGGCGTCTCCCAGCCGGGGATCGTCGTTGTAGAGCTCGCCCCGGCTGTCGCTGCCGGGCCACTTGCCGGTGAACCAGTCATTGAGGAATTTCTTGTGAGCCACCTCCTCCATGCCGAAGCGGTCCTTCAGCCAGGGGTAGTCCAGGCCCCAGCCGATGTCGTCGTGGCAGCGGAGGTAGTTGAGGAAAAGGAAATCCCGGGGCAGGGCGCACACCGCGTCCATCTGGTGGCGAAGGAGGGACACGTCCCCGGTGGCCAGGGTATGCCAGGTGGTGGCCATGGTGGTGACGTTGTAGAGCATGTGGCACTCCGGCTTCTCCGGCGTGCCGAAGTAGGGGGCCACCTTGGCCGGCTCCATCACCACCTCCCCCAGCAACAGCACGCCGGGGCACACCACCTCGCAGGCCATCCGCATCAGGCGCACCAGAGTATGGACCTGGGGGAGATTGCGGCAGGAGGTGCCCAGCTCCTTCCAGATGTAGGGTACCGCATCCAGACGGATCACATCCACCCCCCGATTGGTGAGGTAGAGGAGATTCTCCGTCATGTCGTTAAAGACCACAGGGTTGGCGTAGTTGAGGTCCCACTGGTAGGGGTAGAAGTTGGTCATCACCACCTGATGGCAGTCCTCCAGCCAGGTGAAGCTGCCGGGGGCGGTGGTGGGAAACACCTGGGGCACCGTCTTCTCAAACTCCCGGGGGATGTCCCAGCTGTCGTAAAAGAAGTACCGCTCCCGGTATCCCGGCTCCCCCGCCCGGGCCTTTCTGGCCCACTCGTGGTCCTCGCTGGTGTGATTCATCACGAAGTCGAGACACAGGCTGATCCCCCTCTTGCGGCAGGCGTCGGCCAGGTGCTCCAGGTCCTCCATGGTGCCGAGTCTCGGCTCCACAGTGCGGAAGTCGGACACGGCATAGCCGCCGTCGCTGCGGCCCTTGGGGCTCTGGAGCAGGGGCATCAGGTGGAGGTAGTTCACGCCGCAGTCCCGGATGTAGGGCAGCTTCTCCTCCACACCCTGGAGGGTGCCGGCAAAGGCGTCGGTGTAGAGCATCATCCCCAAAAGGTCCTGACGGCGGTACCAATTGGGATTCTCCTCCCGGCGCTTGTCCTGGCGGCGCAGGGCCGTCTTTCGCTGGGCCCAGCTGCGCTCCAGCATACCGGTGAAATAGGCGAAAGCCGCTTCATCCCCGTGGTAGAGCTCGCAGTAGAGCCACTTCATCTCGTCATAGCAGCGCGCCATGCGGCGTTGAAAGTCGTTTTGCTTCTTAGGGGCGGCGGAACGGGCCGCGTTTGCCATATCCATCACTTCCAGTTCTCTCATGATTGATTTAGAAGGTTTCTTCCGCCCGGTCCGGCACGATTCGCCGGATCAGAAACTGGCTCAGCAGGCGGGGAAAGATCAAGCCGCCCAGGAGAAAATAGGGCAGGCTCAGAGGGAGGTAAAGGCCGAACAAAACCAGCAGTCCGGCGCTGACGCCAAAGGCGGTAAGGCCCCGGAGCGGCCGGGAGAAGGCCAGGGCCAGGGCGGCGGGAACCAGCTGGCGGAAGGGCCGCTGCCGGTCCGCCGCCAGGGGGTAGAGATAGGCGGAGGCAAAGGCCGACAGGGCCAGAACGAAGATGCTGAAGGCGCAGAGGACCACCGCCAGGGGAAGGGCGGCGGACTGCTGGGCATAGAACACCGCCGCGGCGACAGCCATGGCGGGCAGCAGCACCGCCAGAAGGAAGACGGGGTAGGACCGCCGCCAGCAGGTCCGGAAGCACCGCCAGTAGGGCAGGGGCTTGCGGCTGTGGATGATCTCCCACACGGAGGCCTCCATGGCCATCACCGCCGGAGGGATGGTAACCAGGGGCACCATAGCCAGCACCGTCAGGAGATTGATGCGGAAGAGGTTGAAGAAGTCAAGGGTGAGGATCTCGTTGAACCGGCGAAGGCCCCCGGTCTCCTCCGTGCCGTCAAAGCGCAGCTTAAACATTTCGCTCCTTCCCTCCTCCCTCTCCCCGCTCCGTCACCAGCTGGTCCTCCTGGCGCCAGGTTCTGGGGGGCAGACCGTGGATCTTGCGGAAAACCTTGGAAAAATAGAGCTGGTTGGGGTAGCCCACCATGGCGGCGATCTCTCCGATACTGAGATTGGTGTTGCGCATCAGCTCCACCGCCTTGCTGATGCGGTAGTGGGCCAGATAGTCCTGTGGGGTCTGGCCCATGACCTCCTTGAACAGGCGGCTGAAGTAGGTGCGGTTGAGACCGCAGAAGCTGGCCACCTGGTCGATGGTGATGTCGTTTTTGTAGTACTGCTCGATGAAGTGGATGGCCTCCCGGATGTAGAAGCTCCGCTGGGACTGGCCCCGGACCCGCTGCTTGGAGGCGGACCCGTCAATGAGGGCGTCCAGGAAGAGGTAGAAATGGGCCATCAGGTTCAGGGAGGAGGCCTGGGGATGGTTGGCAATGAACATCAGCTCGTCCCGGACCTTCAGCGCCATGTCCGGCTGGATGGGCTGGAAGAGGGGGTGCTTCTCGTTGAGCCCCGCCAGCCCCAGGCGGTACTGGGCCTGGACGCCGCCGAACTCCACCCAGGTGTAGCACCAGGGGTCGTGCTCGTCGGCGCAGTAGGTGGTCACCAGATCCGGGCAGATGAGGAAGCCCTGGCCGCCGCTGAGGTGGTGGGTCACCATAGAGCCGTCCTGCTGGCGGATTTCCACCCACCCCCGGCCGGAAATCACATAGTGGAACAGATAATTGTTCCGCACGTGGGGGCCGTAGGCGTGAAGGGGCTCGCACTGCTCCCAGCCGTACTGCACCAGAAAGAGATCCACAAAATTTTCATAAGGGAACACGGAGAACATATACTGGCTCATTGTCAACCCCCTTTCTCCGTCAAATTGCCTCAATATCGTACTGAACAGCCTCGTATTCGTCCAAAACCGGCAGCGCCAGCCCGGCATACATCAGGGCGTCGCCGCCGTAAACCTCACCGTTGACCACGTAGTCCCGCTGAGGATCCAGCCCCTTCATCTTCAGATGGCGGCGAATGGGGTTGGCATGGCCCACCCCCATCACCACTCCCACCAGGGCCCGGCTGCGGTCCTCAGACACGTGCATCCAGGCATAGAAGGGCTCCTCTTGGAAGGGATCGCCCAGGCGATAGTAGTCTCCCAGGGCCACCAGATCCCAGATCCGGCGGAAGTGGTCCACCTGGCGGCCCACCTCCTCCAGCTCCGCGCCGGTGAGCTCGTTGAGATCCAGCTCATAGCCAAAGGCCCCGGCCTGGGCCACCACGCCCCGGGTGTGGAGGGGCACGCAGCGGTGGGTAAGGCCGTTGGGCACGGCGGAGACGTGGGAGCCCATGGTGGAGCAGGGGTAGCACAGGGAGGTGCCGTACTGGATGCGCAGGCGCTCGATGGCGTCGGTGTTGTCACTGCACCAGATCTGGGGGGCGTAGTAGAGCATGCCGCAGTCAAAGCGGCCGCCGCCGCCGCAGCACCCCTCGATGAGCAGGTTCGGATACTCCCGGTGGATGGTCTCCAAAATCTCGTAAACCCCCAGAACAAAGCGGTGGTAAATCTCCCCCTGGCGGTGGGCCGGCATGGTGGCGGACCACACGTCGGTGAGGCTGCGGTTCATATCCCACTTGATGTAGGCAATGTCGGCGCTGTTAAGGGTGGCCCGGAGATTCTCCAGAATGTACTTCCGGATCTCCTGTCGGCTCAGGTCCAGCACCAGCTGGTGGCGGCCCCGTGTCTTGGGCCGGCGGGGCACCTGAAACGCCCAGTCCGGATGGGCCCGGTAGAGCTTGGAGTCCTCGTTGACCATCTCCGGCTCCACCCACAATCCGAACTTCATGCCCAGCGCCCCGATGCGCTCCGCCAGGGGTCCCAGGCCTCCGGGCAGCTTGGTCTCGTTGACGTCCCAGTCCCCGAGGCCCCGGAAGTCGTCGTTGCGCTCGCCAAACCAGCCGTCGTCCATCACCATCATCTCCACGCCCACCTTGGAGGCGGTCTCGGCAATGGAGACGATTTTGTCGGCGTCAAAATGGAACATGGTTGCTTCCCAGTTGTTGATCAGGATGGGGCGGCGCTCCTCCTTCCAGGGGCCCCGGCAGAGATTGTTCCGGATGGCCCGGTGAAGGCGGCGGCTGACACCCCCGAAGCCCTCCCGAGAGAAGACCATGGCGGCCTCCGGCGCGGTAAAGGCAGCGCCGGGCTCCAGCCGCCAGCGGAAATGGAAGGGGTGGATGCCCATGGCAAGGCGGGTGTTGTGGAACTGCGTCAGCTCCGCCTGGGCCAGGAAGTTGCCGGAGTACACCAGGGCGGCCCCCCAGCAGCAGCCGCTGTCCTCCGTGGCGGCGCGGTCACAGAGCATCACGAAGGGATTCTGCTGATGGCTGGAGGAGCCCCGGACGCTGCCTACGCTGTGGACCCCTTGGGTCAGCGGCATCCGCACCGGCTCCCGCTCCCGGCCGTAGGCCCCGCCCAGGGTGACGAAGTCCAGGTCCAGGGTGGGAAAATCCAGGCACAGCGACATGACCCGGGTCAGCTCCACAGGGGCGGTGCCCCGGTTGCGCAGCCGCACGGCCCGGGTGATGAGGTCGTACCGGGGAAAGGCGCCGTAGAGGAGCTCCACCTCCAGGCCGCTGCACACGTCCCGCAGCAGCACCCGCAGGCTCTCCCAGTCCTCGTCCTCCCCGGCGTAAAAGGCGGGCAGCCCCTCCAGGCTGTACTTCCCCCGGTCCACACTGTGGCGGACATACCGCAGGTCCACGGTGTGGCTGCCGTCGCTGCAGTCGCACTCAATGGAGGGAATACGGAAATCCCCTACGCCGCTGGAGGCGTACTCCTGGGGCAGGGTGTCCAGGGAGTAGGTCCGGTCCAGCCCCGCCTCACTGGGGTTGGGAGAGAAGCCCCGGTCCTCCCGGCCGATGCGGCGGGAATGGTCGCCCCCCCGGATATGGGGGCCGTAATAGGTGTGGAGCAGCACCCCGGTGGCGTCGATCTTCATCTGGTAGGTGCTGGCCTGGGTCTGGAGGGTGATGGTGTTGGTTTCTTTATGAAATGTGATCATACATTCGACTTCCTTTATAGTATATCACAGATTTGTCTTTGAAAAAAGCTTCATGGTCAATGCAGGGAAAGGCTGCCCGGAGCGGTCCTTCCGGCCGCTCCAGGCAGCCCGCAGGCGGTTTATTTGCCGCCGGTGAGGGCGATGCCCTCGATGAACTGGCGCTGGAAGATGAGGTAGAGGATCAGCATGGGGATCATAGCGAAGAGGCTGCCGGCCATCAGCACCGGGTAGTTGGTGGTGAACTGGCCCTTCAGGGTGGCAAGGCCGGAGGACAACGTCATGAGGTTGATGTCCGTGTTCACCACCAGGGGCCACATGAGGTCGGCGTAGGCGAAGACGGCGGTGAAGATGGTGAGGGCCGCCACAGAGGTACCGGTGAGGGGCAGCATCACCTTCACAAAGCTCTGCCACTGGTTGCAGCCGTCCAGATAGGCGGCCTCGCCGATCTCGTTGGGAATGCCTAAGTAGGACTGCCGCAGGAAGAAGGTGCCGAAGGCCGACACCAGGCCCGGGAACACCAGGGCGAAGAGGCTCTCGGTAAGGCTGACGCTGGCCAGCATCTCATACTGGGGGATGACGAAAATCTGGGAGGGCATCATCATCTGCACCAGCACCAGGGTGAACAGGAAGTTCTTCCCCCGGAAGTGGAGCTTGGCAAAGGCGTAGCCCGCCATGGAGCTGAAGAGGATGGCGCAGATCACCCGGAAGAACACCATGACGATGGTGTTGAAGTACAAAGCGCCGAAGGGCAGGCTGGTGAGGGCGTCCTTGAAGTTGGAGAAGTAGTACACCGCCGGGAAAATGGTGGGCGGGATCTGCATGCTCTCCGAAAGGGACTTCAGGGAGGTGAGGATCATCCACAGGAAGGGGAAGATCATGATGAGAGAGCCCACGATGAGGAAAAAGTAGGTCAGCGCCGTCGTCCAGCGGCGGCCGCTCTGCATGGAATCCGCTTTCATTGTCACACACCTTCCTTTCTCTTACACATCGTAGTTGACCCACTTCTTCTGGCCGATGAACTGGAAGATGGTCACCACGCCGATGAGAAGGATGGTCCAGATGACGATGGCGGAGGCGTAGCCCTTGTTGCCGGCCACGAAGGCCTCCCGGTAGAAGAGGTACATGAGGCTCTGCACCTCCGGCAGCACCGGGTTGGTCTGGTCGATCATCATGTAGATGAGGTCGTAGACCTTGAGGGACGCCATCATGCGCATGATCAGGGTGACAAAGAGGGTGGGGGAGATCATGGGCATGGTGATGGAGAAAAACTGCTTGATGGGGCCGGCGCCGTCGATGCGGGCAGCCTCGTAGTAGGTCTTGGAGATGTTCTGGAGGCCCGACAGCAGCAGCACCGCGTCATAGCCGATGGAGCTCCAGATGGCCACAATGGCGCAGGCCAGAATGGCGGTGGTGGGGTTGGTCAGCCAGTTGACCTTGGCGTTGATGATGGTGTTGATGATGCCGTACTCACCGTTGAACATCCACCGCCACACCATGGCGATGGCGGCGGGGGCGCACACCATGGGCAGGAAGTAGATGGCCCGGAAGCCGCTTTTGAACTTCACCTTGGCGTTGAGGAGAATGGCCACAATCAGGGCCAGGGCGATGCCCACCGGCACGGTGAGGATACAGAAGTAAACAGTGTTCCAGGTGGCCTTCCAGAACTCCGGGGTGGCGAACATGTCGGTGTAGTTCTGGATGCCGTTGAATTCCATAGCCCCGAAGGTCTTGGTCTTGGAGAAGCTGAGGATAAAGGTCTGGATGAGGGGGTAGTAGTTCAGCACCAGCAGACCGATGATGGTGGGGGCCACCATCAGCCAGGCCCAGCGCTGCTCCCGCTTGGCGGCGATGCTCTGCCGTTTCCACATAAGAGATCCGCGCTCCTTTCTTTCCGAGGTCCTTGGAGGGACCGCTTATTCGGCGCCCTCGGCGATGGCGTCGTTGACGATGGTGTTCATGTTGGCCAGGCCCTCGTCCACGCCCAGCTCGCCGCTGTAGATCTTCAGCAGCTCATCGGAGACCTTGCTCTTCCAGTTGGGACGGGTGGCGTCGTTGACGGACTGGACGGAGTAGTCGAACATCTCGATGCAGGCCTCCACGTTGAGGCGGTAGTCGAACTGGTCGAAGGCGTCGATCCAGGCCTGCTCGGTGCCCTCATAGCCGGAGATAGCGGCGCCGTAGGAGGAGTGGATCTGCTGGGCTTCCTCGGTGCCCAGCCACTTCAAAAAGCCCATGATGATCTCGTCGTCCTGATTGTCGGCGGAGGTGGCGTAGCACAGACCGTTGGAGATGGTGGCGCGGCCGTCACCGGAGACAGGATCGGGGCACTTGGGCAGCACGGCCACGTCCCACTTGCCCTGCATCTCGGGATAGTTCTTCATCTCAGCCATCAGATTCCAGGTGCCTTCCAGGAACATGGCGCCCTGCTCGGAGAAGAAGGCGTTGCCGGGAGCGGTCTCGGCGAAGTAGGTCTGAGTGGGGCACCAGTCGTTCTGCTGCAGGCCGATGTAGAACTTCATGGCGTCGATGGTGGCGGGCTGGTCGAAGCCGGCGGCGGTCTTGTCGTCGTTGAGGATGTAGCCGCCGTTCTGGTAGACGAAGTTCCAGTAGCCCAGCTGATCGTCGGCGTAAGCCATATAGCCGTACTTGCCGGTGGCGTCATAGATGGCCTGGGAGGCGGCAGTCAGATCGTCCCAGGTCCAGTTCTCGTCGGGGTAGCTGACCCCGGCGGCGTCAAACATCTCCTTGTTGTACACCAGGCACACGGTGTCCTTGTCCTTGGGGATGCCGTACATCCGGCCATCGGAGCCCTGGGTGTTGGCAATGGAGATGTCGGAGTAGTGGGAGTAAGTATCGTCATCGTAGAGATCGGTGACGTCCGCCAGCATGCCGTTGTCGGCATAGAGGAGGATGTAGTTGGTGTGCATCCAGAAGATGTCGGGCAGGTTGCCGGAGCCGGCGGCGGCCTCCAGCTTGGTCCAGTACTCGTCCCAGCTGGTGACCTGGACCTCGATGGTGACGTCGGGGTTCAGCTCATGGTAGGCGTCGGCCAGAGCCTGCATGGACTCTCTCTGGGAGTTGTCCCAGATCTGCATGGTCAGGTTGCCGTCGGACTTCCCGCCCTTGCCGCAGGCGGTCAGCGCCAGCGCCAGAACGCAGGCCAGGACCAGTGCGATGATACGCTTGGTGTGTTTCATTTTTCCTTTCTCCTTTCAGATTGGCGCGCAGCGGGAGGCGACCGCTCTCCGCCCGGGCCATCCGTGTTCTTTTGGCCATTTGGCGGCCTTGTTACATGTAGTGTAGCATTTTTCCATATCCGGAGAAAATGGAAGCAGGCCCCCAAAATATCAACAAAAGCAACCGGTAGGGAAATATTGCATATAACCGAACACAAAAAGATATATTTTGTGGAGATTTTCAAAGATTTGGTTGTTTGAACAGAAAATGTCGTGCACTATTTTGCATCTTGCACAAGAACGCATTGATTTTCTTCCAAATGGAGTTTTTATTGTTTACACAATTGTAACATCCCATTTTCCTGTTTGACAAGGCGACCGGCAAAAACAGCACAGATGTCTCTCCTCCCATCCGACAGGACCTGTGGCGACTGAGACCACCATTTGCCGCCTGCAGGCGCGGCCCCTGCAAGAAAAGCGGAGGGGTTTTCCCCTCCGCTTTACTCTATTTCTTTTCTTCTATTCTACCGGCAGGGTTTCGTGGCTGACGAACACCGGGATCTGCTGGTGGTTGCGGTAGTAGTACACCAGCTTCTCCCGCCCCGCCACCTCCAGGTTCTGCCGGCCGTATTCCGCCCAGACCTCCTCCAGAGTGGCCATGCCCGAGGGGTCTATCAGCACCCCCTCCTTGTGCCGGTACGCATCCAGAATCACCTCGTAGTAGAGCCAGCCATCCTCCTCCCGATAGATCCGGCAGGAGCTGACCGTGTAGATGGGCAGCTCTTTCAGACTTTCGGGATAGGCGGTGTAGACCTCCCCGTCGTAGTCCCAGCCCTTCACCATGGGGAGGTGGACCAGCCCGGTGACGCCGAAGTGGTTGGCCACCGCCTGCTCCACATAAGTCCTGGACATGGTGCCCTTCTCCTCGCCCCAGTTGTCCAGGTTGATGGCAAAGGCCCAATAGAGGTAGGCGGTGCTCTCCTTGGGGGCGTCCCCCGCCGTGAAGGTGGGCATATAGTCCACCCGGTAGGTCTGGCCGAACTGGTAGAAGTAGTTGTTCCAATCCCCCAAATCCTGGGGCGGCTGGGACTGCGCGGCCTCCAGAGCCTCCTGGGAGGCCTGGAGCTCCGTTTGCAGCTGGTCCTCCGCCGTCTCCAGGGCGGTCTTCTCCGCCGCCAGGGCATCCCGCTCTGCGCCTGCCCGGCCCGCGGAGACGCCCAGCCATACCGCCACCCCCAGGGCAATCGCCAGAGCCGCCGCCAGAACCACCGGGAGCCGCCGATCCTTCGCAGGCGGCGGGGCCTCCCCGTCCTCCTTCAGAAGATAGTCGGTGGACACGCCGAACAGCTCCGCCAGCACCACCAATTTGTCCATGTCCGGCCTGCTCTGGCCGCTCTCCCACTTGCTGACGCTCTGGCGGCTCACCTCCAGCCGCTCCGCCAGCTGCTCCTGGCTGAGCTCCTTTTTCTGCCGCAGATTCTGCAGCTTTTCCCCCAGTGTCACGGCACTTTCCTCCTCTCTCATCTCGCCGGTCATCGGCTGACCTGTGTCTTCTTCCAGCTTTAGTATAGCAGAACCCGCCGGTTGCGGCCACCAACCTGACCGATTTTTCTTGTCAACCGCCGGTTGCCTCCCCCTTCCGGTCCAAAAAAGCCGGGAGGAACCAAACAGTTCCTCCCGGCGGCGTTCCGGTATGTTCAATTGTAGCGGTTCTGGGCCTCGCCCACGCCCTTTTCGATGACGCACTCCACGGCGTCCAGCACCTTCTCAATGGCCTCGTCCACGGTTTTGCGCTCCTGGGGGGTAAACTTTCCGATGACCCAGTCCACCATCTCGTGCTCCGGGTGGGCGGGGGCGCCCACACCCACCTTGATGCGGGGGAACTGGTCTGTCCCCAGGTGGGCAATGATGTTCTTGAGACCGTTGTGGCCCCCGGCGCTGCCCCCGGCGCGGATGCGGAGCTTCCCCAGGGGGAGGGACACATCGTCGGAGATGACCAGCACGTGGTCCGGGGGAATCTTGTAAAATCCTCCTGCCAGCTTCACCGCCTCACCGGAGAGATTCATATAGGTCTGAGGCTTGATGACCAGCACCCGCTGTCCCGCCAGCTTGACCTCTCCGGAGAGGGCGCGGTAGCGGAGCTTGTTGATCTTCACGCCGCAGCGCTTCTCCAATGCGTCGGCGGCCAGAAAGCCGATGTTGTGCCGGGTATTCTCATACTGCTTTCCGGGATTTCCCAAACACACCAGCAGCCAGGAAACGGCCCCGGCAGATTTCTTAAAAAACATAAGGAACTTGCTCCTTCGCACAAAATACCGCGGGACCGCAGTGCGGTCCCGCGGAAAAGCCTCGCGTCCCCCTGTTCCCCTGGGGGCCAGGGGGACGCAGCCCACGATCCCTGAGGTGCGGTCTCCTCGCGGCATAGCCGATCTTCGCGCTAAAAGCCTCGCTGCGCTCGGTTGCGCTCCGAAATGCGCCTGCGGGCGCGATGCGGCCTACGCTACAAACATGCCACTGGCATGTTTGCTTAACGCTGCGGGGCCAGGGGGCCGCAGCCCCCGGTTCTTTTGCCGAAGGCAAAAGAAAAATATGGAATCATTTTTCCAAGGACATGCGCCTTGGAAAAATCCCTTGACCCGCGCGCCGTGGGCGCGCACACCAGTGACCGACGTCACTGGTGGTGGGGGGCCTCCGGGGGGAGCCTGCTCCCCCCGGAAGATCGTTACATAAAGAGCTTGGAAACCGAGATCTCCTGGTAGATGCGCTCGATGGCCTCGGCGAACATGGGAGCCACGGTGAGGTACTTGATCTTCTCCGCGCCCTGGGCCCGGTCGGCGGGAATGGTGTCCAGCAGGGCCAGCTCCTTGATGACGCTGTTGTTGATCCGCTCCACCGCAGGGCCGGAGAGAACGCCGTGGCTGGCGCAGGCGTACACCGTCTTGGCGCCGCCCACCTCCACGATGGCCTTGGCCGCGTTGCACAGGCTCCCGGCGGTGTCCACCATGTCGTCGAAGAGGATGCAGTCCTTGCCCTCCACGTCGCCGATGACATTCATCACCTCGCACTGGTTGGCCTTCTGCCGGCGCTTATCCACAATGGCCAGATTCATGTGCAGCTTCTGGGCAAAGGCCCGGGCCCGGGCCACACTGCCCACGTCGGGGGAGACCACGATCATATCGTCGCAGCCCTCGCCGAACTTCTTGGCGTAGTAATCCACAAAGATGGGATTGCCCAAAAGGTTATCCACAGGAATGTCGAAAAATCCCTGGATCTGCGCGGCGTGGAGATCCATGGTCAGCACCCGGTCGGCGCCGGCGGCGGTGAGCATGTTGGCCACCAGCTTGGCGGAGATGGGGTCCCGGCTCTTGGCCTTCCGGTCCTGCCGGGCATAGCCGAAATAGGGGATCACCGCGGTAACGCGACCGGCGGAAGCCCGCTTCATGGCGTCGATCATGATGAGCAGCTCCATGAGGTTGTCGTTGACGGGGGAGCAGGTAGACTGGATCAGGAAGATGTCCGAACCGCGCACCGTCTCGTAAATGGAGGCGAAGCCCTCGCCGTCGGAAAAGTGGCCCACTTCGCTCTCGCCCAGGGTGAGGCCCATGTACTTGCAGATGTCGCTGGCCAGCTTCCGGTTGGCGTTGCCGGAAAACACCTTGATGTCTTTACCTCTGGAAATCATAGTCTAAGTCCTCTCTCTTTCGTTGCTTTTCCTGATTCCTTTTGTTCTGTATGGTGATTTTTCCGCTCTGATCTCCTTGTCTCAGCGGCGGTGCCTCTCTTTCAGCTCCCGGTTGCGGCGGGCCCAGCCCTCCTTGTTCTCCTGCCGGACCCGGCCCACGGCCAGACTGTCCGCCGGCACGTCCCGGGTGATGGTGGTTCCCGCGGCAATGTAGGCCCCGTCCTCCACCTTCACCGGCGGCACCAGATTGGTATTGCAGCCGATGAACACGTTGTCGCCGATGGTGGTCCGGTGCTTCTTGAAGCCGTCGTAGTTGCTGGTGACGGTGCCGCAGCCGAAGTTGCAGTGGACGCCCACGTCCGCGTCGCCCACATAGGTGAGATGGGCCATTTTGGTGCCCTCCCCCAGATTGCAGTTTTTCAGCTGCACAAAGGCGCCGATCTTGCTGCCCTTCCCCACGTGACAGTGGGGACGGATATGGGTGTAGGGCCCAATCTCGCAGCCGTCGTCAATGACGCTGTCCTGGGCCTGGGTGGAGTTGACGATCACGTTGTCCCCCACGGTGCAGCCGTCCAGCATGGTATTCGGTCCGATCTCGCAGTCCCGGCCAATGACCGTGGCCCCCCGCAGGATGGTGTTGGGCAGGATCAGGGTGTCGGGCCCGATGTCCACCCGGGGATCAATGAAGGTGCTGGCGGGATCCACAATGTGGACGCCCCGCTTCTGGTGGTAGGCGTTGGCGGCGTCGTGACAGGCGGTCTGCAGCCGGCTGAGCTCCTCCACGTTGTGGAAGGTCATCATCAGATTCCCGAGGGGCAGCACCGGCTCCCGGTACTCCTCCGGCTCCACCCCCTGTTCCCGCAGTGCGGACAGGCGGCTGGGCCACTGATCGTGGCCGACGATCTCGGGGGGCTGGTCTTTGGGGAAGCAGGACAGAACCAGGTCGGCCCACCGCTCCTCACACACAACAAAAAACCGCTGGACGCCTTGGGCCGCCCACGTCCGCACGCACCAGGTCAGTGCGGGACAGAACATGACGTTTTGCAGCATCAGCGGTTTTCCATGGAACATCTGGCGATCATCACAGGGCAGATGGATCGCCACACAGCGAGTGTTCATACCGTCTCGCCCCTTTCTTTTACATCAATAGGGTACTACTATTATACACATGCCTTCGGAGAAAAAACAAGGGGGCATATTCGTGATTTTATCACAAATTTCCGTCTCTTTTTTGCGCTTTTTGTTTTTTCGCAGAAAAGGGCGGCGGCGGATCCCCCATTTTTTGTGAAATATAGCGAAAGGTGGGAATCGGGGCGGAAAGAATCGTCAATATTTTGTGGTATTTTTGAACTTTTTCTATTGAAATCCGGAAGATTTTATATTACAATGTGGTTCGATTCAAAGGGTGCTGACGAAAGGGCGTGTGTTTCGATGGTGCACATCGTGCTGGTGGAGCCGGAGATCCCCCAAAATTGCGGCAACATTGCCAGAACCTGCGCCGCCACCGGCAGCACCCTCCATCTGATCGAGCCGCTGGGCTTTGACATCTCGGAAAAGGCGGTGCGCCGGGCGGGACTGGACTACTGGCATCTGGTGGATGTGCGAACCTACCCCGGTCTGGAGGATTTCTTCCAAAGGAACCCCCAGGCGGCGGAGAATCTGTGGCTGGCCACCACCAAGGCCCCCCGTGCTTATAGCGAGGCCGTCTTTACCGAGGGGTGCTGGCTGTTCTTCGGCAAGGAAACGGCGGGTCTCCCCAGGGATTTCCGGGAGCGGTATTGGGAGCGGTGCATCCGCCTGCCCATGCGCGCCGAGGCCCGCAGCCTCAATCTCAGCAACTCCGTGGCGGTGCTGGCCTACGAGGCCCTGCGGCAGCAAGGATTTCCGGGGCTTACCGGCCGGGGAGAGATGGCGGCGGAGCGGAATGGATCAGATGGGTGTCCCCATCCTTTCATTTAATATGTGTGCAGATTGTTGGACAGACTATTGGAAAACGGATAGGAGGAATTTGTATGAACTACAATAAGAAAACGGTACGTGACATCGACGTGAAGGGCAAGAAGGTCCTGCTGCGCTGCGACTTCAACGTGCCCATGGCCAAGGACGGCAGCGGCGTCATCACCGACGACAAGCGCATCCGGGCCGC
>CALXDC010000043.1 GCA_944386975.1 uncultured Oscillospiraceae bacterium | reverse complement strand
ACGTCGGTGCCGCCGCCTGCGGAGGGGGGAACGGTGATCTGGAGGGAAGCGGCGGGATAGTTGTTGATGGGGGTGAGCTCGTCCTGGCTGGAGGCGCCGCCGTCATTGCCGGCGCCGCCATCATTGCCGGAGCCGCCGTTGTCGCTGGCGCCGCCGTTATCGGTCGTGCCGCCGCCGTTGTTGGCGCTGTTGGTGCCGCAGGCCGTCAGGCACAGCATGACCAATGCCAGGAGGAGAGCAAATATCTTATGAGCCTTCATAATTCCTTCCTTTCTTCCTTGCCGTTGTAGTTGCAGAAGTCGTGTCCTATCGATACATATACATAAAAATACCAGTAGGGCCACTGTTGATACGCTGATGCTATAAAAACCGCGGTTTGTTAACAGCTCGCCCATATTCTCTAACATGACCTTAACAAGCGCTTGCTAAAATCACCGAAAATAGGCGAGTTATTAACTGAGATTATGGTATCATTAACGGATTCCTTTTTCAATCCATAGCTTTACCAAATTTGCCCGGCCCTGCTTGTCGAATGAAACGGAGATTGTGGCAAAAGTGTGTCAAAAAACGTACAAAATATTGTCGGTAACGTTTCCGGTGCAAAATAAGGGAAAAATGAGGCCGGTATGCAACTTTTAAAACCTATTGACGAAAATGCCACGCCATGCTACCATAAGGGTGTCAAACGTGATGAGCAAATGAATAATATGTATATTTATAAAAATATAATAGTAGTACAGGAGGATCAAACGCCATGAAATTTGAACAGATGGTCCGCTTTGGCTTCAGCCCCACCATGCTCTTTCCCAAGTCCTTTGAGGACCCGCTGGTCCACTTCACCGCCATTCAGCTGGCCTGCCGGTATCCCAACTACAAGGCGTTCGAGACCTTTTTGCCGGAGGACGGCCCCATGCGGGCCGCCTGCGTGCGGGAGATCCGGGCGGCGGGCATCGAGATGCACTACAACAGCCCCGGCGTATTTCAGGTGGACGGGCCTTTGAACCCCGGCAGCGACGACCCTGCCGTTCGGGAGGCGGCCCTCCGCTGCGCCAAAATGCACGTGGATTTCGCCGCTGAGTGCGGCTCCACCCTCTTTGTCACCACCGGCTGTCCCGACAAGGGGGAGGAGAAGCGGGAGGAACTGATGAAGCGGTACTTCGACTTCTTCATGCCTCTGGCGGAGCATACGGCCCAGTACGGCATAGACCTGCTGCTGGAGCCCATTGAACGCCACCGCTTCAAGCGGCTGATCCTGGGTCCCACGGAGGACTGCGCCGCCTTTATTGCCAGGGCCCAGCAGGCCGGAGCGGCCAACGCCCACCTGATGCTGGACACCGCCCACCTGCCTTTGATGGAGGAGACCATGGAGAGCGCGCTGGCCGCCTCCATGCCGGTGGGACTGGGGCTGATCCACATGGGGGATGCGGTGCTGGAGGAGCGCAGCCCCTTCTACGGCCACACCCACCCGCCGGTAGGGGTCCAGGGCGGCACCTTCGACCGGACGGATCTGGTGGAGCAGTTCGGCGCCATGATCCGCTGCGGCTATCTGACGCCGGGGCGGCGGGCCAATGTGTCCCTGGAGGTGCGGCCCTATCCCGGCGTCAGCGAGGCCACCTCCATCCAGGCCATGTATGAGAAATGCGCCGACGCCTTTGCAGAGGCGGCGGAGCGGGCCGGACTGTAACGGAAAATCCCATCAAAAAAGGAGCCTGCCGCGGCAGGCTCCTTGTGATATAGGGGGGATGGCGCTACGGCTGCACGTCGGCCGCCTGTACGCCGTCGGAGGCCATGGCCTCCATGCGGATGGTGACGGTGGTGCCCACATGCTCCCGGCTCTCCAGAGACAGGGAGGCCCCCAGGCGCTCAGCGATGGTCTGGGCAATGGAAAGGCCCAGGCCGCTGCCCTCCCGGTTGGTGGAGTTACTGGCCCGGTACTGCCGCTGGAAGACCTTGTCCGCCTCCTCGGCGGGGATGCCCCGCCCGTTGTCCCGGACGATCAGCAGAAGCGTCTCGCCCTCCCGGGAGAGAAGCACCTCCACCAGAGAGCCCTCGCCGCTATATTTGACGGCGTTCTCCACAAAGATCAGCACCATCTGCCGCAGGCGGGTGTAGTTGCCCAGGACAATGGCCTGCGCCGAGGGAACCTCCTCCTGGAAGGACAGGCGGACCCCGCTCTGGGCCGCCAGGGCGTCCATGGTGTAGAACACGTCCCGGATGATGTCCGTCAGGCAGCAGGGCTCCCGCTCCATGGTGAAGTTGGGGGCCTGCAGCCGGGACAGCAGGAGAAGGTCCTCCACCAGACGCTGGATGTGGAGGGTGTCCCGGCGCAGGCTGTCGTAGAACTGGGGCAGCTCCTCCGGGGCGGCCAGGCCGTCGCTGAGCAACTCGATCTGGGCCCGCAGGGCCGCCACCGGCGTCTTCAGCTCATGGGAGACGTCGGAGAAGAAGTGGTAGCGGTTCTCGTCGTCCTGCTCACGGCGCTGCCGGTCGGCCTCCAGCTCGGCGGCCATGTGACTGAGAGCCTTGGCCAGCTGGCCGATCTCATCGCTGCGGGTTACATCGGGGTAGGGGTTTTTATAGTTGTTGACCCGCCAGTTCTCCAGGGCGGTGGTGACCTCCTTCAAGGGGAGGGCCAGAGTGCCCACCAGGTGGCGGCGTACCCGGAGGAACAGCAGGGCCGAGCACAGGGAGGAGATGCCTACCACCAGAAACACCGGCACCAGATACCGGAGAATGTCTCCCAGGTAGATGGAGGTGATGACCAGACCGCCGGTGACGCCGCCCTGGTCCCGGATGGGCACCGCCACCACCCACTGAAAGAGGCTGAGACGGTTGGTGAAGGGATACTGGGTGACCAGACCCTCCTCCAGCACCGCCGCACTGAACACACGGAAGAACTCCGGCGGCAGCAGGCGAAAGTCCACCACGTCGGTGGTCTCGTTGTAGTAGCTGGTGACGCCGTCGGGGAACACCACATAAATCTGGACCTTCTCCGGCCGGGAGTATTTGTTGAGGTCCGCCAGCTGCCGGCGGAACTGGTCGGCCCGGGAGTCGTGGAAGGCGGCCTCCATCTCCGGGTCCTCCAGGGAGTCCTCAAAGAGCGCCACCACCCGGTGGGCCATGTCCACCAGGGTTTCCCGGTAGAGGTAGCTGATGTTGCTGGCGCAGAAGGCGATGAGCACCACCACGTTCAGAATCACCAGGGTCAGGGCGTACTGGTGGGAGAGGCGGTAGGCCAGAGAGGGCTTTTTCGCACTGCGGCGGCTATCGTTTGACGCACTCAAATTGATACCCCACTCCCCAGATGGTTTTGATGTCCCAGTTGGGATGGGCCTGCTGGGACAGGGCGGTGCGCATCCGCTTGACCTGGGAGTCCACCGCCCGGATGTCCCCCTTGTACTCCGGCCCCCACAGGGTCTGCAGCAGGGCCTCTCGGGTGAAGGTCTGATACGGGCTGCTGGCCAGGGTCCACAGGATCTCCACCGCCTTGCGGGGCAGACCGATGGGGTGGCCGTCCACCTGGACGGAGTAGCTGCCCAGGTCGATCTGCAGGTTGTCCACCAGCAGCTTGCGGGGGTTGTCCTTGCTCTCGTAGAAGGGCATCCGCCGCAGCACGGCCCGGATCCGGGCCATCACCTCCCCGGGGCTGAAGGGCTTGACGATGTAGTCGTCGGCGCCGATGTCCAGCCCCATGATCCGCTCAAAGTCCTCCCCCCGGGCGGTGATGAGGATGATGGGGACGGTGCTCTTCTTCCGGATCTGGCGGCAGACCTCGAAGCCGTCCACGTTGGGCATCATCACGTCCAGCAAAATGAGGTGGACCTCATGGCTGGCGAAGGTGTCCAGGGCCTCCCGGCCGTTCTGGGCCAGCAGCACCTGATAGCCGGACTCCTGGGCGTACCGCGCCAGCACCGAGAGAATCTGTTGGTTGTCGTCTACAATCAGCAGCGTGGTCATGTAGTTCCCCCTTATACACACAAAGCGGCCGCCGGACAGAGAGGCGGAAAGGGTCCGCCGGGAATCCGGCGGGCGGCCGCGCGGGATAGAGCATGGTGTTTCCTTCCCATTATAATGCAAACAGAAGACATCTTTCAACAAAAAATTCCAGGAGCTCCTGGGAGCTCCTGGAAGAGCAGACAGAGAAAGGAGCAGGTATATGGAAGTAAAGTACTATACGCCGGTGATCACAGTGTTTGAGGAGGACGGGGCCACCCCCGACTGGGAGGGGAACCGGCTACTGCACCGGTTTTTGTTGGAAGGCGGCGTGGACGGTCTGGTGCTCATGGGGAGCACCGGGGAGTTTTATACCATGAGCCTGGAGACCCAGAAGGAGATGATCGACTTTGCCGCCCGGACTCTCCCGGCGGGGACGGAGGTGATGGTAGGGGCAGCCCGGATGAAGATGGCGGAGACCCTGGACCTGTGCCGCTATGCCGCCAGCCGGGGACTGGACCGGGTGATGCTGGTGAGCCCCTACTATTTCCGGCTCACCCAGGAGGATCTGGAGGAGTATTACGGCCGCATCGCCCGGGAGACCCCCTGCCGGATCTATCTTTACAACTACCCCGACCGTACCGGCCACGATCTGACGCCGGAGCTGGTGGAGCGGCTGGCTCTTCGGTTCGAGAACATTGTGGGCATCAAGGACACCGTGTCGGAGCTGGGCCACACCCGGGCGGTGCTCCGGGCGGTGCGGAAGGAGCGGCCGGACTTTGCGGTGTATTCCGGCTTTGACGAGAATCTGGCCCACATCGCCCTGTCCGGAGGCAACGGCTGCATCGGCGGACTGTCCAACCTCCTGCCGGACCGGTGCGCCGCATGGGTGCGGGCCATCCGGGAGGAGAGAATGGCGGACATCGCCGCATGGCAGCAGTATTTTGACCGGGCCATGGCCCTCTACGACATTGCCCAGCCCTTCATGCCGACGGTGAAGCGGGCTCTGAAGCTGCGGGGGATGGAGCTGGGGGAGGCCTGCGCCTTCCCGGTTTCCCCTGCCACGGAGGCGCAGGAGGCGAAGCTGGCGGCGCTGCTGTCGGAGCTGGACGCCGCGGAGCCACGGCGGTTTTGAAGATTGACGGAGCGAGGCCCCGCCCCGGAGAACACACTCCGGGGCGGGGCCTCTGGCGTATTCTTTTGTGAGAGAATCGGGGGATCAGCAGGTGGCGCCGCCCACCACGTTCTTCTTCATGACGGTCTCCTTGTCCACCTTGCCGTGGAGCAGCTTGTCCTCCACATAGTCAAAGCCAAGGCGCTCGATGGTGTCGGCAAAGCGCTCGCCGGAGATGCCCTCGTCCCGGAAGAAGAGGATGGCCTTCTCCACCAGGGCGATAACCTCCTCCTCGCTGGTGATGATCTGGCGGAGCGCACGGCCCTCGGCCACCTTCTTGCCCCAGCGGCCGCCGATATACACCTTGTAGCCGTAGGTTCCCTCGTCGATGGCGCCGAAGGGGCACTTGCCCACGCAGCGGCCGCAGTGGTTGCAGGCCTCGGGGTCAATGACCACCTTGCCGTTCTCCATCTTGGCCACGTGGATGGGGCAGTTCTTCTCCACCTGGCAGACCTTGCAGCCCCGGCACTTGCCGAGATCCACCTGGGGAATCCGCTGGCCCACGATGCCGATGTCGTTCAGGTTGGGCTTGACGCAGTTGTTGGGGCAGCCGCCCACGGCAATCTTGAACTTGTGGGGCAGGGCCACGTTGTGGTAGCCCACATAGTAGAGGTCATGGAGCTTCTGGCTGAGGGCGAAGGTGTCGCACAGGCCGTACTGGCAGGTGGTGCCCTTGCAGGAGACCACCGGGCGGACCTTGGAGCCGGTGCCGCCGGTCTCCAGACCGGCCTGGCTGAGGAACTCCATCACGTCCTCCAGGTTCTCATAGGGCACGCACTGGATCTCCAGGGTCAGACGGGTGGTCATGGTCACCTCGCCGGAGCCGTAGCGCTCGGCGGCCTCCGCCACCACACGCTGCTCCTCCGCGGTGATTTTGCCGTTGCGGGTGATCACCCGGACGTTGAAGCGGTCGGGATAGCGCTTGTCCTGGAGGCAGCCAAGACCCTTCACCCGCTTGATCTCCTCGGCGGACAGCTTGCCGCCGGGGGCAGTGACCTTCACGGTGTTGAAGGTGGCGCCGCCCTCCAGCACACGGGTGTTGGTGTAGCCGTAGGCCTTCAGGCGGTTCTGGAGGAAATAGCCCCGGCGGCCCTTGGCACACACCAGCAGCAGCTTCTCCTCCTTGCCGAGACCCTCCACAGGGCCGGTGACCTTCCCCAGATCCACCCAGGTGGCGCCGGGCAGGGCAGGCTGGGGCTGCACGTCGATGATCCGGTAGCCCTTGGCGGCTCCAGCGGCGTACTCGGCGGGGGTGAAGGTCTCGAAGGCGCCGGAGAGCTTGTTCTCCAGCACATAGCAGGCCTGGACAAAGGGATGAATGGCGGTGGAGAAGGGGGGCGCGTAGGCGTAGTCCAGGGTGTCGAACTCCTCAATACGCATGCCCTTGGCGATACCGGTGACGGCGATGTCCACCATCTTGTCCACCGCGCCGCCCAGCACCTGGAGGCCCAGCAGCTTGTGGGAGGTCTTGTCGGCAATGAGCTTGACCAGGAAGAGACCGGCGTCCTCGTAGTAGGCGGGCTTCTCCTCCAGGGTGCAAACGATGGTGGCGGGGTCGTAGCCCGCGTCACGGGCCTGGGACTCGGTGAGACCGGTGCGGCCGGCATTGAAGCCGGACAGCAGCTTCACCACGCCGGTGCCGAGGCACCCGCCGTAGGGGGTGGGCGTGCCGGTGATGGTCTTGGCCAGGCACCGGGCGGTCAGGTTGGCGGTGGAGCCCATGGCGGACCACTGGGGCTTGCCGGTGAGGGCGTTTTTCACCATAGCGCAGTCGCCGGCGGCGTAGATGTCGGGGAGGTTGGTGCGCATGTACTCGTCCACAATGATGGTGCCCTTGAACATCTCCAGGCCGGTGCCGGCGAGGAAGGCGGTGGCGGGGCGGACGCCGATGGCCAGCACCACCACGTCGGCGGGGACGGAGCCGTTGGAGGTGACCACGCCGGTGGCCTTGTCGGCGCCGGAGACGGCGGTGATGGAGGTGGAGGTCAGCACCCGCATGCCGCTCTGGCGGAGCTGGCGGCGGGCGAAGTCGGCCATCTCGGGGTCGAAGGCGTTGGGCATGATCTGGTCCATGGCCTCGATGACGGTGACCTGGAGGCCCTTGGCCTGCAGGTTCTCGGCGATCTCCAGGCCGATGAAGCCGGCGCCCACCACCACCGCCCGGCGGCAGCCGTTCTGCTCCACATAGGCCCGCAGCCCCACAGCGTCGTCGGGGGTCCGCATGGTGAACACGCCGGGCAGGTCCTTGCCGGTCATCTCCGGCACAAAGGGGGTGGCGCCGGTGGCGATGATGAGCTTGTCGTAGCCCTCGGTCATCTCCTGCCCGCCCTTCACAGCCTTTACCGTCTTGGCAGCGCTGTCCACGGCGGTGACCTCACAGCCGGTGACCACCTCCACGCCGGTGAGCCCGGTGTACTTCTCCGGGCTGTTGACGATGAGGGCGTCCCGGCTCTCAATCATGCCGCCCACATAGTAGGGCAGGCCGCAGCCCGCGTAGGAGATGTCCTCGCTCTTGGTCAGAATCCGTACCTCTGCGCTCTGATCCTGCCGCCGGATTTTCGCGGCGGCCTTGGTCCCGGCGGCCACGCCGCCAATCACCAACACTTTCATAAACCATCCTCCTCACAAAATAAAACGCCGGTTTTTCGGCGTCTTCCCTTGATTTTCAGTATACTACCGCGGTACAATAAAATAAAGTTTTAATACCTTATTGTTTGATCGTTTTTTCTTATTGCTTATGACAGGAGGACGCTGCCATGGTGGACTATCGCATCCACACCTTTCTGGCGCTATATGAGGCGCTGAACTATCGCCGCACCGCCGAGCAGCTGCGGCTGAGCCAGCCGGCGGTGAGCCAGCAGATCCACGCCCTGGAGAGCGAGTACGGCTGCCGCCTGTTCCTTTACGACGGCAAGCGGCTGCACCGGACGGCCCAGGCGGACCGGCTGGCGGAGTACGCCCGGTCGGCCCTGTACAACGACCAGCGGCTGCGCCAGGAGCTGGCGGCGCCGGCGGTGCGGGAGGTCCGGGTGGGGGCCACCAAGACCATCGGGGAATTTGTGCTGGCGGGGCCGCTGAGCCGCTATATCCGGGACACCCGGGACAACGTGACCATCGAGGTGGACAACACGGAGGTGCTGCTCCACCAGCTGGAACACGAGGCCCTGGACTTTGCCTTCATCGAGGGGGCCTTTGACAAGAACCGCTACGGCTACCGCCTCTACCGGAAGGCCCCCTTTGTGGGCATGTGCCGCCGGGACCACCCCTTTGCCGGGCGGACGGTGACGCTCCAGGACCTGCGGGGGCAGAGCGTGGTGCTGCGGGAGAAGGGCTCGGGCACCCGGGCTATCCTGGAGAATGCCCTGGCGGAGTACGGCTTCGGGGTGGACCTCTTTTCCCGGGAAATCCGCTCCAGCAATTTCTCCCTGATCCTCCGCTTTGTCAGCGAGGGCAGCGGCATCACCTTCGCCTACGCTCCAGTGGCGGAGGGGCGGAAGGACATCGCCTTTTTCCATCTGGACTGTCTGGGGGAGGAGCGGGAGTTCCACATCGTCTATCTGAAGGGCACCAAGGTCTTTCCCCTGATTCGGGAGGTGCTGGGGGAGGACGCGCCGGACCTGGGGGAGCCGTGAAGACCGGTCACAGGGCCTCTCCGGCGAAGGCCCGGACGAACAGCTCGCACAGGTGCTCCATCCGGGTGCGGCCGTCCAGGTCGCAGTCGGTGGAGCCCAGAACCTGGCGCTGCATGGAGCCCAGAATGGCGTCATAGGCGTTGTAGTAGATCTCCTTCACGTCGGCGCTGGGGCTGACGGTGCCGTCGGCCAGCCCCAGACGGATGGCCTGGACCAGAGGGCTGTCGGAGTCCTCAAACCGGCCGGGGGGCCGGGAGCGGACGGCGGCGGAGAGCCCGGCGTTGAACAGCGCCGTTTCTGCGTTGAGAATGTAGCGGACATATTCCGGGTGATCCAGGTATAGGGTGGAGTAGAACCGGAGCATCAGGCGGATGCGCTGGATGCCGGTGAGGGCCTGGTCCATCCGGCCGGCCACCAGCTCGTTGACCTGGGCGGAGATGCGGTCCCAGAAGAGGAAGGTGGTGGCCAGAATCAGCTGGGATCGGGTCTCGAAGTAGCGGTACACCGACCGCTCCGTCACTCCGGCGGCACGGGCGATGTCCTTGATGGAGGTCTGCTCCACCCCACGGCGGATGAAGAGGGTCAGGGCCGTCTCGGTGGTCAGCAGCTTGTTTTGTTCCCGCAGGGCAGTCAGCGGCATGGAGGCCTCCTTTCTCCCGCGAGGGGTTATCTGATGTTTATATAAAGTTACTATACCATGTTTTTGGTGATATTCAATAGAAATGCCGCAAAAACTGCCAATGGACCTGTGAACCCTACCGAAGAAGCGGCAGGCGGCCCCCGATCCTCTCTGGGGGAGAAGCGTCCGGCGCTTCCCCTCCGGCGGGGATTTTTGTCGAAACGTGAATCAGAAAAGGATTGCTTTTCCCAGCAGGCCATGATACCCTCAGGAAAAAGAGGAATGACTGCTGCCCGGGACGGGCAGGATGAGAGCAGACCCAGGGCCGCGGCCCTGAGAAAAGGGAAGGAGTACGGCGATGTCGTTGGAAGAATATCACAAGGCGATGAAGCAGGGCCAGAAGGACGTGAAGGCGGCTCTGGCCCGGGGCGAGAGCCAGGGGCTGCGGGTGCTGCCGGAGGATCAGGACGCTCTGGCGGTGCGGCGGGAAAGTCTGGGCATTGTGGAGATCCCGGTGGAGCTGCTGGACGGTACCTGCAATCAGCTGCGGGGGGATGCCTTCTCTCCCAGCTATTACCCTATTCTCCAGGAGAACAGCGAGTTTGCCCGGAAGTGGGCCTCCCTGTGTCAGTCCCATCTCAACGAGGGCATCCGGGACCCCATCAAGGCGGTGGAGTATCTCCACCACTTCTATGTGGTGGAGGGCCACAAGCGGGTCAGCGTGCTGAAGTATTTCGGGGCCATCACCGTTCCCGGGGTGGTCACCCGCCTCATCCCCAAATACTCCGAGGACCCGGAGGTGGTGGCCTATTACGAGTTTTTGGACTACTACCACATGACCGGTCTCCAATTTCCGGTGTTCCGCAAGCCCGGGGAGTACGGAGAGCTGCTGGAGATCATCGGCCGCACCAGCCGGGAGGCCTGGAGCGCCGAGGAGATCTACACCTTCCGTTCCCTCTACTTCATGTTCCGCAACGCCTACTACCGGCAGAGCAGCAGCGAGCGGGAGGACCTGTCGGAATCCTTCCTGGTGTATCTGAAGATCTTCGGCTACCAGGACTCCAAGGGGAAGATGTCCACCCAAATCGCCCAGGAGCTGGGAAAAATCCGCCAGGAGATCCGCAACCGCACCGACAACGCTGGCACCGCCCTGGTGCTGGACGACGGGGGGAAGAAGCCTCTCATCACCCTGCCCACCACCGGCAAGCTCTGCGCCGCCTTCCTCCACGGCAACACGGCCCGGGCCTCCGAGTGGGTCTACGCCCACGAGTATGGCCGTTTTACTATGGAGAACAATATGCGGGGCCAGGTGCGGACTTTGTCCTATGAGAACGTGCTCACCGACGAGGAGGCGGGGCAGGCCATCGAGGACGCCGTGTCCAAGGGGGCGGACGTGATTTTCACCACCACGCCCCGGCTGCTGGCAGTCAGCGTAAAGGAGGCGGTGCTTCACCCGGAGGTGAAGATTCTCAACTGCTCCCTGAACACCACCTATCCCTCGGTGCGGACCTATTATCCCCGGCTCTACGAGGCCAAGTTCATCAAGGGGGCCATTGCCGGCACCCTGACTCCCGACGGGCGTATCGGCTATGTGGCGGACTATCCCACCTACGGCAACATTGCCGGCATCAACGCCTTTGCCCAGGGCGCCAGGATGGTGAATGCCAACGCCCGGATCTTCCTGGAGTGGTCCCAGCTGGAAAAGGGCAGCGGAGAGGACCGGCTGCGGGAGCAGGGGATCATCTATATCGACGCGCTGGACCGGCTTTCCGCCAATATCGGCGCCCAGCTGCCCGGATCCCACAGCCTGGCCCTGGCGGTGTGCCGGTGGGGGAATTTTTATCAGAGCATTGTTCAGCGGGTCATTGACGGCACCTGGAAAAACGACCAGCGGGGCAGCAGCGCCATCAACTACTGGTGGGGGATGAACCAGGGAGTGGTGAACGTGCTGTGCTCCCGCAGCCTGTCCACGGGAGCCCGGCGGCTGGTGGACGTGCTGAAGGACGCCATCAAGGCTGGACGTCTGGACCCCTTCTACGGCGTAATGCTGGATCAGCAGGGCCATGTGGCCCACGAGGACGATGCGCCTCTGGCGGCCGGACAGATTCTCACCATGAACTGGCTGTCGGACCGGGTGGTGGGCCGGATTCCCGACTATGAGGAGCTGACGGAGCGGGCCAAGATTCTGACCAAGCTCCAGGGCGTGGAGAGGAGAGAGGTGTGACGTGCGGATTCTGACCATCGCGGATTACGAGAGTCCCGGCCTCTGGGATTACTTTACCCCGGAGAAGCTGGACGGCATTGAGCTGATCTTGTCCTGCGGGGACCTGAAGCCCCAGTACCTCTCCTTTCTGGCCACCTTCGCCCACTGTCCGGTGCTCTATGTCCACGGCAACCATGACGGCCGCTACGCCAAGGACCCGCCTCTGGGCTGCGACTGCGTGGACGGGCTGCTCTATGAGTACAAGGGCCTGCGGATTCTGGGACTGGGGGGCTCTATGCGCTACAACTGCGGGGCCCATCAGTATACCGAGCGGCAGATGGCCTGGAGGGCCAGAAAGCTGGCCTTCCAGCTCTACCGGAAGAAGGGCTTCGACATTCTGCTGGCGCACGCTCCGGGCTACGACATGGTGCCCTGTACGGATCTGGCCCATATGGGGTTTGCCACCTTCAACCATCTTTTGGACAAGCACCATCCCGCCCTCTTCGTCCACGGCCATACCCACCTCAACTATGGGCGGGACATCCAGCGGGAGAGCCGGTACGGCGACACCCGGGTGGTCAACGCCTACGAGCGGTACATCGTGGATCTGTAGCGGGTGGACAGGCCCGCGCGGGGGCGCGTACGGTCCTACATACGAAACATTCCGTCAGACCGGTATTCCAGGCGGCGTCACCGGCGTCTACCACACGCCGAAGGGCGGGCATGCGGAAAGGCTGCCGGGGCGGCTGCTTTGAGAGGTTCTCAAAGTCTGCGCCGTATAAGCAGAAAGAAGGGCGCTCCTTGTGAAAAGGGGCGCCCTTTCAGCGGTCAAAACAGGAATCCGGCTGTGGGATTTCCGTGGCCGGACAAGAAATCGCCGCAGCTTTCACTGCGGCGATTCCCATAAATGTATCGTTGCAACAGTATGGATGCCGATGCTTCCGATGCTGTATCCAAGGATAAGCTCCGAACCGCGCAAGCAGCACGCCATACCTCTTCTCTGTTACATATTCATTCCAAAAATCGACCCATCGAATGGAGTAAAAAGTGAAGAGTGAAGGGTGAATCAGTAAAAATTGACAGGACCCTGCAATGCGAGCTGACTTTAGAATGCTCTGCATTGCCGCTCAGAGGGGGAGGAGCGTGGGCCAGAAGTGGGGCTTCGTCATGCCCCCCAGCCGCTCCGGCTCCCCGTAGTCCACGCCGAAGGTCTCTGCGGTCACCCGCCTGAGCACCACCGGCTCCACCGGGGTGTTGATTTTCACGTCGGGCATGCCGGGGTAGGAGACGGGATAGGTCTCCACTCCCTCCAGCTGCCGCAGCACCTCCAGCCCCCGGGTCACCTTCCCGAAGATGGGGTAGGTGCCGGTGATGGCGGGGCAGTCCGCCAGGGGGAAGAAGAACTCCCCACCGGCGATGTCCGGAGGGCCGTAGCCCCCCAGGCCCACGGTGCCGAAGGTGGCCGGGAGGTACCGGCCGCTTTTCACGTCGTTGGGAATAAAGTAGCAGGCCTCCGGGCTGTGGAAGGCGTGGTAGCTCATGTCCACCACCCAGCCGGGGACGATCCGCTCGATGGCGTGGCCGTCGAAAACGCCCCGGCCTGCCAGATAGAGAAAGCTGGTCACCGCGTGGGGGGCGATCTCCGGGTACAACTCCAGCTGGATGACGGCCCCGGTGGAGAGTGTGATGGTGACAATGGGATTTGGCATGGCGGTCCCTCCTTATCCGTCGATGATGTCCAGGTCCTTGGGCAGGCGGTTGAGGATCTCGCAGCCGCTGTCCGTCACCAGCACCAGATCCTCGATCCGCACGCCGAATTCCCCTTCCAGATAGACGCCCGGCTCAATGGAAAAGACGTTGCCGGGGACGGCTTCGTCCTCCGCGGCGGCGGACACGTCGCCGAAGTCGTGGTCCTCCAGGCCGATGAAATGGCCCAGACGGTGGGTGAAGTGGGGCCCGAAGCCGGCGGCGGTGATGATGTCCCGGGCGATGCGGTCCAGCTCCCGAAGGGGCACGCCGGGGCGTACCGCCGCCTCCGCCGCCTCGTTGGCCTGCCGCACCACCTCGTAGACCTGCCGCTGGCGGGCCGTGACGGTCCGATAGAACCAGGTGCGGGTCATGTCGGAGCAGTAGCCTCCGTAGGTGCAGCCCGCGTCCACCAGCACGCAGTCCCCGGTCTTCAGCCGGGTGCCGTCAGGCCAGTGGTGGCCGCTGGCGGCGTTGGGGCCGAAGGCCACCAGAGGCGGGAAGCTCACCCCGTCGGTCCCCAGCTCCTTGTAGATGACGGTGAGCCGCTCCGCCAGCTCCACCTCGCTGACCCCCTCCCGGATGAAGGGCCGCAGGGCCGTGAGGGCCTGGTCGTTGCGCCGGGAGGCCTCCCGCATCCGCTCCTGCTCCTGAGAGTCCTTCACCGCCCGGGCCCGGTCCAGGGCGGGGGAGGCCACCACGAAGTCCCTGGCCGCGCCCCGGTGGAGGAGAGGCAGCAGGAACCGGGCGGCCATGTTCTTGTCCACCCCCAGGGGCTCCCGGGGGTCCACCGCCGCCGCCACCAGATCCAGATAGGGGTCCGTGTCGGAGAAGCGGACCTTCTCCACTCCCAAATCCTCCGGCACCGTCTCCAGGAGGTTAATGAAAATCTTGTGGCCGCCCTTTTGGTTGAGATACAGGCCGTAAAAGCGCTCAAAGGGCTGGATCATGCGGCCCGTCAGGTAAAAAATGGACAGGGGATCGGTGATCAGCATCTGGGAGAGCCCCATGTCCCCCAGGTTTTTCAGCACCGCATCCACACGGTTTTGTTTCATAGGTACACCGGCCTTTCTCAATCGTCTTCCAGGCAGTCTCTGCCGCCCACGCGTCCTCATTATACCATAGCTGCAAGTCCACGAGGACTTGCACGCCGCAGACGCGGCGTAAAATCGGCACAGCCGATTTTGGCTATGGTGTAACATCAACAGCATGCGTTTTGCGTGCAAAACGCATGGGTACAAGGTACCCTGCCGCACATCGTGCGGCACTGTTGATATTATACCATGGCCGCACCGGCAAATCTACCTCCGGACAAGAAAATACTTTGCTCATTTAAAGCGTTGACACGCTGCTGCGGCAGTGATACAATATTTTACCATAAGTGAATGTATGCCGCCTGCGGTGTGCTTCGCAATTGCACAAGGGGAGGTCACTGTATGAAAGTTGCCACTGACATCGGCGGGACTTTTACGGATCTGGTGGCCATCGACGAGGATGGCCGTCTCATTCTGGAAAAATCCCACACCACACCGCCCAACTTTGACCAGGGCGTCATGGACGTACTGGAAAAAAGCGGGCTGGAGCCCAAGAGCATCGACGCCTTTTTCCACGGCACCACTACCATCATCAACGCCCTGACGGAGCGGAAGGGGGCCAAGACCGCCCTCATCACCACCAAGGGCTTTCGGGATATTCTGGAGCTGGCCCGGGGCAACCGGCCGGACCTGTTCAACCTGGTGTTCGAGAAGCCGGAGCCGTTTATTCCCCGGTATCTCCGCCGGGAGGTGGCCGAGCGGACCAGCTACCGGGGCGAGGAGCTGACGCCTCTGAGCGAGGAGGACATCGAGAAGGCGGTGGCCTACCTCAAGAAGGAGGGGGTGGAGGCCATTGCCGTCTGCTACATCAACTCCTACGCCAACGAGGACCACGAGCGGCGGACGGTGGAGAAGATCAAGGAGCTGTGGCCGGAGGTGTACGTCTGCCCCTCCGTGGACATCACCAAGGAGTGGCGGGAGTATGAGCGCACCTCCACCGCCGTCCTCAACGCCTACGTCATGCCGGTGGCCTCCTCCTACATCGACCGGCTGGGCCAGCGGCTCACCGACGCCGGCATCTCCGGCAACCGGTACATCATGCAGAGCAACGGCGGTACCACCACCTTCGACCAGGCCAAGCTGACTCCCATCAACGTGGTGGAGTCGGGACCGGTGGCCGGTGTGTTCGGCGCCTCCATCCTGGGCCATCTCATTGACGAGCCCAACATCATCGCCTTTGACGTGGGCGGCACCACCGCCAAGTGCTCCCTCATCGACCGGGGAGAGGTGAAGGTGACCACCTCCTACTACATCGAGAAGAACGACCGCAGCGCCGGGTATCCCATCATGGCCCCGGTGGTGGACATTGTGGAAATCGGCAACGGCGGCGGCTCCATCGCCTGGATCGACGAGGGCGGCTCTTTGAAGGTGGGTCCCAAGAGTGCCGGAGCCCTGCCCGGCCCCGTGGCCTACGGCAAGGGGGGCGAGGACCCCACCACCACCGATGCCAACCTCATCGCCGGGAGGCTGTCCGCCAAGAACTTTGACATGGAGGTCTCTCTGGACCACGTCCGCAGCGCCCTGACGGAGAAGGTGGGCCGCGCCTTCGGCATCGACGCGGAGGAGTCCGCCGAGAGCATCATCCGGGTGGCCGATGCCAACATGAACAACGCCCTGAAGCTGATCTCCGTCCGCCGGGGCTACGACCCCCGGGATTTCGCCATGGTGGCCTTCGGCGGCGGCGGGCCCATGCACGGCCCCACCCTGGCCCGTGAGCTGAGCATCCGGAAGGTGATCGTCCCCGTGGCCGCCTCGGTGTTCTCCGCCTGGGGCATGCTGATGAGCGACATCCGCCACGATTTCATCCAGACCAAGATTCTCTCCTTTGCCGACGCCTCCATGGACGACCTCAACGCCATGTGGCGCCAGCAGATGGAGGAGGCCAACGCCCGGTTCGCCGCCGAGGGGGTGGCGCCGGAGCAGGCTATGTTCCGCTTCATCGCCGACATGCGCTACATGGGCCAGGAGCACACCGTCCAGGTGTCCGCCCCCGCCTACCCCTGGAAGGAGGAGGACCGTGCTGAGATCCTCAGCCGCTTCCACAAGACCCATGAGCACTTCTACACCTTCTCCCTGCCGGACACCCCGGCGGAGATCGTGAATCTCCACCTGGTGGCCTACGGCCAGCTGAAAAAGCCGGCCCTCCAGGAGATTCCCGCCCAGGAGGGGCCGGTCTCCGGGGCTGTCAAGGAGACGCGGCGGGTGTTCTTCTCCGGCGACGGCTGGCTGGACACCCCCATCTATGACCGGAGCAAGCTGGGCTGGGGCGCCACCGCCCAGGGCCCCCTGGTGGTGGAGGAGCCCACCACCGCCACCGTGGTCTGTCCCGGACAGAAGCTGTCTGTGGACCGCTACGGCAACCTCATTGTGGAAACGGAGGTAGAGTAATGGCTGCGCAAGTGAACATCAATCCGGTGACGCTGGACATCGTGAAGGACTCCCTCATTGCCGTCAGCAACGAGATCTTCTACGCCTTCGCCCAGACGTCCATGAGCCCCATCATCTACGAGACCCTGGACTACGCCAGCGGCATCGCCGACGCCGAGGGCCGCCTTCTCACCCAGGGCAACGGAGTCACCGGCTTTATCGGTATGATCTCCCCCATGATCTGCGCCGTGGTGGAGAAGTACGGCAAGGAAAATCTCCACCCCGGAGATGTCTACATCATCAACGACCCCTTCCTGGGGGGCGGCACCCACATGTCCGACGTGGACATGGTCATGCCTATCTTCTACAAGGGAGAGCTGATCGCCTTCGCCGGCAACAAGGCCCACTGGAGCGACATCGGCGGCATGGCCCCCGGCTCCTTCACCACCGACGCTACCAACATGTTCCAGGAGGGCATGTGCTTCTCCGGCACCAAGCTGGTGGACCGTGGGGAGCTGGTGGAGCCGGTGTGGGACCTGATGCGCAGCAACATGCGCTATCCCCAGATCTCCCAGGGCGACATGTGGGGGCAGATCTCCTCCCTCCGTACGGGGGAGAAGCGGATCTGCGATTTGTGCGACAAGTACGGCGTGGACGTGGTGAAGGGCTCCATGGAGCGGCTCATCGCCCAGGGAGAGGCCGTGGCCCGCAAGCGCCTCAAGGAGATGCCCAAGGGCACCTGGGAGATGGATGAGTACATGGACGACGACGGCCACGGAAATCCCGTCCACCTCCAGGTGAAGGTGACCATCACCGACGACGAGTTTGTGGCGGACTTCACCGGCAGCGACCCTCAGGTCATCGGCTGCGTCAACTCCGGCGCCACGGCGGCCTACGCCGGGGTGAAGGTGGTGTTCATGTCCGTTGTGGGGCCGGAGCTGGCGGTGAACGACGGCGTGTTTGCCCCCCTGCGCACCATCTGCGAGCCGGGCAGCGTCCTCCAGGCCAACCGCCCCGCCGCCACCTCCTGCTACTATGAGAGCATGATCTACGTCATCGACCTGGTGTGGCGGGCTCTGGCCCCGGCCTTCCCGGAGTCTCTGGGGGCGGGCCACCTCCTCAGCGTGTGTACCGTGCTGATGGCGGGCAAGCACCAGGACTTCGGCAACGACTACCTCATCATCGAGCCCACCGTGGGCGGCTGGGGCGCCTGCCGGGGCCATGACGGCCAGGTGGGCCAGTTCTGCGTAGGCGACGGCGAGACCTACAATGTGCCCGTGGAGATGGCGGAGACCCGCTACGGCATCCGGGTGGATGAGCACAGCCTCCACACCGACGGGGCCGGGGCCGGAGAGTTCCGGGGCGGCAGCGGCGCGGTGCGGACCTACCGGTCCATGAACGACAACCAGTCCTTCACCGCCTCCTTCGGCCGGAACAAGTGGCCGGTGTGGGGCGCCGCCGGGGGCAAGGACGGCTCCATCAACTACTTCCAGTTCATCGACGCCGACGGCACCGTCGGCCCGCCCACCGGCATCGTGGCCCGGCGGGTGATGAACACCAACGACGTGGTACGGATGGTCACCGCCACCGGCGGCGGCTACGGCGACCCCTTCAAGCGCCCCCCGGAGAAGGTGGCCATGGACGCCAAAAACGAGTATATCACCGTGGAGCAGGCCAAGGAGGACTACGGCGTGCTGCTGGATCCGGAGACCTTCGCGGTGCTGGGGATTACCGAGGCCCGGGAGAACGCCGCCCGGCAGTAAGGGACAAAAGATCGAAACAGACCAGTGCAGAGCCGGCTGTCCGGGAAACTTTCCCGGACAGCCGGCTTTTGTCCGGATGCCGCCGGAGCATGTTGTGAAAGAATTTGGCGTATTTCAGTCTGTGACAGCTGGAAACCTGTAGCCTGTCTCTGAAATTCATGATATAATACCTGAAATTGATGTAATTTGCGGAGGTGGATTCCATGACGCCGGAACAAAAAGCCCGTGAGGCAATCGACCAGCGGCTGACCCGGGCCGGGTGGATTTTGCAGGACGCCAAAAGGCCGAATCTGCTTGCCGGACCCGGAATCGCGCTGCGGGAATTCCCCACCAGTACCGGACCGGTGGACTATGCCCTTTTTGTGGACGGCGTTCCGGTGGGGGTTGTGGAGGCCAAGCCGGATGAGAAGGGCGAGAACATCACCACCGTGGAGGGACAGTCCAGCCGGTATGCGGGAAGCACCTTCAAGTGGATCAAGGCGGGATACCGCATTCGGTTTGCCTACGAGGCCACCGGGAAGCTGACCCGCTTCACCGATTATAACGACCAGAAATACCGCTCCCGCCGCGTCTTCAGCTTTCACCGCCCCGAGAGTCTTCGGGCCCTGCTGAAGTCTGAGGATACCATCCGCAACAACATGAAGCACTTTCCGCCCTTCGATACCACCGGCTTCCGCAGCTGTCAGATCACAGCCATCGAGAGCCTGGAGCAGTCCTTTGCCCAAAACCGTCCCAGAGCGCTGATCCAGATGGCCACCGGCGCGGGCAAGACCTTCACGGCCATCACGGCGGTATACCGGCTGCTGAAATACGCCAGGATCAACCGGGTCCTCTTCCTGGTGGACACCAAGGGCCTGGGCGAGCAGGCGGAGCGGGAATTTCTGGCCTACCGCCCCAACGACGACAACCGCTCTTTCTCGGAAATCTACGGCGTGCGGCGGCTGAAAAGCTCCTACATCCCCCAGGATGTGCAGGTGTGCATCAGCACCATCCAGCGGATGTACTCCATTCTGAAGGGGGAGGAACTGGATGAGTCGGCGGAGGAGAAATCCCTTAACGAGTTGCCCTCCCTGGACCGACAGGCGGCCAAAGAGGTGGTCTACAACGAGAAGTACCCGCCGGAATTTTTTGACTGCATCATCATCGACGAGTGCCACCGCTCCATCTACAATGTCTGGCAGCAGGTGCTGGACTATTTCGACGCCTTTCTCATCGGCCTCACCGCCACGCCGGATGAGCGCACCTTCGCCTTTTTCAATGAAAATGTGGTCAGCGAGTATTCCCGGGAGCAGGCCATCATCGACGGCGTCAATGTGGGCGAGGATATCTTCCTCATTGAGACCCAGGTGACCCGAAGCGGCGCCCACATCATGAAGCAGGTCATCGAGTGCCGCAACCGGCTTTCACGGGAAAAGCGCTGGAAGCAGCTGGACGAGGATATGGACTACCAGCCCACCCAGCTGGACCGGGATATCGTCAATCCCAGCCAGATCCGCATGGTGATCCGCACCTTCCGGGACAACCTGTTTACGACCCTGTTCCCGCGGCGGAAGGAGGTCCCCAAGACCCTGATTTTTGCCAAAACCGACAGCCACGCCGACGACATCATCCAGATCGTCCGGGAGGAGTTCGGCGAGGGAAACGACTTTTGCAAAAAGATCACCTACTCCGCCCAGAATCCGGAGAGCGTGCTCAGCGACTTCCGCAACGGCTACCCTCTCCGCATTGCGGTCACGGTGGACATGATCGCCACCGGCACCGACGTCAAGCCCATCGAGTGCCTGATCTTCATGCGGGATGTGCGCAGCAAGAGCTATTTTGAGCAGATGAAGGGCCGGGGCACCCGTACTCTCAGCAAGGACGACCTGCAGAAGGTGACCCCTTCGGCCGCGGAGAATAAGGACCACTTTGTCATCGTGGACGCGGTGGGCGTTACCAAGTCCAAGAAGTCCGAGACCCGCACCCTGGAGCGCAAGCCCTCGGTCTCTCTGAAAGAACTGATGATGACGGTAGCCCTGGGCGCCCGGGACGAGGACACCCTGACCTCTCTTGCCAACCGGGTGATCCGGCTCAACAGCCGGATGAGCTCCGGCGAGCGGAAGGAATTTGCCCAGGTGGTGGGCGTTCCCGCCAACCGGGCGGCGGAGGACCTGCTCAACGCCTTTGACGAGGATGTTCTCACCGCCCGGGCCCGGGAGCAGTTTCAGACCCGGGAGCCCACAGAGGCGCAGCTGCAGATGGTGCAGCAGGAGGCGGCGGCCCAGGCTGCCGCGCCCTTCTGCCGCCCGGAGGTGCGGGACTTTATCGAGAATGTCCGCCGCAGCCATGAGCAGATTATCGACAACACCAACCCGGACGCCCTTCTCTTTGCCGGGTTTGACGCCCAGAAGGAGGAAAACGCCGACCGGGTGATTCGGACCTTCCGTGAATTCATCGAGGAGAACAAGGACGAGATCATTGCCCTGCGCATTCTGTACAGCCAGACCTATCAGGACCGGCCCATGGCCATTGAGAAGCTGAAAGCCCTCTATGAGAAGCTGCGGAGCAAGGGCGTGACCATCGAGCGGCTGTGGGACTGCTATGCCATCAAGAGGCCGGAGAAGGTGAGGGGAACGGGTACGCTGCGCCGGCTGGCCGATCTGGTGTCCATCATCCGGTTTGAGATGGGGGAGGCAGAGGGGCTGCAGCCCTTTGCGGATAAGGTAAGCTACAACTTCCAGCAGTGGACCTTCCGCCGCAACGCCGGGGCGGTGCATTTCACCCCGGAGCAGATGGAGTGGCTCCAGCTGGTGAAGGACCATATCGCCACCTCGCTGAGCATCCAGCCGGAGGACCTGGACCTGAGCCCCTTTGACCGCAAGGGCGGCCTTGGGCGGTTCTACGAGGTGTTTGGGGAGCAGTATGAGGCGCTTTTGATGGAAATGAATCGGGAATTGGTGGCGTGAGGATGGAGAGTTTTAATGTACACTGAGTGGAAAACCTACGAACTGGGGACATTGCTTTCTTATGAGCAACCTGCTGCTTATATTGTTGAATCAACAGACTACAATGATGACTACCGAATACCAGTTTTAACCGCTGGTAAATCATTTATCATCGGATATACCAACGAAACATTCGGTATATATAAAGCTCTGCCTGTGATAATCTTTGACGATTTTACTACATCATCCCAGTATGTTAATTTCCCATTTAAGGTAAAATCGTCAGCAATGAAAATCCTGTCCCCAGATACAGAGCTGGTTTTGCCCAAGTTTATATATTACCGAATGCAGATCATCCAATTTGATCACAGTACACATAAGCGATACTGGATTCAACAATATTCAAAAATAAACGTTAAGATTCCATCCATTCCAGAACAGGAGCGCATTGTCTCCAGAATTGAGGAGCTGTTTTCCAAGCTGGACGCCAGCGTGGCGGAACTGCAAACCGCAAAGGAAAAGCTGGAGGTCTACCGCCAGGCGGTGCTGAAAGAGGCGTTTGCTGAATTCCAAGTTAAAAAGCCGATTCGTGAAATGACCTCTATTGTTACAAGTGGGTCAAGAGGTTGGGCGAAATATTACAGTTCTGATGGAGCAAGATTCATTAGAATTGGAAATCTGACGCGCGATTCAATTAGAATCGACTTTAATGAGATGCAATATGTGGCGTTGCCTGAAAATGCAGAGGGAACTCGCACAAAATTGCATACTAATGATGTCCTTGTTTCAATTACTGCGGATCTTGGAAGTATTGGCCTTGTTCCAGAAACGATCGGAGATGCGTACATAAATCAACATATTGCATTGGTGCGCTTTTTGAACTCAGAGCAGTCAGAATTTATGGCGTGGTATTTACGAAGTGACTGGGGTCAAAAGGATTTATTAAAAAATAGACGTGGTGCAGGAAAACTCGGCTTAGGTTTAGATGACATTCGAGATACTAAGGTTCCTGTTGTGTCTGACAAACAGGCAAAGATTGTCATTTCTGAAATTAGCGCACGGCTATCTGTCTGCGACAGCATCGAGCAAACCATCGACACCTCCTTGCAGCAGGGAGAAGCCCTGCGGCAGAGTATTTTGAAACAGGCCTTTGAGGGGAGAATCTGAATGTCTGAACAAACCACAACCATCATCTCCAAGGTCTGGGGGATGTGCGGGCCGCTGCGGGACGACGGCGTGT
>CALXDC010000042.1 GCA_944386975.1 uncultured Oscillospiraceae bacterium | reverse complement strand
ATCAACCGCAAACTGCTGAAAAATGCAGGCATCGAGGAACACGTGCGCTTCCACGATTTGAGACACACATTTGCGACCATGGCGATCTCCAGCGGCGTGGATGTGAAAACCCTGTCCAGTATGCTGGGCCACTTCAGCGCCGGGTTCACTCTGGACACCTATACGCACATCACCAACGATATGCAAAGAGGTGCGGCAGAGAAAATCGGCGGCTTCATGGAGTCAGCTACGGCAACACCTGCCCCAGAGCCTCCCGACCCGCCGGAGCAGAGCCGGTGCAAGGTGATCCCGTTCGAGAAGGTGGGGTAAAAGAAACGAAGCCCAAGGGACTGTGATTGGTCCCTTGGGCTTTCATTTTTCTGTTACAAGGAAAACTCCCTCATTTTTTGTGCGGAGGCAGATAATACACCTTTCCGTCCTTGGAAATCAACTGCACATCTTCAAGATAGAAATCCGAATCATCATGATGCAGCTTACTATGTCCACCTGCCTGAAAATCAATCATGTCCGCAGTCTTTTCGGAGATAGAGCGGAAATTCCAGTCATCATTTATCAGGCCAGGGATGAAATGAATGGCTTTATCCCAGCCCTCTCTCTTGCGGCGTATTTCTGCTGTATTGACATTAAGACGCTTCGTAGTGTCCTGATGCCATTGGGTTAGGCGGGACTGAGTTTCCTCAACTTGCTGAGTATAGGTCGGCAGCAACGCAGTGCACTGTGCTCTGGAAACTGCTCCAAGATGCAGAGTGAATCTAAGGTCAGAAATCTTATATAGCATTTCCAGTAAGGTATTTTGGTATATGTACCAGTTTTGTGCCTCTTGCAATTCTTTTTCATAAGCCGCAAAATCAAGGCCTTTTTTCTTTGCAAAGCCTGCCAAGGTAAGATTGGCCTGCCCCAAAAGCTGGGTACACTCTTCTTCCAGACTATCCAACTGTGCGATTTTAGACAATCTCAACTCATCGTTCTCAAGAATTTCCACCTGAAACTCAGCGATTTTCTTAATATGGCTGACCAGGGAGAAAACCCGGCTTCGATATTCGTTGTCCTGAAAATCTGCAATTTTAGAGATGCCATCACTGATTTGTCCCAATTCAGCGTTAATCTGTGTCATGTAATACTGACCAACAACCATAGATGCAACACCCATTGCGGCTGCGGCTGTATTTGCAACAACGGCGGTTCCTTTCTGGACTTCGACCGCTACTAAATTTGCGTGTCCTTGGATGCCATCTGCGCCACGATAAAAACCGCGAACAGCACCTTCCATTCCTCTGGAATCCGTAAGTTTTGCCCCGGCGGGAATGATCGCTCGATATAGAACTTCCCCTTGGGCTTGCACCGCTTGAACAGCGTTATTCACTGCATTACCGGCCTGTGCAAGATTGGGGATAAGGTTGTTCACTCGAGCCAAAACCTTACTGTCTGTGATTTCTACCAGACTGCTTTCACCGCTGATGACTTCGGCAGGAAGCATTTCAACTTGAATGTCCAAATCTTGTGCAGTTTCACCTTGCGGTGAGGACAGAGATAGTTCTTCGTCGGCCTTTGACGGCGCAGAGACTGTTGGTATCGCTGAAGCTTTCGACTTGGGGTTGAAAAATATTCGCGCACCAATAGCAACGATTGCTACGATGCAAATGCCAATTACTATGTACTCCATATATGGCTGTACCTCCTTTTCTACTCTATAAAAGAGGTTGTAAATTTCGCGAGATAGTTTCGGTGAGAATCATGACTGCGCATGACCCCTTGCCATAATTTATTATAGTGAAGAATGCTCTCGATTTCAATCGCTGTATTACCAATATGCGGACTTTTGCAGCTTTGCTCACCGTTAGGGATGGGTTAGGGATTTTGCGGTTTTCACAGTTTGTTTGCACCGTGGCCTCAGCCGCCATTTTTACCCTCTGACCACAGTCGTTATGTGGTCAAGCGTGCTCCAAAAATCGAACTTTTAACGCAGAAAAACCGCCTAAAAAGGCGGTTTTTCGAGGAAAGGTGGTCCGAGTGACAGGATTCGAACCTGCGGCATCCTGCTCCCAAAGCAGGCGCGCTACCAACTGCGCTACACCCGGATATGAAGTTGTGGGGTGGCCTGGGCGGATTCTCCCAAAGCAGGCGCGCTACCAATTGTGCTACACCCCATCATCCCGTTCTTTTCGTTCGGTCTGCCGGGGATCTTGATGACCCCCGGCAAGACGCTATTATACACGATCATTTTCCATTTTGCAAACCTTAATTGCTGCCAGTGTTAAACCAAACACAAACCAGAACACAAACATGATCCGGGGATAGGTCCATAGATAGTCCGCCAAGCCGCACACCATGGCGCCCAAGATCGCCGCCGTACCGCCGATGGCAATGTGCCGGGCCGCCTGGTCCTTCGTGGTCTTCACCGCACGGGCTGTCTCCTTCATAGTCCAGATCACACTGCCTGCAAAGGATAGCAGCCCCACAATCCCTGTCTCTGCCCAAATCTGCATCAGCGTGTTGTGCGCATGGACAAAGGGCGCCGTCCCCTGATAATAGCTATTCATCTTCACCGTCTGCCGCACGGCGTCGGCTCCCAGGCCCGCTCCCGTCAGAGGATCGTTGGCCAGCAGATCAAACACCGCCTCATACTGGGGAAAGCGGCTGCTGGTGGAAGTGTCGTTCATGTTGGTAATGGTCAAAATCCGGTTCAACACCGAATCCGGCAGCAATGGAATGGCCGCGATGGCCGCCACAATCCCCAACGGGATCAGCTTCCGATTCCACAAAAACACGTAGATAAACGCCGCCGCCGCCAACCCCACCCAGCTGGCCCGGGAGTAGGTCATAGCCATGCAGACAGCCCCGATGCCGAATACCGCCAGAGCAGCCAGCTTCCCCCACCATTTCCGGGAGGTAAAGACCAGAGCCACCAGGATGGGCAGCCCCAAAAGCAGCAGCTCCCCCAGCTCGTTGGGGTTCTCAAAGTAGGAGTAGACCCGGCCGGGCATGTCCGCGTTCACCGACAAATCTACATAGGACGGGTTCACATCCACGCCGATAACCACCCCCTGGTAGATGCCGTAGCCAGCCGCCGCCAGGATACCAAGACCGAGTCCGCCTCCCAGCCGCAGAAGCTGCGCACTGTTAGACACCGCATTCACCAGAGCCAGCACCACCAGGATGCAGGAGATGTGATACACCAGATACCGCCCGGACAGGTTCGGATAATCCGAAAGCGGTACAGCTACCACTACCGCAAAGAAAAAGAATGGCAGATAGGGGCCAAACGACCGGGTGGATAGCCGGACTTTCAGATCGTTCATGCTGCCGAGGAAGATCAAACACAGCACAAAGGCGAAGAGCAGCACGCTATAGGCGTTGTTCCAGTACTTGTAAGGGATGCAGAGGATGGCAGCGATGAACCAACCGGCGGCCACGAAGGCCTCCTTGCCGATCTCAAAGGCCAGAGTTGCAAAAAAGCTCTCGTCAAAGGGACGGCGCAGCAGCTTGTAGATCCACTGGATCACGTAGAGCGGCAGATTCAGCACCAGATCCATAAGACGGCGGAGCAGGCTCTCCGGCCAGAGGCGGCTGAGGCGGCTCTCGTCATAAAAAAGATGCACCAGGAAGCTGCGCTCCCATTTCCGGCTGAGCCAGCCCAAAAACCGGGTAACCTGACAGCCCACAAAGCTCTGCCGCCAGGCCCCCTCCAACCACAGCCAGAAGGTATAGAGCACATGCCAGAGAAAACTTTCCGTTAGATACGACATAGCGGGGGTCCTTTCCTTACTTCTTCCGGTTCTTGACGCGGTACAACATGGTCAGAAGACCAAACTGCCGGCGGCGGATCAGCTCCGCCACGATCTGTTTGTTGCGGCCCATGCCCTGGGGCGTCACGGCGGCAATGGCCTGGCGCATCTCCGGCAGCTCCGTGTAGGCCTCCACCCGCTTCTGCTTTTCCTTGAAGCTGGCCGGGTTTCCGGGGGCGTACTCGTTGCTCACAGCGATGAGGAGCCCCGCCCAATTGGTATTCTCCCGCCAGCGGGGACTGTGGCGGTGGAGATCGTACCGGCGAACCAGATCCTCCTTCCGCTCCATGAAGCGGTGGAATACCTCCATGTAGTCCTTCATGTACTTGTGTGTGGCGGAGGAGGCGTTCCAATAGTAGTTATACAACGGCGCATCCACGATGGCCAGACGGCGGGCATTGCAGAAATACTCCAGTAAAAACAGCTCGTCCTCCAGATAGGCCCCCTCAAAGGTGATGTGGTTCTCCGTGATGATGGAACGGGTATAGAGGAAGCGCCAGATGAAGCCGTTGAGCACCGGCTGGGTAAGCCGGTCCCCCAAGAGACGGTTGACGATGCCGGAGGTAATCTTCTCCGGCCCGTAAACCCCGGCAGGCAGGGCGGGAGCCTCCACAGTGGAGGTGCCGTCCTCCGCCACATTCCGGTGGGCACAGCCGGAGGCGTCGGCATTATGGGCCTCCAGCACCCGGAGCAGCTCCTCCAGGGCGTTGGGCTCCAGCCAGTCGTCGCTGTCCACAAAGGCGATGTAGTCCCCAGCAGCCTTCTCCAGACCCAGGTTTCGGGCGGAGCTGACACCCCCGTTCTCCTTGTGGAACACCCGGACCCGGTCATCCTCCTGGGCAATGGCGTCACAGAGGGCACCGCTCTCGTCCGGGGAGCCGTCGTCAATGAGCAGCAGCTCTAAATTGGGATAGGTCTGCTTGAGGATACTATCGGTGCACTTGCGCAAAAAAGCCTCCGCCTTATAGACGGGGACGATAACAGAGATCAAAGCCATAGGTAACCTCCTGTATTGGTCAGAAACGGCGTAACATTCCAGGATGATTATACCGTCCCGCCGCCCTTCTGTCAACCGGGTCGCAAATTTCCCCCCTCTTCCCCCCTTGTTGCAGAGGGCGCAATCAAATACAAGCAATAAAGGAAAACAGGGAGAGGAGGACATCGATGCCGGCAGGTGCGTCGGAGACGCTGTTCATCCCCCTGGCGGGCAGGGCTCGGGTTGCCCGGTACGAGGACATTCTGGACCACTGCACGGCGGACCTTCTCATCCGGAGGCCGGAGGGGGGGATGCACCTGGACTGCGGCCTGGACGCCCGGGTTTTGCGGGTAGGCGGCCGGCGGCGCCGGGTGGCTCAGGATCTGTCGTTTCCGCATCCGGTTCCCGGCCTATAACCCCCCTCCCATGCCGAAAGGCCCCGCCGGCAGCGCCGCCGGCGGGGCCTTCTCTTATTATTCCTCGCTTTCTCCAGACCTCTGCTCCTGCTCCGCCCGGAACTGCTCCAGGGCCTCCGCCAGAAGCTTCCGGTCCTGCTTATTTCCCTGGAAATCCTCCTTGCGAAAGATATCCGGCCGCCTGCGGAGGGTTCGGAGGATGGCCTCCTTCCGCCGCCACCGGCGGACCTTCTCGTGGTCCCCGCTGCGGAGCACCTCCGGCACCTCCCGGCCGTGCCACACCGCCGGGCGGCTGAACTGGGGGTACTCCAGAAGGCCGTTCCAATGGCTCTCCTCCTCAAAGCACTCCGGATCCGGCAATACTCCGGGCACCATGCGGCACACCGCGTCCGCCACCGCCATGGCAGGGATCTCCCCGCCTGTGAGAACAAAGTCCCCCAAAGAAATCTCCTCGTCCACACACTCGTCGAGAAACCGCTGGTCGACGCCCTCATAGTGGCCGCAGACCAGGATCAGGTGGTCGTAGTCCCGGAGGAGCTGCCGGGCCTTCCCCTGGGTGAAGGTCTCCCCGCAGGGAGAGAGATAGATGGTGCGGCCGGGACCGTGGGTCTCCCGGATGTACTCCCAGCAGCGGTACAGTGGATCCGCCTGCATCACCGCTCCCCGGCCGCCGCCGTAGGGGTAATCGTCCACCTGCTTCTGCTTGTTGGTGGTAAAATCCCGGATCTGGTGAGCGTCCACCCGGATAAATCCCCGCTCCTGGGCCCGGCCCAGGATGGATTCGTTCATCATGTCCCCCACCGTTTCGGGGAACAGGGTCATAATGTCGATGTTGTAGCCCGCCATCTCAGATCAGCCCCTCCCACACGTGAATCTTCATGGTACCTGCGTCGATGTCGATTTCCTGGATAAAGGCGGGCACCGCCGGGACCAGAATCTCCTTCCCCCCTGCCCCGGCGATCACATAGACGTCATGGGCGGGATAGGGCACCACGTCCTGCACCGTCCCCAGTGTCTCTCCGGTCTCGGCATCGAGGGCGGTGAGGCCCACGAGCTCCGCGGTAAAATACTGCCCATCGGGCAGCTGCACGTCCCGGCGGCGGATGGACACTGTCTTTCCCTTGAAAGCCAGGGCGGCGTCCAGGTCCGTAACCTCCGGGAAGGTCAGCAGCAGACAGTTTTTGTGGACCCGAGCGGTGGCGGGCTTGTAGGCCTTCCCATCAATGTACAGGGTCTTCACCCGTTTGAGCAGATCCGCCTCCACGTCCCAGGGGTCCAGCTTCATTTCCCCGCGAACGCCGTGGGTGTTGACGATCTTCCCGATCTCGATAAACTCCAGCTTCATCTCCCGCTCCTTCTCTCCCGCCTCCCGGCGGGTCCTCTCTTGTTTCGCTTCATCTTACCGTGAAATTCCCTCAGTGTCAATGCAGCCCTCTTTTTTCTCTGTTATCTGACAATCTGGCAGTCAAGGTATCCTCGTTTTCCTCGGAGAACGGTTTCAGCGTTTTCTACAAAAAAAGTTCCGAAAATATTTTCAGTGAAATTTTCCTCTTTATCGTATTCTATTTTTGCGAAATAGTTTTTTCTTATTTTTTTGTTAATACAAGCAGATTCTTTACAAATTCTTTACATTTACCTGTCTCTCTACTGAGGACACCCCGTTTTTTCCCTTTATTTCATTTGACTACGAGAAAGTATTTTCTTCCATTATTTGGTAAATCGAAAAAATTTTTACATTGCATTTCTTAGAATCCATGGTATAATTGGGAAAAACGCTTAGAATATCTTTTTTCCGCGCCGCCCACTTCAGTATTTTTGACCTTTTTATAGCATGCCTCTTGTCAGCGGTTGTCGGACAGCTTCGCCGTCCTCCACTGGAAGACGGCTCATTTTTACCGGGTACTTTCCGTGCAGATGGCACGAAAGAATAGCAGCTTTTTTGAAGAAGAAGAGGAACAGAGTAGAAGGAGGAACTTATCATGAGCAATCTGGACAAGTACAGAGGCATTATCCCCGCGTTTTACGCCTGCTATGACGAGAAGGGAGACGTCAGCCCCGAGCGTGTTCGGGCCCTGACCCAGTATTTTGTGGACAAGGGCGTCAAGGGCGTGTACGTCAACGGCTCCTCCGGCGAGTGCATTTACCAGGGCGTCGCCGAGCGGAAGATCATCATTGAGAACGTGATGGCCGTGGCCAAGGGCAAGCTCACCGTCATCAACCACGTGGCCTGCAACAACACCCGGGACAGTGTGGAGCTGGCCAAGCACTCCGAGGAAGTGGGCGTGGACGCCATCGCCTCCATTCCTCCCATCTACTTCCGTCTGCCGGAGTACTCCATCGCCGGCTACTGGAACGCCATTTCCGCCGCCGCTCCCAATACTGACTTCGTCATCTACAACATTCCCCAGCTGGCCGGCACCGCTCTGACCATGAGCCTCTTTGCCGAGATGATGAAGAATCCCAAGGTCATCGGCGTGAAGAATTCCTCCATGCCCACTCAGGACATCCAGATGTTCAAGGCTGCCGGCAAGGCCGCCAAGGGCGACTTTGTGGTGTTCAACGGTCCCGACGAGCAGTTCGTGGCCGGCCGTGCCATCGGCGCTGACGGCGGCATCGGCGGCACCTACGGCGTGATGCCCGAGCTGTTCCTGAAGCTCAACGAGCTGATCGTGGCCGGTGAGCGGGACAAGGCCACCGAGCTGCAGTACGCCATCAACGAGATCATCTACAAGATGTGCTCCAGCCACGCCAACATGTACGCCGTGGCCAAGGAGATGCTGCGGGTCAACGCCGGTCTCGACATCGGCGGCGTCCGTGAGCCTCTGGAGAACCTGCAGGATGCCGACAAGGCCATCGCCAAGGCCGCTGCCGAGATGGTGTGCGCCGCCAAGGCCAAGTATCTGTAAGATCCAGCCTTTCAGCTGATCGTCAATTATTTCTGAACTCAGAAAAGGGAGAAAATTTTCATGAATATGCAAGGTTTTACGTACATTGATCTGGCTGTGCTGATCGTGTACCTGCTGGCGGTGCTCTTTGCCGGCCTGCACTTCGCCAAGAAAGAGATGCAGGGCAAGGAGTACTTCAAGGGTGACGGCACCGTGCCCTGGTGGGTCACCTCCGTGTCCATCTTCGCCACCCTCCTCAGTCCCATTTCCTTCCTGTCCCTGGCCGGCAACTCCTACGCCGGCAGCTGGCTTCTGTGGTTTGCCCAGCTGGGCATGCTGCTGGCCATCCCTCTGACCATCAAGTTCTTCCTGCCGGTCTATAGCAGCCTGGATATCGACACCGCCTACCACTATCTGGAGATCCGCTTCGGCAGCAAGTTCCTCCGGGTGCTGGGCGCCGTTATGTTCATCATCTACCAGATCGGCCGCATGTCCATCATCATGTACCTGCCCTGCATGGTGCTGTCTGAGCTGATGGGGATCAACGTGAACATCCTCATCATCATCATGGGCATCATCGCCATCATCTACTCCTACACCGGCGGCCTGAAGAGCGTGCTGTGGACCGACTTTATCCAGGGCTCCGTGCTGCTCATCGGCGTCACCTTCGGCCTCATCTTCCTCCTGGCCCACCTGGACGGCGGCTTTGGGGCCATCATCAACGAGTTCACCACCAACCACAAGTTCCTGGCAGAGAACGAGCCCCTGTTTGACGCCAACATTCTGAAGAACAGCGTGTTCCTGCTGATCGTGGGCGCCGGCTTCAACACCATGAGCTCCTACGTCTCCTCCCAGGACATCGTGCAGCGCTTCACCACCACCACCGATACCAAGAAGCTGAACAAGATGATGCTGGCCAACGGGTGCCTGTCTATCTTCATTGCCACCGTGTTCTACCTCATCGGTACCGGCCTGTATGCCTTCTATCAGACCCAGGGCAACCCCCTGCCCCCCGCTGCGCAGCAGGACCAGATCTTTGCGTCCTGGATTGCCTTTGAGCTGCCTGTGGGCATCACCGGCCTGCTGCTGGCCGCCATCTATGCCGCGGCGCAGTCCACCCTGTCCACCGGCCTCAACTCCGTGGCCTCCAGCTGGACCCTGGACATCCAGGAGCGTCTGTCCAAGAAGAAGCTGAGCTTTGCCACTCAGACCAAGATCGGCCAGTATGTGTCCCTGCTGGTGGGCATCTTCGCCATCGTGGTGGCCATGGTTCTGGCCAACGGCGGCGTGACCTCCGCCTACGAGTGGTTCAACGGCTTCATGGGCCTGGTTCTCGGCATCCTGGTGGGCACCTTCATCCTGGGCGCCTTCACCAAGGTGGCCAACACCTTCGGCGCCACCGTGGCCTTTGTGGCCGCCTCCGCCTTGATGGTGTTCATCAAGTACGGCCCCTTTGCCGCCGATGTGTCCATCTGGTGCTACTCCATCATCTCCATCGGCGTGTCCCTGATCGTGGGCATCCCCGCCAGCATGATCTGGCGCTCCGTGAAGGGCGACAAGAGCGTGCCCGCCCCCCACACCACCATCTACAAGGACTAATCTCTACATTGTCTGTCACTGCGGGCCTCCCGGTCGTTGGACCGGGGGGCCCGACATAAAAGGAGGAAACAGCCATGGTATTCGGCAACATCCGCGACCGGAAGGACTTCGGCTGGCTGGAGGACGTGGTGGGCAAATGCTTCGACTACGCCGCCGCCAACGATCTGCTCAGCTTTGAAAAGGGCAGCCACCCCATCGAAGGGGACGATCTGTTTGTGAACATCGTGGAGTATGAGACCACCAATGCGGAGGACCGGTTCTGGGAGGCTCACCGCCAGTATCTGGATCTCCACTTCATGCTCCGGGGTCCCGAGCAGATCGACGTGAACTTCATCGACAACATGGAGCAGAAGGAATTCGTGGAAAAGGACGACTTCCTCCCTCTGGAGGGCGACCCCAACAGCCATGTGGTGCTGCGGGACGGGGATTTCCTGCTGTGCTATCCCGCCGACGCCCACCGTACCGCTGTGAAGGTGGAGGACCCTGCCACCATCAAGAAGGCCATCTTCAAAATTCGCATCAAGTAAACTTTTCTCTGTTCTTTGTCCACCGCGCTTTCGGTTTGAGGACCACTCGTACCGGAAGCGCGGTTTTTTTGATTGATAAACAAACTGGACAAGCTCCACCCGGCATGCTATCATTTTATTATACTGATTCATTTGAAATCATCTATTTTCACGTGGCGAGAGTGCGTGCGGAAAGGGGGGCAGCTTTTCAATTTGAACAGAGATCGCGATTTCAGCCGGGGCAGCATGGCCCGCAATATTCTGAGCATGGCCATCCCCATGACAATTGCCCAGCTGGTAAATGTACTCTATAGCGTTACCGACCGGTTTTTTATCGGACACATTCCCGGAGCCTCCTCCCTGGGGCTCACAGGCATCGGTATCGTCTTTCCCATCATCAGTATCATCACCGCCTTTACCAATCTCTTCGGTATGGGCGGCGCTCCTCTATGCGCCATCGCCAGAGGTCGAAAGGATGATAAGACGGCAGAGCGCATCATAGGTGCCTCCTTCTATATGCTGGCACTGACAGCGCTGGTTCTAACCGCCATCGGCGTCATCTTTATCCGTCCTCTTCTTTACGCCTTCGGCGCAAGTCCGGACACCTACCCCTACGCCAGGGACTATTTTCTCATATACATCTGGGGTACCCCCTTCTCCATGTTGGGGTTGGGAATGAACGGATTCATTAACAGCTAGGGCTTTGGCCGGGCAGGTATGATTACCATCACCGTCGGTGCCGCAGTCAATGTGGTCCTGGACCCCATCTTCATCTTTCTGCTGGACATGGGAATCCAGGGGGCAGCGCTTGCCACCCTCCTTTCTCAGATTCTGTCCGCCATCTGGGTCCTGCGATTCCTCACCGGAAATAAGGCGGTTCTCCGCCTTCGCCGCACCCACGTCCGCTGGCAGCCAGGCATCGTCAAGGAGATCATGCAGCTGGGCTTCTCTTTCTTCATACGGTCCTTTACTAACAGCGTCGTACAATTCGCCTATAATAACACACTGCAGTCTTTGGGCGGCGATGTATATGTAGGCGCCATGACAGTGATCAATTCTGTTCAGGAGGTATTGACCATGCCTGCCAACGGCATCACCGGTGGCGCACAGCCGGTGATCGGCTATAACTACGGCGCCAAGGCTTATCGGCGGGTGAAAAAAGGAATTTTGTTTACCACTGCCGCCTGTGTGGTATACATGCTGCTGGCCTGGGGCGTGGTCTTCCTGTTCCCCGCACAGCTGATCACGATATTCAACGATAACCCTCTGCTGATTGAAGTCGGCACCCGGATGCTGCATATCTACTTCTTCGGATTTTGCTTCATGGGATTACAGTTCGCCGGACAGGCCACCTTCACCTCTCTGGGCAAAGCACGCCATGCGGTTTTCTTTGCTGTCTTCCGGAAAATCGTCATTGTCCTACCTCTCATTCTGCTTCTGTCTCAGTTCTGGGGTGTGGAAGGCGTACTCTGGTCAGAGCCTATTTCCAATGTAGTGGGAGGCATTGCCTGTTTCGTCACCATGATGATGACGGTTTGGAAAAAGCTATGAACGACCAGACTCCAACGCTCCTACCGAACCCCCGGTGCCTCCGGCGCCAGGTTTTGGCTCCTCTTGAAAAGCGGCTGTGCCTGCGGGCCGGCACAAGGTATAATGGAAAAAACAGCAAGGAGGCCTATGCGATGCGGATCGTCACCTTAGTAGAAAATACATCCCTCTCCCCTGACCTGGAGGCCGAACACGGTCTCAGCCTCTTGCTTGAGGTCAACGGCCGCCGTCTCCTCTTTGACATGGGCCAGTCCCCCGCCTTCGCCCGGAATGCCCACCGGCTGGGGGTGGACCTTGCCGCCGTGGACACGGCGATCCTCTCCCACGGCCATTACGACCACGGCGGCGGACTGGAGGAATTTCTGCGGCAAAATGCCGCCGCCCCGGTGTACCTGAGCCCCTTCGCCTTTGAATCTCACCTCTCCGGCCTGAAGCGGGACATCGGCCTCAGTCCCGCCCTCCAGACCTGCGGCCGCCTCCGCTATGTTTCGGCGGACACGGATCTGGGGGACGGCCTGACCCTCACCCCCTGCGCCGGGGCGGCCCCGGCGGTCCCCATAGACCCCGCCGGACTTTTCACCTGCCGGGAGGGCCGTCTTCTGCCGGAGGATTTTCGCCACGAGCAATACCTCATTGCGGAAGAGGCAGGCCGCCGGGTGGTCTTCAGCGGCTGCTCTCACCGGGGAATTCTGAACATCGTCCGCTGGCTCCGTCCGGATGTGGTCGTGGGCGGCTTCCACTTCAAACACCTGGACCTTCAGCGGGAGGAACACCTGGCCGTCTTGGATGACGCCGCCCGGCGGCTGCTGGACTCCGGCGCGGTGTTTTACACCTGCCACTGCACCGGCGAGGCCGCCTACCGCTTCCTCAAGAACCGCATGGGGGACCGCCTCCACCCCCTCTCCACCGGCAGCATTCTCAATTTGTAACGCTTATAGGGGAACGCCCCGCTCCCACCTGGGTGCGGGGCGTTTTTGTTGGATTCAGGACGCCTTGCCCGCCCACTTCTTCCCACGGACCGGCAGAGCCGCCCGGGAGATGGCCACGGTGTGGCGGATGGGCCGCCACTCCACCCGGCAGAACACTGCCGCCACGCTGACGGGCAGGCAGGTGGCCGTGTAGAGAGGAAAGGTGAGGAGGGAGCGGAGCTTTTGCCAGGGGGTGGCAGGCACCCGGTCCCACTGGCTGACCAGGGTCACCGCCCCCAGGAGGAACAGCAGCAGCACACCCCACACCGCACCCCACACCAGGGAGCGGATCACCAGAAGGACCCCTTCCCCGGTGATCAGCGCCGCCAGCAGGGAGGCCCCGGCGGTGAGGATACCGGTGCAGCCCAGCACAATGGCAGGCAGGATGGACATGAGCATGTCAAAGCATGCGAAGCCCCCCTTCCGGAAGCAGCCCCGCAGCAGTGCGCCGCCGTAGCGGGCCATCACCTGGAGATACCCCTTGGACCAGCGCAGCCGCTGCCGCACGGACTGGCCCAGATCCACCGGCTGCTCGTCAAAATACTCCGCCGCCCCGCAAAAGCCAATCCGCCGCCCCTTGAGGATCTCCGCCACGGAGAACTCCACGTCCTCGGTGAGAAGGTGAAAGGGCCAGCCCCGGTTCTCCTCCAGCACCTTGCGGCTAAAGAGAAAGCCGGTGCCGGACACGGCGCAGCTGGTGCCCAGCAGGTGCCGGGGCTCATTGAGACCTGCCGTCTCCCGGAGGAACCACAGACCGCAGCCGGAGGAAATCCAGCTGTCGCCGTAGTTTTTGGAGTTGCGGTAGCTGGTGACAATCTCATAGCCGTCGGAGAAGGCACGGTTGATCTGGGTGATATAGTCCTTCTGCAGCAGGTTATCCGCGTCGAAGACCAGATAGCCGTCGTAGATCATCCCGTCCTCCTCCATCCGCCGCAGCAGGTAGTCCAGGGCATACCCCTTCCCCACCATGGTCTCGTTGTACCGCTCGTAAACCACCGCGCCCCGCTCCCGGGCCACCCGGGCAGTGGCGTCGGTACAGTTGTCCGCCACCACAAAAACGTCCACCAAGTCGTCGGGGTAGTCCTGCTCCCGAATGCTGTCCAGAAGACAGCCTATAACCTGCTCCTCATTGCGGGCGGCAATGAGCACCCCGTAGCGGTGGGGCTTCTCCGGCTTATGCGCCTTCGGCTTTTTCCATAGCGGCACGATGATGTACAACAGCTGATAAAAGCAGCATAAAAAGAAGAGGACGGTGATCCCCGTCTGCAGCGATTGCATCCGGCATATCCATTCCATAACATCGGCTCCTTTTCCTGTCTCCGCTTTTCCGCGGAGAGATCGCCCCTTCCTGACAGGTCCATCCTATCAGATTTTTTCCCGTTCCTCCGCCGCGCTCTGGAAAACTTTTGGAAAAATGTAGGAAAACCAGCGGAGGGAATTCCAGGGAGAGGGGTGGTTCCCTGTGGTCCGCACCATACGATAGCAAAGAAAATGCCAGATTTTTTCAATTTATTTTTAAGATTTTTTTAATTTTGCAGTCTCTCTTTTTTCTCTCTTTTTTAAAGATACAGACGGCGGAGCCGTCTCTCCCCGGCTCCGCCGTCTGTGTTGGATTTTTATTTCTTTTATTATTCCTCCACCGGAAGCAGAGCCACGGAGCAATCCTCCCGTGGCTTCTGCCGGAAGCCCAGCCGCCACTCCACCGTCTCCGGAGGAGTGAAATAGAGGGAGGAACAGGCCATATGGCACTTCTGTCGTTGTCCTCCCCCCAACACTGCTGTGGAGCCGTCCATCCCACCGATCACTGCCACAGCCACGCCGTTGTATGCGGTGGGACCATATCCCCCCTTGGACCGGACCGGGTCCCCCTGACAGCAGTCCTGAAGGAAGAAGTAGGGCTCCTCCAGATCCGGCGTCACGGTGTAGGACAGCGCCTGATAGCAGCGGGGACGCTCCATCCCGTCGTCAGGAAACATCTCCGCCGACAGGGCCTGGTTCTCCCTCTCCTGCACCGTAAGCGTGTGAGATTCTTTTGTATCCGGACATTCAAACACAACCCCCGTCCCCGGAGCCGGGTCTTGGAGGTGGGGGCCGGGAATGGTAATTTCCTCGGCAGACAGGTGGAGCACGAGCCGCCGGAGCACCGGTGTACGCCTGGTGGCCCAGGGGAAGGAGAGGCGCTGGATGTGCCAGCAGGCCCGAGGGTCCAGGCCGTAGTGTGCCAGCACCTGCCGGGCTTCCACACAGTTCTCTATTCCATTGCGCAGACAGGAGAGCCACACCACGCTGCAGCCGTGCTTTTGCCGCAGAAGCCTGCCGTTTACCTCCGCCTGAACCCGGACTCCCCGGTTCAGAGGGTGCTCCGCCTCTATCTGCTCCCTCTGCTCCTGGGTAAGGGTTTGTCCCTCCGGGTCTTCCCAGAAGCCCCACCGCTGGGTGAAAGCCAGAAAGTCTGCCTCCTCTGCCCGGAGGCACAGATCCACCACAAGCCCCTTGCCGCAGAGATACACCGCCGGTACCAGCCAGGTATCTCCGTCCCAGGTGAAGGTCCGGTTCACGGAGATCTCCCGACCGGGCCGCTCTCCGCGGGAATGCCCCCACAGGCTGCCCCGGTAGGTCACCACCCAGGGCTGCTCCTCCGCGTTTTCCTCCGCCTCCGCTGCCGTCAGCTCCGCCAGATACGCCTTCTTCCAGAGGATCTTCCCGTAGTCAAAGGAGGCCTGAAGGCCGTGGAGGTAGCCGTAGGGGTCCGGGATCTCCGCCCTTTTTTCTTTCAGGCCCTCCGCAGCGGCCCGAGCCTCTTTGCTGAGGGGATATTCCGACAGAAAGGCGTCGAAATCCGCCCGGTCCCAGCCGTGTGCCTGCTCCACAGCGTCCGCGCCGCAGGCACACAGAAGGCCGAGAAAGTCCTCTAATGTTCGCGCCACCGGGTGAACGCAATCCCCCGGCAGGTTGGCGGGACTGACTGCGAACACCGTCTCCCCAAAATCCCGGATGGTACAGAAGTGGATGCCGTCCACTCCCGTCCAGCCCAAAACCCGGGCGTCTTTGGGAGTGCAGAGATAGTCGCTGCGGGCAGGGCCGGGGGTGAGGCCCAAGGCGGAGAGATCCAGACGTCGGAATGCTCGGTTGTCCATAGCGTCTCTCACTCCCCCCGAAGGAAGGTCAACAGCTCCCCGGCGTTGGTGTCCGGCTTCACCTTGGGCATGGCCTTCAGGATAATCCCTGCCTCGTCAATGAGGTAGGTGCTGCGGACCACCCCCATGCTCACCTTGCCGTAGAGCTTCTTCTCCTGCCACACCTCGTAGGCCTGGAGCACCGTCAGCTCCGGGTCCGACAGCAGCAGGAAGGGCAGATCATATTTCTCGGCAAACTTCCGGTGGGACGCCTCCGAGTCCTTGCTGACGCCGATGACCACGGTGTTGAGGGCCCGGAAGTCTTCGTTGGCGGCAGCGAAGGCCTGGGCCTCACGGGTGCAGCCGGCAGTGTTGTCCCGTGGATAGAAATAGAGCACCACTTTTTTCCCTAAAAAATCCGACAGAGACACCTGATTCCCATCCTTGTCCGGCAGAGTAAAATCCGGCGCTTTGGTTCCCACTTCCAGCATCTTATGTATCCTCCTTGATAAAAACATAATGGTCCTCCCGGGAGCGCTCCGGGTCGAACCGGTAGCCCAGCTCTGAGAAGTCCCGGAGTTCCGCAGAGCCGACGGCGTTCCGCTCCGCCAGATACCGGACCATCCGGCCTCGGGCCATTTTGCACAGGGTGCCCTTTTCCACCACCTTCTCCCCCTGCCGCTCCCCGAAGGTGCAGGTGAGGAAACGAAGGTCAGGGGGCAGGTGAGGCTTCACCGCCCGGCTATACTCCTTGGAGGCCAAGTCCACCACCAGATCCGTCTCCGCCGCCAGGGCCGCCGCCAACTTGTCCCCCCAAAAGGCGTAGAGGTCCCGACAGCCGTCCACCGCCAGTTTGGCCTGCATCTCCAGGCGGTAGGGCGTCACTCCATCAAAGGGACGGAGGAGGCCGTAGAAGCCGGAGAGGATGCGGAGATGGTCCTGGATGTAGGCCAGCTGGTCCGCTTCCAGCACCCCCGGCGCCATATACTGGTACTGGATGCCCTCGTAGGAGAGGATGGCGGGGGTCAGGTTCCGCTCCAGGTCCATGCTCTTGAGCCGCTCCACGTTCTGCCGTGCAATGGCGTCCCCGCAGTTCCAGAGGCGCTGGAGGGCTTCCGGCGTCATAGCACGCAGGGCAGACATCAGCCGCTTGGCTTCCGGCAGAAAGGCGGGCAGGCTCCGGGGGGCAAAGCTATCCTCGTCCCGGCGCATTTTTTTGGCGGGGGAAATGATGATCCGCATGGGGTGCCTCCTTTGGACGTTGTTGGGTGTATTGTACCACAAGAGCGAACCTTTGAAAAGGAGGCAGGGGCAGGCATTACCCGCCCCCGCCCTCCAGTGCCGCCCGCAGCTTCTCCAGCGCCCGCTTCTCGATGCGGGATACATAGGACCGGGAGATGCCGTACTCAGCCGCCAACTCCCGCTGGGTCTTGGGAATCGTCCCCCGCAAACCATAACGGCGACGGATGATGTCTGCTTCCCGCTCCGTCAGACATTGCTCCACCAGCCGCCGCAGACGAAGACAGGTGTCCCGGTTGTCCAAATCCTCCAGCATCGTGTCCTCTACACCAACTACATCCAACAAAAAAAGGCTGTTTCCATCTTTATCCGTCTCCAGCGTATCCGACAGCGATACCTCCCCCTGCAGCTTCCGCTGGCTGCGAAAATGCATGAGAATCTCGTTTGCTACCCGCTCCTGACGGCTCCGCAAGGCCCCCTTCCGCCGCTTCTGCAAGATTTTCCTCTGTTTTACTGCCTGCGACTTGCTTCCCCACGCCCGCCGACAGTTTCGGAAACTCATATTCATACTCCGAGCCAAACAGCACCACATGGGCGTCCGTCCCATCCCAGATGATCTCTTTGACAAAGGTACGGATGGCCGCCCGCTTCTGCTCCACTGTCATCCCATCCACGGTTTCCTTGAAGGTGGCCAGCATCTGCGCCAACAGGTCAAACTCGATATCCGCCAGAGCATGGCTGGAGGTCAGCTCTTTCAGTTCTGCCAAATGCCGCTTCAAGCCTTCCCCTTTCTCGTGCAGCTCGTCGATCTGCTGCATAATATAACTTTCGGCAGAGGTGCCGGAGGACTTTCCCAGGGCGGAGACAAGTCCCTTGATCTCCTCCTCGTTTGCGGCGATCTCGGACTCCAGTCTGGAGATCTCCGCGTCATAGCTTTGCCGATTGCCCAACAGCGCCCGCTTGCTCTGTTCCAACTGCCGAATAAAATCGGAGCCGTTTTCGCTCAAATGCTTCAGCTGCTCTATGATATCGGCATCCAATGTGTTGCCGTTGCAGTTTTTCATGTTGCAGACATGTCCCCGGCTGCGCTCCTTCATGGAGCAGAGGTAGGTATAAATGAACTCCCCCTTTGCATTTTGCCGCTTGGACAGCTTGGGGCGCATGTACTCGCCGCAGTTGCCGCAGATCAGCAGGCCGGAGAGCAGGGCCACATTGCTGCGGGGCTTGCGGTAGCTTTTGGATTTGTTCCGCTCCAAAATCGTCTGTACTTTGACCCACGCTTTCCCCTCGATGACGCCCTGGTGCTTACCCACCGACACGATCCACTCCTCCATGGGCTTGATCTGATGGGCTCTCCCCGGCTGCTGCAAAGTGCGGTTATAGGCCATGATGCCGTGGACGCCGTCAAAGTCGCTCTGCTCCGCAAAGAGGTCCACATGATTTTTGGTCAGGTAGTCGTAGGCAAATTCATCGGCAATCAGATAAACCGGATTGGACAAAATCCCCTTGACGGCAAAGCGGGTAAACTGCTTGCCGTTTTTTGTGGTATAACCATTCTGCAGCAGATAGGTCTCCGTCTTTGTCAGCGAGCCGGTTTCCAGGAACTTATCGTAGATCAGTTTGACGATGCCGATCTCCTCCGGGAGAATCTTCAGTTTGCAGGCCTTCTTGGTCTTGCCGTCGATGGTCACATGGGAGACACTTTCCGATTCATAGCCGGTGGGGGTGTTGCCGCCCAGCCAGCGCCCTGTTTTGGATAGCTCGCGCATATTGTCCCGGATGCGCTCGGCAATGGTCTCCCGCTCCAACTGGGAAAAAACCGAAGAAATATACATCATGGCCCGCCCCATGGGGGAGGACGTGTCAAACTGCTCTTTGATGGAGATGAAGTCGATCTTCATCCGGTTCAGCTGCTCGATCAGCTTGGCGAAATCACCGATGTTGCGGCTGATCCGGTCCAGGCGGTAGACAACGATGGCCCGGAAGTTCTTTTCTTTCGCGTCGGCCATCATTTTTTTGAATTGGGGACGCTCCAGCGTGCCGCCTGAGAAACCTTCGTCCTCATATACCAAGGCCTGCTCTGCGGCGGCGTCCCCGAACTGCAGCCGGATATATTGCCTGCACATTTCAATCTGGTTTTCGATGCTCTCACCCTTACCGGTGAATTTGGATTTTCGGGAGTAGATGACGATTGGACTGGCAGCGGCCATAAAATCACCGTCCTACGATATGTATATTAGATAATTATATCATAATGGTAATACGTAATAAATACGAAAAAATGAATTTTTAAAACAGGGCTGGGGAAACACCTAACGGTTGCCTCTTCGCTTTTGCAGGTCACATCATCCACAGTGGCATTCTTCTCCACTTAAATGGTTTGAAAAAGTTGGTGATTTTTATCTACGCTCCCCTTGCAGGGAGCGACAGCCGCCGCAGCTCCGCCCGCCGCGCCTCCGTCAGATTTCAATCCACGCTCCCCTTGCGGGGAGCGACCAATAATTTCACCGGATTTCACCGGCAAAATGCAGGAGCTGGTGATTTCAATCCACACTCCCCTTGCGGGGAGCGACCCGGCGGATCTGACGGTCAGCCAGTGGGCGGAGCAATTTCAATCCACACTCCCCTTGCGGGGAGCGACCCAGCGGGGCGAAGATCTCCTTCGACCACATCGAATTTCAATCCACGCTCCCCTTGCGGGGAGCGACGCAGCCAGCTCCGTGACCATCGGCATGACAGTCTATTTCAATCCACACTCCCCTTGCGGGGAGCGACCCGGCGGATCTGACGGTCAGCCAGTGGGCGGAGCAATTTCAATCCACACTCCCCTTGCGGGGAGCGACCCAGCGGGGCGAAGATCTCCTTCGACCACATCGAATTTCAATCCACGCTCCCCTTGCGGGGAGCGACGCAGCCAGCTCCGTGACCATCGGCATGACAGTCTATTTCAATCCACGCTCCCCTTGCGGGGAGCGACCGGCGCAGGCTTCTCCATGTTCCTGGGCGACGTGAAATTTCAATCCACGCTCCCCTTGCGGGGAGCGACAAAATGCCCGGAATACATCATGGCGAAGCTGCGGATTTCAATCCACGCTCCCCTTGCGGGGAGCGACGGTGTTGAGGTCGCTCAAACGGTTGTTCTGGCAAACATTTCAATCCACGCTCCCCTTGCGGGGAGCGACGCCGGGGCGGAGTTGATGGTGTACTCAGAGACACGATTTCAATCCACGCTCCCCTTGCGGGGAGCGACCCGTCAACATGATTGCCGATACCGGCGGCATGCCGATTTCAATCCACGCTCCCCTTGCGGGGAGCGACGATAATGCCCGGTCATTTTGAATCCGGCTTTACTATTTCAATCCACGCTCCCCTTGCGGGGAGCGACCGCTATCAGGGAATTGTCTACGCTTACCTATGCATTTCAATCCACGCTCCCCTTGCGGGGAGCGACCGGGTCAACGCCTGCCGATGGATATATGTCCGTGATTTCAATCCACGCTCCCCTTGCGGGGAGCGACACCGCCGGCTCGCGGCCTCGAAACTGGCCGGGCTATTTCAATCCACGCTCCCCTTGCGGGGAGCGACAGGATGGAGGGCCGGCCATGAGAGGACATAAAAATTTCAATCCACGCTCCCCTTGCGGGGAGCGACTACCCCACCGGCCGCCCCCCGTCAAGGGCTTCGTATTTCAATCCACGCTCCCCTTGCGGGGAGCGACTAGTTTCCAGTTACCTTTTTTCCGTGGTTTCGGCATTTCAATCCACGCTCCCCTTGCGGGGAGCGACCACAGCAAAACTGTGATTTCGACCGGATATCACAATTTCAATCCACGCTCCCCTTGCGGGGAGCGACCGGAGGCAATCCAGACTATGGTGTACGGCGATCCCCAATTTCAATCCACGCTCCCCTTGCGGGGAGCGACCAGACGGATGGGAACATACCCATACGTGGGATAAATTTCAATCCACGCTCCCCTTGCGGGGAGCGACGGGGGCCGATGGTCCCGCCGTAGCGGGCCAGAACATTTCAATCCACGCTCCCCTTGCGGGGAGCGACCCGGAAGGACTTGGCGTAGGCTGCGTAGGCGCAGGATTTCAATCCACGCTCCCCTTGCGGGGAGCGACGTTTATGTCTGATGTGGAAAGCGGGAAATCTTCCATTTCAATCCACGCTCCCCTTGCGGGGAGCGACCCCCAGCGGTCCCGGCTGAAATTTGCCAACTGCATTTCAATCCACGCTCCCCTTGCGGGGAGCGACTGTCACCATCAAACCTTACACCAGATCCAGCGCACAATTTCAATCCACGCTCCCCTTGCGGGGAGCGACAAGAGCGGGAACCACCCCAGGAGGCAGTAAGATATTTCAATCCACGCTCCCCTTGCGGGGAGCGACTTAACCAAACATTCGCATATATCACCGCTTTCCATTTCAATCCACGCTCCCCTTGCGGGGAGCGACCAAGGTGCTCCCATACAGGCCCTCCAACTCTTCGATTTCAATCCACGCTCCCCTTGCGGGGAGCGACAACGCCTACCTTGCCATGCTCTACTGGGACAGCATTTCAATCCACGCTCCCCTTGCGGGGAGCGACCCCTGGGACACAGGGGGCAAGTGATGTTGGAGATTTCAATCCACGCTCCCCTTGCGGGGAGCGACCGGCCCTCCAGCAGGGCCCTCACGTTTTCTGTGTTATTTCAATCCACGCTCCCCTTGCGGGGAGCGACTCCCCTTTGTGCACTACTGGCGCATTAGGGACGAATTTCAATCCACGCTCCCCTTGCGGGGAGCGACGGGAAAATCAGATATGGAGCCTGCAAAGAAATCCTTATTTCAATCCACGCTCCCCTTGCGGGGAGCGACTCGAGATCACGCCGCCATAGAGGCCGCATACAAATTTCAATCCACGCTCCCCTTGCGGGGAGCGACCGGGCGTTTGTGAGAAAGGGGGGCTATCTGTGCTATTTCAATCCACGCTCCCCTTGCGGGGAGCGACTTTATGCATTCGTCAGAAAGAGGGCCTTCGTCAAATTTCAATCCACGCTCCCCTTGCGGGGAGCGACGGGGGCCGATGGTCCCGCCGTAGCGGGCCAGAACATTTCAATCCACGCTCCCCTTGCGGGGAGCGACCACGGTCACGATCACGCCGCAGTCAAGGCAGCGATTTCAATCCACGCTCCCCTTGCGGGGAGCGACCGGTGAAGGAGCCCTCGTCCACCTGGCCCAGGCCATTTCAATCCACGCTCCCCTTGCGGGGAGCGACGGGGAGCACCAGCTCCTCCCCCGCCTGCTCGTCCAGATTTCAATCCACGCTCCCCTTGCGGGGAGCGACTCCTGCCCGGGCCTACTCCGACTACACCGTCACAGATTTCAATCCACGCTCCCCTTGCGGGGAGCGACAGCAAACTTGCATAAAAACAGGGTTGTCATATAAGCACAATAACGAACAGAGATAGAGATTGCAGTGAAATTCTTCCTTTTCGGCAATACAATTGGAGGAAGAACGATGCAGGCTGAGCTGTTGGAAGGTGCGAACTTACCTGCTATTGCCTGACCGCTTCTCCTTCGCACTCAGAGAATCAAGGGTTCCTCCGGCAGGTAGGTCTGGCGGCAGCCAAAGTGTTCCACTTTATTTTCATAACGCTTTCCGAGATAATAAAACCGCAAACTGTCACGTTCCTGATCCATAATGGACAGCAGTTTCGCTTGAAGCAGTCTGCACTGTGCGGTGTCAAGCAAGCACTCAAAGACCGAATTCTGCACTCTTTGACCATAATTGACGCATTGCTTGGCGATCTGCCGCAGCCGCCGTCGTCCCGCTACATCCTCAGTGTTCACATCGTAAGTGATCAATACCAGCATAAAGCCACCTCCTACAATAAAGTTACGGTTCAAGGTGCGGCAGCCAGCCGCGTCTTTTTCCATCTCAAAGCCGAAGCGGTTA
>CALXDC010000041.1 GCA_944386975.1 uncultured Oscillospiraceae bacterium | reverse complement strand
GCACGGACAGCAGTGCTTCTTCCGACAGCAGCACGGACAGCAGTGCTTCTTCCGACAGCGGCACGGACAGCAGTGCTTCTTCCGACAGCAGCACGGATACCGGCGCTTCTTCTGACAGCGGTACGGACATGCACGCCACCTTTGCGGTGGACAGTTTCTCCACCTTCACCATCACCTGGAACGTGATGGAGATTCAGGAGCCCGAGCTGGTGTGCGGCCTGGAGGAGCACACCCACGAGGAGAGCTGCTACGACGCGGACGGCAATCTGATCTGCACCCTGGCCGAGCACACCCACACTGAGGACTGCTACGCCGTGGTGGAGGAGCTTCCCGAGGAGGAGCTGCCTCTGGGCGACATTCCCGAGGAGGTCCTGGCCGGTGAGCCTGCCTTTGTTGTGTATGTGGTGTCGGACGACTGCGCGCCCATCACGGTGACGGTGTACGATCCTGACGGCGTTGTGCCTGCGGGGGCGGAGCTGAAGGCGGACCTGCTGGCTGAGGGCAGCGACGAGTACGCCAAGGCAAAGGAGAATCTGGACGCCTCCGGCGAGGCGGGCGAGTATACCGGCATGGCGGCGCTGGATATCCGGTTTGAGCTGGATGGCAGCGAAGTGGAGCCCACCGGACAGGTCTATGTGGACATTCAGGCCCAGGCTCTGATTCCTGCCGACGCCGACCCGGACAGTGTGGCGGTGCAGCACCATGTGGAGACGGAGGCGGATAAGATTTTCGGGCTGATTCCCAACGTCTTCGCGTCGGAGCAGACCACGGTGGAGACGGTGGCGGACAGCAGCGCGGGGACCGGCGACGTGACGGTGACTCCCTCTGCGATCCAGACTCTGTCTCTGACCGAAGACAGCGCGGCGGCCCAGGATCTGGAGGCCCAGTTCGCGGTGGAGAGCTTCTCGACCTTTACCATTACGTGGAATGCAAATGGAAAAAAGCCCAATACAGATGCATTCCAGGTTACCGCTTATCGTTATGATGATGGAAAGACCAGTACCCCGTTGGGATGGCAGTTTACGGTAGATGACCTGATTTTGGGCACTGGAAATGAGTTGGTGTTCAACGAGGAGAATCCCCTGCTGGCCATCGACGGCTACCGCTTGGTGGCGGCGGATATTACGTACACATATTATCAGTATAAACAAGAATGGTGGGGCGGCGGCAGTTGGGAGACAACCAACGGCTCGGCGCAGAATATCCAGAGCTTTACCGCCACCTATGACTGGGCTGGTAACTGGACCCTCTCCTATGTGGATCAAAACGGCAGGTCTCAAAGTATTGCTTGGTATCAAGGGCATGAAGCTGAAGTTACCTTCTCCCTCTATTATGAAGAGGTAGACCCAGAGGCCACCGGTGCACTGTACATTACCGATACCATCGCAGAAGAAGGGACCCTCACCGCTGCGATCAATCAGGAGGAGTGGCAGGAGGGAGACATCCCTGATTTGGAAAGCGGGGAGTACTACTACCGCTGGCAGCGCCAGGCGCCGGGAGCCCAGGGATTCGAGACCGTCTCCGGTGAGATCGCCCAGAGCATCCCTGTCTACTACGACGGAGCCCAGGCCACCTATCGGGTCCAGCTCTACAAGGTAGGCCAGGCGGAGCCCGTGGCAACATCCTACCCCTATCAGGTACCCTATTATGATCAGCTGCAGAACGGCAGCTTTGAGTCCCCCAAGGTGTCGGACAATTCCAGCAACCTTCAGTTTACCAATGGGCTTTACCCGGAGATGGTGTGGCAGACCACCGGCCTGGGCGAATTGAACACCACTAAAAATGCGGCGGGTCAGGACATTGAGATCATCAACGCCGATCAGGGATGGAGTAACTACGGCGAGAACACGGCCGCAGACGGCGAACAGTACGCCGAGCTGAACTGCGAGTGGCCCGGCGCTCTCTATCAGGACGTGCTGACCATCCCCAATGATACCCTCTACTGGTGGGCGTCCCATCAAGCACGTTATTCCGGGTGGGATACCTATGACACCATGTATGTGGTGATCATGGACGCGACGGAAGCCGCCGACCATGTGACGACGCAGGATGACATTAACGCCATCATTGATGCGGCCGGGCGCGGAAATTTGACTGCGTTGTCTGAGAATGAGGTGAATCCCGACATAGGAAAAACCGTAGGGGTATGGCTGGATGGCGAATATGTGACCGCTACGGTGTGGCGCATCCGCTCCAACGCCGAAGGGTGGCATGATTATGCCGACCAGTACCAGGTGCCCGAGGGCCAGTACCTTACCCGGTTCTTCTTCGGCGCAGGAAATGAATCCGAGGTGGACAGCCAGGATATTACCGTCGGCAACCTGTTGGATAACGTGGGCTTCAACCAGTTCGGCAAGCCTGATTCCAAAACCGGCGCCGTTACCATCCAGAAGACCGTTACAGGTCTGGCAGCAGGCACAGAAATTTCGGCCAATAGCTTCCAGTTCACGGTTGGAGATGCTACGATCTCCCTTCCCGAGGAACCTGTTTCTGTTGCGGGGAACGGGACGGTGACCTTCACCAAGACGATTACCGGACTGGAGCCCGGTCCCTATACGGTGGAAGAGACGAATCCCACTGCCAGTTGGGACGGCTATGTCTACCAGGGAACCACGGTGAACGGAAGCAGCGGATTGAGTACCGATGAGTTTCTCTTGGCTGCCGGAGATACACAGACCGTCCGGTTTGTCAACAGCTACCAGATGTCCGCTGGTGAGCTGGAGATCCAGAAGGAATTCGTGGATTCCAATGGAAACTCCACCAATCCTCCGGATTCCGTGGCCAGTATTCAAGTGACGGTGCAGCAGTATTATTACGTTACTGAGGGTACTTCTCCAGTAAAGCAGATTGTGAGCAGCCAGACCGTCACCCTGGCCAAAGGAGCAGACAGCAAGTTCTCCGGCGTGATGTCGGGGGCCTACCCCTACACGGAGTTCCTGGTGACGGAGGAAAAGCTGCTGGATGCGGACGGCAATGTGCTGACCGGAATATCTGAGATGGGCGAATTTACCATCGACCGCCGTTATACCGAGACAGACATCACCGCTAATTTCCAGTCTGCGACGGAGGGGAACCAGTTCGAATGGCCCGGCGCGGGATATATTCTCGCAAAAGAAACGGGGGGGAACAACTGGAACATCTGCATGCGGTATCTCCCTTCGGAGGAGGAGCGATCTGAGGTACTTCAGGTAGTTCTCAACGCCATTGATGAAGCTCACCTTGGCGGTGCAGGCGGAAGCCAGATCGAGGACAATGTCACTTGGCGGAGCATAGAAGACATGGTCACTCATGGGGCGACAGTAGTCTTTGACCAGCTGGGAAATGTGTCCCTGACCTTCAGAAATTCCAGCGTGTGGGCACAGCACTACTACGGTGCGTTTACCTACACCAATGTGGATCTGGGTGCCACGCTGACCAACGAACTGACCACCGGCAACCTGTCCATCACTAAGACGGTGGCGCGGACGGACGGCCAGACCGCCTTCGGTGAGGACTTCCAGTTCCAGATTCAACTGCTCAGCAACGGTACTCCTACATCCGCCGGCCCCTGCAGCTACACCATTTATAGCAAGAGCGGCGATGGATGGACGGCTGTTGACACCGGCACACTGACCTTCAACAACGTCGGGATTTCCTCGGTGAATGATGCTCCCAAGACTTACATTGAACTGGACCACAACCAGAAGATCGTGATTGAAGGACTTCCCGCCAACGCCGTGGCGCAGATCACCGAGACCGACACCAGCCGGGCGGGCTACTCCACCAAGTGGACCGGTGATACCAGCCCCGAGAGTGCGGAAGTTCCCGGAGCCACTGTTACCACCAAGGCCATTGTGGCTGGCGAAACTCCCATTGCCGTCACCTGCACCAATACGACGGGTGCGGTGCTGCCCAGTACGGGCGGCATGGGGACTACCCCGTTTGTGACCCTGGGTTCCCTTTGTACTCTTGGCGCGGGGCTGCTTCTGCTGGCCCAGCGGCGCAGAAAGGGGGGGAGCGCCGCTGCCTGACTGAGCCCCGTCCTTTTGCACAGCATTTTCCCAGCATCTTCCCGGCATTTTTCCACAGTATTTTCTGAAATTCTTGCAATTCGAACTTGCGGAAAGAAAAGAAAGGAGCTATTCTAATGAAGTACACAAAGAAACTGTTTGCCTTGACCGTGGCCCTCATCCTGGCCCTGGCCCTGGCCATGCCCGCTATGGCGGCGAAGATCACCATCACCAACTCCGTAGAGAATGAGACCTACAAGGTCTACAAGATCTTCGATGTGACCAAGGCAGAAAATGCTACCGATGAGAGCGGCTACGCCTACACCATCTCCTCCACCAGCGAGTGGTATAACACTGTCAATACCTATGCTGCTGATGAGGATAACGGCTTGACACTGACTGCAAGCACTACCTCCGGCGTGTATAATGTTACTGTTGATAAGCTGAAGTTTGATGCTGCCGACTTTGCCACCACTCTCAGCGGAGCCATGAACGGCAAGACTGTTACCGCTGAAGGCGTTGGCACTGGAGCTGCTCTGGATATCACTGTTAATGATGCTGGCTACTACTTTGTGGACACCTCCCTGGGCTCCCTGTGCTCCCTGCTGACCTCCGATCAGAGCGTGACCCTGGTGGAGAAGAACTCTATCCCCAGTCTGGAGAAGTATGTTCAGGAAGACAGTGCGGTAGGAAACGACGCTGAGGGTTGGCAGAAGGCGGCCACCGCTGAGTATGGCCAGAGTGTGGAGTTCTGGCTGAGTGTCAACACCGGCACCAATGAGGCCCTTGCGGCTGACAACAAGACCGGTGTGGATGCCGACTATGTGATTACCGACGAGATTCCTGCCAACATGACCCTGGACGTTGACAATGGCAATTACGTCACCATCAGCGGCTGGAACAAGGGCACCGACTTCACCGAGACGTATGATGAGGGCATCCTGACCATCACCCTGAAGCAGACTAAGCTGGCCACTCTGGGCGAGGACGCCGACATCGAAATTTACTATTCCGCTACCCTGACCAACACGGCTGTTGCTGGTACTGTTGAGACCAACACCGCTACTCTGTCCTACAAGGAGCAGACTGACGAGGATTCTGCTACTGTCGTTACCTACAACCTCGGTGGTGACGCTAATGGCTATACCATCACTAAGGTGGACGGCAAGGATGATACCACTCCTCTGGCTGGCGTTAAGTTTATCCTGAAGAACGAAACCACCGGTAAGTATGCTACCTTTAATACTGATACCTGGAAGCTGACCGGCTGGGTGACTGAGGAAGATGATGCTACTGAGCTGGTGACAAATGACCAGGGCCACATCGTTGCCTACGGCCTGGACGCTGATACTTATATCCTGAAGGAGACCGAGACCCTGCAGGGCTACAACCTGCTGGATGACACCATTACTGCCGTCATTAAAGAGAATGGCGAGGTTGAGTACAAGTATAGCTCTTCTGAGACCCCCGCTGACAATAGCATTACCATCGTCAACGAGTCTGGCGGCCTGCTGCCCTCCACCGGCGGCATCGGTACCACCATCTTCTACACCCTGGGCGGTCTGCTGGTGGTCGGCGCCGCGGTCCTGCTGGTGACCAAGAAGCGCGTCCACGACATGGAGGCCTGAGCCCTCCTGTCCTGACCCCCAAGTTTCCCCCTAACCTATCTACTTATTAAGCATTTCTCGCGGCGCCTCAGGATGGCCCGCGGCCTGTCTCCCCGGGGAGGTCTTTGCCTCCCCGGGCCCCGGGGGCGGGGCTTGTATCCCCGCCCCCGGCGGTACGACAGTGAGGAGAACCCTATGAGAAAATTCAGCAAATCCACCATCGTGCTCATCATTATCTTTGTCATAGGCCTCTCCTTGATGTTGTACCCCGTCGTCAGCGACTACTGGAACTCCTTCCACCAGAGCCGGGCCATCGCCAGCTATCTGGAATCGGTGAGCCAAATGGATCAGGCGGAATACGACGCCCTGCTGGAGGAGGCCAGGGAATACAACCAGTCCCTGGTGGGCCACGCCACCCGCTTCACCTTCTCCGACGAGGAGGAGGCGGAGTACCTCTCCCTACTGGGTTCCACCGGCGGCGCGGTGGGCTACATCGAGATTCCCACCGTCAAAATCTCCCTCCCGGTCTATCTGGGCACCAGCGAAGCCGTCCTACAGACCGGCGTGGGCACCATGGAGGGCACCTCCCTCCCCGTCGGCGGCGAGAGCACCCATGCCGTCCTCACCGGACACCGGGGCCTCCCCTCCGCCACCCTTTTCACCCACTTAGACAAGCTGGTGGAGGGCGACCTCTTCCATATCCACATCCTCAATGAGACCTGCACCTACGAGGTGGACCAGATCCTCATCGTGGAGCCGGAGGATATGGACTCCCTCTCCATCGTGGAGGGGAAAGACTACTGCACCTTGGTTACCTGCACCCCCTACGGCATCAACACCCACCGACTCCTGATCCGGGGCCACCGGGTGGAGACCCCGGCGGACCTCCTCTATGTCCAGGTCTCCGCCGACGCCATGCAGATTGAACCCCTGCTCATCGCCCCCCTGGTGGCCGTTCCCATCCTGCTGCTCCTGCTGGCGTGGCTGCTGGGCGGCGGCCAGAAGGCAAAAGCACCCAAAAAACTTCCAAAACTTTCAAAAATTTCCAAGAAAGGCGGTAATTCCGGTGATGACGATGAAACGTTGGATCAGTAGCCTCCTGGCGGCGGCACTGTGCCTCTCCCTGCTGATCGCCCCCGCCGGGGCCTATACCCGAGTGGACACCACCAAACCAGTCTCCCTCACGCTGACCTATCAGTACGAGGAGGCGGCTGTGAAGGACCTGGAAATCTCCCTTTACAAGGTCTACGACATGTCCGACGCCGTGCGGTTCACGGTGACAAGCGATTTCGCCTCCCTGAAGGGATTTGACTCCAAGCTGGCCTCCTGGACCGGCCAGGACGGGCAGGTGGACTGGAAGAAAATGGCTACCACCCTGGAGAGCCTGCTTCGGGCGGACGGCGAGACTCCCGTTGCGGCACCCCTCCTTACCGGGACCACGGACGAGAACGGTGTCGTGAAGTTTGAGAGCACCGACGCCGTTGAGATGACAGCCGGTCTCTATCTGGTCATGGGCGAGACGCTGGTCAGCGGCAGTACGACCTATACCCCCCAGACCTTCCTGCTGACCCTGCCCTATCTGGAGAACGATGCCTGGATCTATGATCTGGCAGCCTACGGCAAGCTGAGCGTTACCTCTGATCCCGGCGGCGGCGGCGGGTTTACCACCTCCGTCACCGTGGTGAAGGAGTGGGTGGACGAGGATAGCGCCGACCGGCCTGACTCCATTCAGGTGCAGCTGCTGCACAACGGGAGTCTCTACGATACGGCGACCCTCAGCGCTGCCAACGGCTGGAAAACCACCTGGAGCGGCCTGTCCGCCAGCGGCAGCTGGACGGTTTCGGAGTCCGGAATTCCGGACAGCTATAGCGTGGACGTTTCACGGAGCGGCAACGCCTTTGTCATCACCAATACCGCCGATACCGAAATTGAGGAGGAGGAGCCGCCTCTGGATCCCGGCCCTGGTGAGGACGGCGACCCTGGCGATCTGCCCGATGTGGATCTGGGGGACGACGACGTACCTCTGGGCGACGGCGACGTGCCTCTGGGAAACCTGCCCAATACCGGTACCCTCTGGTGGCCGGTGCAGCTGCTGACTGCGGTGGGGATTGTGCTGTTCTCCATCGGTTGGCTGGATCTGCGGCGGAACAAGAAGCGCGAGAATGAGAAGTAAACGAAGCATTTTTCTCCTGGTCATGGGCGCGTTGTGCCTGCTGGGCGCACTGGGCCTCACCGGTTATAATGTCTGGGATGAACAGCGGGCCTCCCGGTCCGTAGTGGAGAGCGCGGAGCAGTTAAGCACCGTGATTCGACCCAAGGCGGAGTCGGATCAGTTGTTGCTCCCCCAGGAGCAGGCCGTGATGCCCACGGTTCCCCTGGATGGGAACAACTATATTGGCGTACTGGAGATCCCCACCCTGGGACTGAGCCTCCCCATCCTGGACGAGTGTACGGACAGTCTGCTGAAGGTGGCCCCCTGCCGCTATGCGGGCAACCTCTACGACGGCCTCATTATTGCGGGACACAACTATGTCTCCCACTTCAAGAAGCTCTCTCAGCTGGCTCCCGGCGACGCAGTCCGATTCACCGACGTGGACGGGAATGTGTGGGAGTACACCGTGACCACCACGGAGATCATCAGCGGCTATGATGTGGAGGGCATGGAGGAGGGGGACTGGGATCTGACCCTGTTCACCTGCACCTACGGCGGTCAGGACCGTGTCACCGTGCGGTGTACCATGGAAATCATGTGACCTCTGTTATTGGGAAGAGAGAATAGAAAAGAAGAGAAAAGAAGGAAGGCCCCCGCCGGAATCATCCGGCGGGGGCCTTCGCATACCAGCGGCAAAATCATGCAAAGGCCGGAGAAAAAAACCCCGCCGGTAGAGTCCGGCGGGGCGCTCTGCTCCTATGCATTTTTTCTCAGCCCCGGGTGACGCTGCCGAAGAACCAGACGCCCAAGGCGTTGCCGTAGACCCCGGTCAGACCGTCCGCCAGCTGGAAGACGGTGCCGCCGTAGTACAGGGGCACTACCGCGCAGCTGTTCAGCAGCAGCTCTTCCGCGTCGTGGAGGCAGGCCTCACGCCCGGCGGCGGAGGAGGTGATCTCCGCGGCGTAGAGCAGCAGGTCGTAGGCCTTGTCGGTGTAGCCCACCAGATTCCCCGCCCAGTAGGCGGTGGTGGACCGCCAGCGGCGGAGGAAGGCGGTGGCGTCGTCGTAGGCGGCGTCAAACTGGAAGGCCCCCAGGGCGTATTCCCCGGAGAGCATGGCATCCTTCAGCTCCGCCAGGGTGCAGGCCTGGAGCTGAACGGTGACCCCCAGGGCCTCCTGCCACAGATCCCGGAGGTACTCCGCCGCAGCGCGATTCTCCTCCGTGTCCTCATAGAGATAGGTGACGGCAGGGAAGTCCTCCCCGTCCGGGTAACCCGCCTGGCTCATGAAGTTCCGGGCGGCGCTGAGGCGCTCCTCCTCAGTCAGCTCCTCCCGGGGGGATTCCGCGTCACCCACTGCCCGGTAGTCCCATACTGTGTTGTTCTCCTCCTGGTTGGAGGCTTCCAGCAGGTCGTCGGGGGTGACGGCCTCCTCCTCAGAGACGGTACCCGTCCACTGGTCGTTGCGGTTGGTGATCCCATGGGGCACAAAGCCGGTGGCTGCCGTATCGGCGGCATTGCCCACCGCCGCCGTCAGCGCCTCCTGATCCACCACCACGGCAAAGGCCTCCCGAACAAACTCATTGTCAAAGGGGGCCGCCTGGGTGTTCAGCAGCAGGGTATAGGTGGAAGCCAGAGGAGCAGTCTGCAACGTTCCCGTCTCTGCCTCCACGTCCTCCGGGAGGGAGGCGGCAAAGTCCAGCTCTCCGGCTGTCAGCGCCTCATAGGCCGCCTCGCCGCTCTCCCAGGTGAATTGGATGACGGCGGGGCCTGCGGCCTCGGCGTCATAGTAGGTCTCGCTCCGGGTGAGGACGGCCCCGGTGCTGTCCATGGAGGTGAGGGTATAGGCTCCGTTGGTCACCGCGCCCGCCTTCCAGCCGGCAGAGGAGGCCAGATCCTCCCGGAGCGGCATGGTCATGGCTCCGCCGCAGACCTCGCTGAGAAAGTAGGCGCAGGGGGCGGTAAGGCGGATCACCAGGGTCTGTTCGCCGGTGGCCTCCACGCCGGTGAGGAGGCTGCCGTCCTTGGCCTGATAGGCGTCGGCGTAGCCCTCTACCAGAGACAGGAGGGAAAGGTCCGCCGGGGCCGTCTCCAGGGAGAACAGCCGCTGCCAGGCATAGACGAAGTCTGCCGCCGTCACCGGTTCCCCGTCGGACCACACCGCGTCGCTGCGGAGGGTGAAGGTGTAGACCATGGAGCCGTCGGTGTTCTCCTCTACCGTGTAGTTCTGGGCCATGCCCTCGGTGAGCTTGGCAGCTCCGGCGCCGTCATCCACCCACTTCATCAGATTCTCATAGAGATGGTAGATCAGGGTGTCGCCGCCGGTGTTCACCGCAGCGGCGGGGTCGGCGGTGGTCTGGGCGGACATGGCGCTGACCCGCAGGGGCTGGTCCTCGTCCAGCGCCGGACCCTCCGACGCGCAGGCAGCCAGCAGGCCCACCAGCAGCGCCAGACACAGGGAAATAGCAATCCAACGTTTCATCAAGAAACTCTCCTTTTATTTCACGGAATACGACAGCTTCCGTCAGTCGCTACCGATTATCATATCATGTTTCGATACGCATGTAAAGGGAACCGGCAAAAAAGTTACAAATGTTTACAATTTGCCGAATCGTACAAAAAAGCGGAGGAAATCCCAAAAATTTTCGGGAGTCCCTCCGCAGAAAAGATATGGTTTTCAGTTTACGCTTTCTCAATCTCCACCAGCCGGCCGTCCTCGTCGAAGCGGATGGGGGTGACGGTGTTCTTGGTGAACTTGGCAATATCCCGCAGGCGGATCATGGCGGGGTAGTCGGACACCAGGGTGTAGGCCGCGCCCTTGCGCTTGGCCCGGCCGGTGCGGCCGATGCGGTGGACGTAGTACTCGTTCTCGTCGGGCACATCGTAATTGATGACGGCGTCCACGTCGTCCACGTCGATGCCCCGGGCGGCCACGTCGGTGGCCACGAAGACCCGCAGCTCTCCGCTGCGGAACCGGGCCATCACCTTCTCCCGCTTCTGCTGGGGGATGTCGCCGTGGATGCACTGGGCGTCCACGCCGCGAAGCTGCAGAAGGTGGCTCACCCGCTCGGTGTTGCCCTTGGTGTTGCAGAAGATCATCACCCGGTCATAGCTGCCGTAGTTGAGGATCTTCTCCACCGCGTCCAGCTTCTCATTCATGGGCACCTCCAGCTGGTACTGGTGGATATCCGGTTTGTTCTCCTCCTCGGCCCGGACGGTGATCTCCTCGGCGTCCCGCTGGTAGACCCAGGCGATATCCATGACCTCCCGGCTGATGGTGGCGGAGAAGAGGCCGAGATTTTTCCGGCTCTTCATCTGGTCCAGCAGGCGGGTCACGTCGTGGATGAAGCCCATGTCCAGCATCCGGTCGGCCTCGTCCAGCACCACGGTCTGGACCTGGTCCAGCCGCACCGTGCGGCGCTTGAGGTGGTCGCTGAGGCGACCGGGGGTGGCGATGACGATCTGGGGCTTCTTTTTCAGGGTCTCGATCTGCTTGCCGATGGGCTGGCCGCCGTAGAGGCACACCAGGCGCACGCCGGTTTTGAACTGGGAGATCTCCCGCATCTCAGTGGTGATCTGCATGGCCAGCTCCCGGGTGGGAGCCAGGATCACCGCCTGGACGGCGCTATTCTCCGGGTCGATGTGCTCCACAATGGGGATGCCGAAGGCAAAGGTTTTTCCGGTGCCGGTGGGGGCCTTGGCGGTGAGATCCTTCCACGCCATCATGGGGGGGATGCTGCCGGCCTGGACCGGCGTGGAGACCTCATAGCCCTTTTTCTCCAGCGCGCGCATGATCTCCGGGGACAGCCCCAGGGAGTCGAAACGCACGCCCTGCGTTACTTCCATGGTCACAAATTCCTCTCTGTCTGTCATGTTTTGAGAGGTTTCTGGACCGAATTGCCCTAACCTCCCAGATTACAGAGACAGTATAGCATTCTTTCCCATGGATTGCAAGGGGACCTATCAGTCCTCCTACGGCTCCTCGCCCTCGGTGGCGTTCAGGTAGGTCTCCTCCGCCTCCTGGAGCGCCTTCTGCAAAAAAAAGGCGGCCATGCGCATCCGGCCGGGATCGTGGTAGCCGCCCTCCATATATTGCAGCACATCGTCCACCCGGCCCACCAGGGTGGCATACATCTTTTTATAATCAACCATGTATCAAATCCTCCTCTGCATAAATAATATTCTATGTTATTTGATATGATTTTGCAATAGGGAATCTTACGATATGTTATGATTTGCCTGAGGTGATGGATTTGAAGCCAATGAAACCGCTGAAAATGCGAATCAGCGTCACACTGGACGAAGATGTTTTGGAAAAGACGAAAGAGTTGGCGGAAGAAGACGGCAGGCCGCTGTCCCAGTACATCAATTTGGTCCTCCGTCAGCATATCCGGGACCTGGAGAAAAAATGACCCTTCCCCTTTTGAAACCGGGGAAGGGACTTTTTTGCCCATATTGCGGGGAAAACGCTGCTATTCCGCCTGCTCCATGGCCTTTACCGCTTTGACGATGCGGGAGGTGCCCAGGCGGGAGGCCCCCAGGCGGAGGAACTCCTCCGCGTCCTGCAGGCTGGAAATGCCGCCGGCGGCCTTGATCCGCACATGGGGCGCCACATGGGCGGCGAAGAGGGCCACGTCCTCCCGGGTGGCCCCGCCCCCGGCGAAGCCGGTGGAGGTCTTGATGAAATCGGCCCCGGAGTCGGAGACAATCTCGCAGAGCTTGATTTTTTCCTCGTCGGTGAGAAGGCAGGTCTCGATGATGACCTTCAGAATCTTTTCGCCGCAGGAGGCCTTCACCGCCCGGATCTCCCGGAGCAGGTCCTCCCAGCGGCGGTCCTTGACCCAGCCCAAATTGATGACCATGTCGATCTCATCGGCTCCGTTGGTGACGGCGTCCTCCGCCTCAAAGCATTTGACGGCGGTGGTGGAATAGCCGTTGGGAAAGCCGATGACGGTGCACACCGGCAGCCGGTCCCCCAGGTAATCCCTGGCCCGGGCCACATAGGAGGCGGGGATGCACACGCTGGCGCAGCCGTAGCGGACGCCGTCGTCGCAGAGGGCCCGGATCTGGTCCCAGGCGGCGTCCTGGGCCAGCAGGGTGTGGTCCACGGCGGAGAGAATGGTGTTGAGTTCCATGGCGGCAGCTCCTTTTCGTTTGGTTTCTGCCGCTATGATACCACGGGGCGGCAGGGGATTGCAACCGCCTTGCATTGGATGAAAAAAACGGGTACAATACAGAAAACAGCAGAGAAGGAGACAACCGCTATGATTACGGCAGAGGAATTCGACAAGGTGGAGGTGCGGGTGGGCACCGTGGTGTCGGCCAAGATCAACAAGAAGGCCCGCAAGAGCGCCTATGTGGTGGCCATCGACTTCGGGGAGGAGCTGGGCGTGCGGACCTCCTCCGCCCAGATCACCGACTGCTATACCCCGGAGGACCTGGTGGGGCGGCAGGTGGTGTGCTGCGTGAATCTGCCCCCCATGTACATCGGCTCCGCCAAAAGCGAGGTGCGGATTCTGGGCGCCGACGCTGCCCAGGGGGTGGTGCTGCTGCAGCCCCAGCAGCCGGTGGCCAACGGGGACAAAATCTTTTGAGAGGAGAGAAGCCCATGAAGGAGGTTACCCAGGCCCTGCTGGACCTGATTGCCGGGAGCCCCAGTCCCTTCCACGCGGCGGCCAATTTCGCCGCAGCCCTGGAGGCGGCGGGCTATCGCCGTCTGCGGGAGGAGAGCCGCTGGCAGCTCCAGGGGGGCGGACGGTACTTTGTGGAGCGCAACGGCTCCGCCCTCATCGCCTTCCGGGTGCCGGAGGGGGAGTGGCAGGGCTTTCAGCTTACCGCCGCCCACAGCGACAGTCCCGCCTTCAAGCTGAAGCCCCAAGGGGAGCTTGCGGGTCCGGAGAACTACCTCCGCCTCAACGCGGAGCCCTACGGCGGCATGCTCATGGCCACCTGGCTGGACCGGCCCCTGTCTGTGGCGGGCCGGGCGGCGGTGCGGACGGCGGCGGGCGTCGCCAGCCGTCTTGTCAACCTCGACCGGGACCTGCTGGTGATTCCCAGCGTGGCCATCCACATGGACCGGGAGGCCAACCGGGGCCGGACCTGGGACCCCAAGACGGACCTGACGCCCGTTCTGGGGCTGGGGACGGAGAAGGGGACCCTCCGGCGGCTTGTGGCGGAGGCCGCCGCCGTGCCGGAGGAGGACCTCCTGGGCGGGGACCTGTTCCTCTATGTCCGCCAGCCGGGGACGGCGCTGGGGGCGAATGAGGAGCTGGTGGCCGGTCCCAGGCTGGACGATCTTCAGTGCGCCTTCGCCTGCTTCCACGGCTTTCTGGAGGCGGGGCAGGGGGGCGGCGCGCCGGTGTTCTGTCTCTTTGACAACGAGGAGGTGGGCAGCGCCACCCGCCAGGGGGCGGACGGCACCTTCCTCCAGGAGACCCTGGGGCGCATCTGCGCCGCTCTGGGGCGGGAGGATCCGGCGGAGCTGGCCGCCAGTGTGATGGTGTCGGCGGACAACGCCCACGCCGTCCACCCCAACCACCCGGAGTACGCCGACTGCGGCCACCGGCCCCGGCTCAACGGCGGCGTGGTGGTCAAGCACAGCGCCAGCCAGCGGTATACCAGCGACGCGGTGTCGGCGGCCCTGTTTACCGAGCTCTGCCGCCGCTGCGGCGTGCCCACCCAGGTCTTTGCCAACCGCTCGGACCTGCCGGGGGGCTCCACCCTGGGAAATATTTCCAACACCCATGTGTCCCTCACCACGGTGGACGTGGGGCTGGCCCAGCTGGCCATGCACTCCGCCTGGGAGACCGCCGGGGCGGAGGATACGGAACATCTGCTCCGGGCCGCGCGGGCCTTCTACGAGGCGGCGCTCCGCCCGGACGGGCAGGGGGGCTGGGAGATCGGGTCCCGCTGACGAAGCGCCGGTCAGCCGGGGGAAAACAGGGCGTCCACCGAGGTCCCCAGCTCCCGGGCTAAATGGAAGGCCAGGGCCAGCGTGGGGTCGTACTTGTTGTTCTCAATGGCGTTCACCGTCTGGCGGGACACCCCGCACCGCTTGGCCAGCTCCTCCTGAGACAGACCCAGCTCCTTCCGCTTTTCGCGAATCCGATTGTCCATCTCAGCCTCCGTATTTCCGCTTGTAAATCAGCAGGATCACAAAGTACAAAATGGCGGCGGTGCTCAGCACGATGAAGGGATTGACCGACACCGCCTCATTTCTGACCATGCATTCCACAATGGAGATCACAAGACCGCCCGCGGTACCCACCAGCGTCCAGGTCCCCGCCTTCCATACGATGAGCTGCCGCCGCTCGTCCCCCGGCCGGACCAGGGACACGATCATGCACACGTCCAGCACCACCGAGAGCAGCAAAAACAGGCCGAAGGCGATCAGGCCCAGATGCTCTATGGAAAATCCACCTGTGTTCATAACAAATCCTCCTGTTGTTTTAATGTCAAATACTTTTGACATCATCAGCATACCAGGGACGCTGGAAAATGTCAAGAGTTTTTTACATTTTTGACAGGGGAGAAACCTAGGGTTGCCTTTTGGCGCGGGATATGGTACAGTAAAAGTAGAAGAAAAACGACCTCATATAATTTCGCTTTCATGGTGCGAAAGTTTCTACCGGGCCGCCGAAAAGGCCCCGCTATGAGTGTCCCTCCGGGTGGCCGGCGGGGCGCTCTTTTGTTTTTCTTGAGAAAGGACGTGTGCCGATATGACCACCATTCTGCATGGAAATATTCTCCACGCCCCCCGGTTTGGGGAGGTTTCCGCCATTCCCAAGGGATATCTTGCGGCGGAGGACGGGGCCCTGACCTATGTGGGGGAGACCCTGCCGGAGCAGTATCAGGGCCTTCCTGTGGAGGACTGGGGAGACCGGCTGATCCTGCCCTCCTTCGCGGACCTCCACCTCCACGCGCCCCAGTATGTGATGCTGGGCATGGGCATGGATCTGCCCCTTCTGGACTGGCTGAACACCTACACCTTCCGCACCGAGGCCCGGTTTGCCGATGGGGACTTTGCCCGAAAGGTCTATCGGAAGCTGGCCCGAGAGCTCATCGCCTGGGGCACCACCCGGGTGGTGATGTTCTCCTCCATCCACACCGAGGCCACCTGGATTCTCATGGAGGAGCTGGAGGCGGCGGGGGTCACCGGCTATGTGGGGAAGGTGAACATGGACCGCAACAGCAGCCCCGACTACCAGGAGACCTGCGAGGAGTCCCTCCGGGAGACGGAGCGGTGGCTGGACGGCTGTCATTTTGCCCACGTGAGGCCCATCCTCACCCCCCGCTTTACCCCCTCCTGCTCCGATGGGCTGATGGCGGGGCTGGGGAAGCTGGCCAGGGAGCGGAATCTGCCGGTCCAGTCCCACCTGTCGGAGAATCGGGGGGAGGTGGCCTGGGTGAAGGAGCTCCACCCGGACTGTGGACGGTACTGGGAGACCTACGCCAAGTTCGGCCTTTGGAAAAAGGGGACACTCATGGCCCACTGTGTCCACAGCGACCAGGCGGAGCAGGCGGCCATGGCGGAGGCCGGGGTGGTGGCGGTCCACTGCGCCGCCTCCAACGTGAACATCTGCAGCGGCACCGCCCCGGTGCGCCAGCTCGTGGACCGGGGGGTGTGGGTGGCCTTGGGGTCCGACATCGCCGGAGGCGATCAGCTGAGCATGGCCGCCAACGTGGTGCTGACCATCCGGGCCTCCAAGGTCAAGGCCATGGAGACCGGCGCGCCCTTCCTCACGGTACCGGAGGCCTGGTATCTGGGCACCACCGCCGGGCACCGGTATTTCGGCGGTGGGGAGGGCTTTGCCTTAGGGGGCCGGCTCCACGCCATGGTGGTGGACGACAGCGCCCTGCCCCCTCCCGCCCGGGAGCTGAGCCTTCAGGAGCGGCTGGAGCGGTCGTTGTACCTCATGGAGAAGGACTGCATCGCCGCCGTCTATAGCGACGGGCGGCGGGTGAAATAGGCGAAAAATGAAAACAGGGAGTATTTTGCGGCCTGCAAAATACTCCCTGTTTCGACATTTTGGCTTACAACATGGGAAAGCGGGTGCTGCGGTGCTCCTCTAAGGCTTCCGCCAGAGCGTCGATAGCCTCCTCGGTGGTGTCCGGTCCGAAGCTCACACGAATCACCCCGGCGGCGGTGCGCTTGGGCAGGGACATGGCGGTGAGGACGTGGCTCAGCTTTCCCTGGTGGCAGGCGGAACCGGCGGAGACGCAGATACCCTTGGCCCCCAGGTCGTTGACGATGTTCTGGCTGGGATAGCCGGGCAGGGACAGGGAGAGGATGTGGGGGGCGTCTGCTCCGCCGATGAAGGCGAGCCCCTCGATCTTCCCCAGCTGTTCCCGGGCGTAGGCTTTCATGGCCTCCAGATGGGCCCGGCGCTCCTCCAGGTCCTTTGTCCACAGGAATACCGCCGCGGCGAACCCGGCGATCTGGGCGGTGGGCTCGGTGCCGGGGCGGAGGCCCCGCTCCTGGCCGCCGCCGTAGAGGAGGGGGTGGGGCTTCTGGGCCTTCCCCCCCACGTACAGGGCGCCGATGCCCTTGGGGCCCCCCAGCTTGTGGCCGGAGACGGTGATGTAGTCCGCCCCTAAGGAGGCGGCGGTAAAGGGCACCTTCAAAAAGCCCTGGACCGCGTCGGTGTGGAGGAGAGTGGGGCGGCCTTTCAGAAGGGCGGCCATCTCCTCCACGGGGAAGCGGACGCCGGTCTCATTGTTCACCAGCATCACGCTGACGAGGGCGGTGTCCGCCCGGAGGGCCTCCGCCACCTGAGCGGCGGTGATGCGGCCCTCGCCGTCGGGCTTTAAGAAGGTCACGTCGTACCCCTCGGCTTTCAGAGCCTTCATGGTCTCCAGAACGGCGCTGTGCTCCACAGCGGTGGTGATGATATGCTTGCCCACCCGGCGGTTCTGCCACAGCGCCGCCCGGATGGCCCAGTTGTCCCCCTCGGTGCCGCAGGAGGTAAAGTATAGCTGATCGGCTTTACACCCCAGGGCCGACGCGACGACCACCCGGTCCGCCTCCGTCCGCTTCTTTGCGGCCAGGCCCAGAGGATACTGGGAGGAGGGATTGCCGAAGTCCTCCGTCAGCACCGCCGTCATCACCTCCGCCACGGCCTTCGGTACCGGCGTGGTGGCGGCGTAGTCCAGATAATACATAAATCGGCCCCTCCTTCGGAAAAAATCCCCACAGGTTTGGCCTTGTCACTGTGGAAAAAACAAGATATAATACTAAATTGACTGTAATACCGATTTTCTGTCTCCTCCAGAGGAGAAGAAGACCGGCAACTTCTTATTATATCGGGAGTTTTCCCAAAAGGCAAGGGGGGCTGCGCACTGAACATCGCCATTTACACCCTGGGCTGCAAAGTGAACCAATACGAGACCCAGGCGCTGGAGCAGCTTTTGACGGACCGGGGCCACACCCTGGTGCCCTTCGAGGGGGCGGCGGACGCCTACATCATCAACACCTGCTCCGTCACCGCCGTCAGCGACAAGAAATCCCGGCAGATGATCCGCCGGGCCAGAAAACAGGCGCCGGAGGCCATTGTGGCGGTGTGCGGCTGCTATCCCCAGACCCACCCGGAGGAGATCAAGGACCTGCCGGTGGACCTCATCGCCGGCACCGGCGACCGGCTGAAATTCCTGGACCTTCTGGAGCAGGAGTGGCAGGACCGGCGGCCCATCACCGCCCTGGACAATGCCTTTGACCGCAGAACCTTCGAGGCTCTCCCGGCGGGAGGCCTGGAGGGCCGCACCCGGTGCCTTCTGAAGATCGAGGACGGCTGCGTCAACTTCTGCTCCTACTGCATCATCCCCTACGCCCGGGGCCGTGTCCGGTCCCTGCCCGCCCGGGAGGCGGCGGAGGAGGCCCAGCGGCTGGCGGCGGAGGGGTACCGGGAGATTGTCCTCACCGGCATTGAGATTTCCTCCTGGGGCCAGGATCTGCCGGGGGAGCAGAATCTCTGTGATCTTCTGGAGGCGGTGTGCGCCGCCCTGCCCGCAGACGTGCGGCTCCGCCTGGGGAGTCTGGAGCCCCGGACCGTCACAGAGGAATTCTGCAGGCGGGCGGCAGCCCTGCCCCAGCTCTGCCCCCACTTCCACCTGTCCCTCCAGTCCGGCTGCGACGCGGTGCTGAAGCGGATGAACCGGAAGTACGATACGGCGCGGTACTATGAGAGCGTCACGCTGCTGCGGCGGTATTTTGACGACCCGGCCATCACCACCGACCTCATCACCGGCTTCCCCGGGGAGACGGAGGAGGAGTTTTCCGAGACCCTGGCTTTCCTCCACCGCTGCGGCTTTGCGGATATGCACATCTTCCCCTACTCCATCCGCCCCGGCACCCCGGCGGCCAGGATGGAGCAGGTGCCCAAGGCCGTCAAGGAGGAGCGGTGCGCCCGTGCCGCGGAGACGGCGGCAGAGATGCACCGGGACTATCTCCGGCGCTGGGTGGGCCGTCAGGTCCCGGTTCTCTTTGAGGAGCGGGGGGAGAGCGGTCTCTGGCGGGGCCACGCCCCCAACTACATGGTGGTGGAGGCGGAAGGGGCGGACCTTCACAACCGGACCCTGCCTGTGACTCTCGCCGGAACCGACGGCGAGAGTCTGCGGGGGACTTTATAGGAGGCGGACATGTATCATTTCTTTGCCTATCTCTCCCGGATGAAGTATGTGAACCGCTGGTCCCTCATGCGCAACAGCGACACGGAGAACATTCAGGAGCACAGCCACATGACGGCGGTGCTGGCCCACGGTCTGGCGGTGATCCGCCGGGACGTGATGGGGCGGCCCTGCGACCCCGACGCCTGCGCCGCGGCGGCGCTGTTCCACGACGCCACGGAGATTTTCACCGGGGATCTCCCCACCCCCATCAAGTACTATAGCCCGGAGATCCGGGAGGCCTACCGTCAGGTGGAGGACACGGCGGCGGACCGGCTTTTGTCCATGCTGCCGCCGGAGATGGCGCCCGCCTATGCCCCGCTGCTCCACGAGGCCCAGGGGGAGGTCCGGGAGATTGTGAAGGCGGCGGACAAGCTGGCGGCCTACATCAAGTGCCAGGAGGAGCTGGCGGCGGGAAACCGGGACTTTGCCGACGCCGCACGGGAGACCCGGGCCCTGCTGGTGGAGATGGACCTGCCGGAGCTCCGGTATTTCTTTGAACATTTCGCAGAGGGGTTCGGACTGACCCTGGATCAGCTGAAATAGGAATTTTGAGAACAAAAAGGAGAATATCGACATGAGAGCTATCGTCACTGTACTGGGAAAGGACTGCATCGGCATCATCGGCGGAGTCTGCACCCACCTGGCCACCTACAATGTGAACATCCTGGACATCAGCCAGACGGTGCTGCAGGGGTATTTCACCATGACCATGGTGGTGGACGTGTCGGATCTGAGCATGGATTTTGACGAGATGAAGCGGCAGATGGCCTGCTACGGTCAGGAGCGGGGCCTCGACATCCGGGTCCAGCGGGAGGATATCTTTGACGCGATGCACAAAATCTAAGGGAAGTCCGGGGGGAGCTGGCTCCCCCTTGAGAATCCCCCACCACCAGTAAAGTCCGGGGGGAGCTGGCTCCCCCCGGAGACCCCCCACCACCAGTCTGCGGACTGGTGACGCCGCCCAAGGCGGCTGGGTCAACGTATTTTTGTCAGGCACATGTCCTGACAAAAATGATTGGAATTTTTTGCGTCCCGCTTCGCGGGACGCAAATATAAGACGCAAATGTAAAGTGAGGCACATCATGCTTAATCAGAAAAATATCCTCGAAACCATCGAGATGATCGATAAGCAGCACCTGGATATCCGGACCATCACCATGGGCATCTCCCTCCGGGACTGCGCCCATCCCGACTGGAGGGCCTGCTGCGACAAGATTTATGACAAGATCTGCCGCAAGGCCGAAAGGCTGGTGGTCACCGGCGAGGCCATCGAGCGGGAGTTCGGCATCCCCATCGTCAACAAGCGGATTTCCGTCACCCCCATGGCCATGGTGGCCGAGTCCTGCGAGACGGAGGACTTCGTCCCCTTCGCCGTCACCATGGACAAGGCGGCCAAGACCTGCGGCGTCAACTTCATCGGCGGCTACTCCGCCCTGGTGCAGAAGGGCTTCACCTCCGGCGACCGGCGGCTCATCGCCGCCATCCCCCAGGCCCTGGCGGAGACCGACTTCGTCTGCTCCTCCGTCAACGTGGGCTCTACCCGGGCCGGCATCAACATGGACGCCGTGGCTCTCATGGGACGCATCATCAAGGAGACCGCCGAGCGTACCAGGGATACCCAGGGCCTCGGCTGCGCCAAGCTGGTGGTGTTCTCCAACGCTGTGGAGGATAACCCCTTCATGGCCGGCGCTTTCCACGGCGTGGGCGAGCCGGAGTGCGCCATTAATGTGGGCGTCTCCGGCCCCGGTGTGGTTTACCACGCCCTCCAGAGCGTGAAGGGCCAGCCCTTCGACGTGGTGGCCGAGACCATCAAGAAGACCGCCTTCCAGGTCACCCGCATGGGCCAGCTGGTGGGCCGGGAGGCCGGGGAGCGGCTGGGGGTCCCCTTCGGCATTGTGGACCTCTCCCTGGCCCCCACCCCCGCCATCGGCGACAGCGTGGCCCGGATTCTGGAGGAGATGGGTCTGGAGGTCTGCGGCACCCACGGCACCACCGCCGCCCTGGCCCTCCTCAACGACGCCGTGAAGAAGGGCGGCGTCATGGCCTCCGGCCACGTGGGCGGCCTTTCCGGCGCCTTCATCCCCGTCAGCGAGGACGAGGGCATGATTGCCGCCGCCCTGGAGGGCACACTGACCATTGATAAATTGGAAGCCATGACCTGCGTCTGCTCCGTGGGCCTCGACATGATCGCCGTCCCCGGGGATACCACTGCCGAGACCATCAGCGCCATCATCGCCGACGAGGCGGCCATCGGCATGGTGAACTCCAAAACCACCGCCGTCCGCATCATCCCCGTGCCCGGGGCCAAGGTGGGCGACATGATGGAGATGGGCGGCCTTCTGGGCAGCGCCCCGGTGATGCCGGTCCACTCTGCCTCCAGCGCCGATTTCATCGCCCGGGGCGGCCGCATTCCCGCGCCCCTCCAGAGCCTGAAGAACTGAATCCCTTGGAAAAAACCGGAGCGGGTTCCTTTTGGAACCCGCTCCGATTGAGCGTGTCGAAAAAACCTCGCAGAGTTTGCGCCGGATGGCGCAAATCCAGTGAAATCCATTTTCTCCGGCGATATGTGCGTCGGAGAAAATATTTTGCAGCCCGCAAGTGTGGGAATTGTCCGCTTATAGCGGACAATTCCTGCGCGCGGCGGGTTGTATCTCTGTCAAAAAAGTGGCAAGGCCACTTTTTCGACAGACTGAACCGGAGCGGGTTCCTTTTGGGAACCCACTCCGGTTGTGTCATCTCTGCCGCTGCTTGCGGATGTCCTCGCCGAAGAAGGTGAGGATCTGGTACTCCCCCTCAATCCGGGAGAGGATGGCGGCGCTGTACCGCTTGCCCAGCTCGGGGAGGGAGAGGTTGGTGTTGAGAATGGTCTGCTTTCCCGTGATCAGCCGGGTATTGATGATCTGGTAGAGGGCGCTGACCACAAAGGCGGTGGTCATCTCGCTGCCCAGGTCGTCCATGATGAGAAGATCGCAGTTGAGATACCGGTTGATGTCTGTGTTGGCGTCGTCGTCAAAGGGATTCTCCCGGCCGAACTTTCCGCTCTCAAACTGGGCGAAGACGTGGGAGGCGGTGTCGTACACCACCGAAAACCCCGCCCCGCTGACCTCCCGGGCGATGCAGGCGGACAAAAAGGTCTTGCCGAGGCCCGGCGGGCCGCTCATCAGGAGATTGGGGCTCTTGGGGCCGAAGCTGTGGGCGTAGTTGGCGCATAGCTCATACACCATCTCCATGTTTTCCCGAGGGCTCATCTTCTCCTTGGGGTCCACGGCAGTGTTGTACCACTGGAAGGAGAAGGTGTCGAAACTCTGCCCCCCCAGGTCCAGAAGCTTGGAGAGCTCCTTGTTCTGCTCCCTGGTGTAGTAGGCCATCAGACACTTGCAGGGGCCTTCCTCTGTAAAGCCAGTGTCCTTGCACCGGGGACAGAAGGGCTTGTCGTCCAGGGCGTCGAAGGGGAAGCCGCTTGCCACCAGCACCTCCGCCCGCTCCCGCTGGAGGGAGAGATTCCGCTCCTTCAGGGCCCGGATGGCGCTGGTGGGGTCCGCGCCCCGGCGGAAGGCGGCGGCGACGATCTGTCCCACGGTGCCCCGCAGCTCCCGCTGGATTTCCGCCGCCCGGGGCACCGTGCGGAGAATGGTTTCCGCCTGGATCTGCTGCCGCTCCCGGCGGCGCTCCGTATCCCGGCGGTACCGGGCCAGGGCCCGGGCCATGATCTTACTGTCGGTCGCCATGGTTGGATCCCTCCTGCTGTCTGGACATCTCCAGATATTTCCGCATCCGCTCCAGGTTGGACCCAGGGGCGGCCTCGCTGCCCTTCAACCGGGCGGCGGGGCGGCGGTCCCCCTCCTCCACCTCCTGCAGGGTGTGGAGTCCCTTCTCGTGCCAGTTGCAGAGAATGCGGTTGAGATACCCCCACCGCAGCTCCCCGCACTTGAGGACCGTGCGGTCGTAGGCCAGCTCCACCGTCTCCGGCGGAAAGCCCATCTCCGCCCAGCTCACCAGATACCGCTCCTCGCTGGGGGCGGGGGCCCGCTGACCCAGCCGCAGTACCTCCATGTACCGGCCCGTCTGGCTGCGCCGCTGGGCGTATTGGATGAGGTAGCGGTTGGCGCTGTCCAGGTCCAGAAGACCTCGGCGGGCCCAGCCGTACCCCTCCTTCTCAATTTGCCGCAGGGTAGGACGGCGGCCCGGACCGTACCGGGCGGTGAGCCGTTCGGTGCAGTGATTCACCAGAAGGTAGATCACCTCACAGGGGAGCCCCAGGTAGTCGTAAAGGCCCAAAAGAATATTCAGGTCCGGAGTGGACAGCTTTTTGCCCAGCAGCTGCTCCACGCTGTCCGCCAGCTGGGAGAACCGGCCGTCCCTCTCCAGCTGCCGGGTCACATCCTCCCGGGTGTACTCGGGACGGCGGTCCTCCGGCTCCTCCTTGGCGGCGGTGGGGGCGCTGATGAGCCCCTGGCGCAGGAGGGACTCCTCCGCGGCGCTGAGCCGCCGCCGGTCCCATTTGAGGCTCTCCATCAGCTTCTCCGGCGCCAGGCTCCCCCGGTTTTCCAGGAGGGCCAGGTACAGAAGGGCGGCGTCGCCGTTCCCCGCGGCCAGCAGCCGCCGGACCACCGGGGCGGACAGCACAATATTGTCCTCCTCCGGCAGATGGATGGTATAGCCGCTCATGTTGTTCCGCCCCCTCTCAAAACGCCCCGCAGGGCGCAGATTGCAGACCCTATTCTACATGAAATTCCCCCTTTCGTAAAGTGGATGGCGGGGAAAGTTTTTTCCACCGCGCCTACAGGCAGTATTTGAGACAACGCTTCAGCCTCTGCCGCCCTCGGGCGATGGTGCGGGAGACGGTGGATTTGTTCACCTTCAGAAGAGCGGCGATGCGGGTCATGGACTTGCCCTCGTCGTAGTACATCCGCAGCATCTGCTGCTGGCGGGGGGTGAGCTCGGCATTTCGGGCGGAGCGGAGGCTTCGGCGCAGCCGCTCCAGCTGTTCGGAGTTGTCCTCGCTGTGGGCCGTCCGCCAGGCGGCCATATCGCCGATGAACTCGTTGTCCCGAATGGTGAGGGGCGCTTCGGGCTTGCGTCTCGGGGCCACCCCGCCTCACCTCCTCCGGATGGTGTAGTAGGTCTCCAGGTACCGGGCGGTTTCCCGGGTTTCCCGGTGGAGGGGCTGCAGCTCCCGGAGACGCTGGCGCAGCGCCTGACGCTGGAAGGGGTCCCGGCTCTCCCGGATCTCCAGACGGATCTGGGCCATCCGCTGCTGGACCAGGGCGGCGCTGAAGCGATATTGGGCGGCCAGCTCCAACAGCGTCATGGGGCATCCTCCTCCCCGCAGACGCAGTGGTGTCCGGCATAGTCCCGCCGGGCCCAGAGGGGAAGGCAGTCGGGACAGATGACGGCGCCGTTGATGCGCCAGCAGCTCTCTCCCTCGGTCAATTCCCTGCCGCACAGAGAGCAGAGGGCCCGTACCGGGCGGCGCTGGGGGTCCTGATGTACATGGTATGACATGGCAGCGCTCCTTTGTAAAAAAACTTGAAAAAAATCAAAAATACCTGTTGACAAACCGGGAGTCCTCTGGTAATATAATCTCCGTTGCTGATGTGCTGGTATAGCTCAGTTGGTAGAGCAGCTGATTTGTAATCAGCAGGTCGGGGGTTCGAGTCCGTCTACCAGCTCC